>NZ_JBLXEM010000014.1:0-61016 GCF_048263065.1 Thioclava sp.
CATCGGGATCTGTAACTGCCCGAGCAGTGGACAACACGTCACCCGATAGATTTCGAACACAAATCGACGTTTCGTCTTTTGAGACGTCCAAACCCACGCAGCACTTTTCCATTTTGCTCTCCTGTCATTGCATCGGTGCCATTATGCACCGACCTAGAGAGCAGTCGCTCAATTACTCTGAGTCTCGTCTACACGCCAAGTTCCGACCAACTTGCGCTTTTGGCGCTGCGCATTGGTGGCGATCTCGGGGGAGTATTTTACAACCCAGCGGTTGAGGGTCGTATGATCAACGGCAACACCGCGCTCAGCCAAAATTTCTTCGAGATCACGATAAGACACCGCGTAGCGGACGTAAAAGAAAACGGCATGCAAGATCACGGATTTCGGATAGTGCGCGCCTTTGAAATTTACCGTCACCGAAACATCCTGCTGCTTGTTTGTCGTAACCGTCTGTCGCAAATTAGAGCCCAAAGCGAAAGCCCGCAAAAATTTGCAACAGTACCGGTCAAATACCTGAACAACATCGTCGAGCAGGATCATCGCTTCATCAAGCGGATCACAAGACCGATGATGGGCTTCAAGGCTTTTCATTCGGCCCAAGCCACCATCGCTGGTATCGAGGTCGCGCACATGATCCAGAAGGGGCAGATCCCGGCGAATGGTGCCGGTGCCTTTCAGACCTTCGCGGACTTGGCAGCATAATTATGTCCAGCGACCAGCCTCTCAAATCCTACCGAGAAGTTTGCGACAGAACCCGCCGGACGGCACCTCGATGGAAATCGCCGCAGTGGGCGGGGACCAGCTCGGCCGCTCGGGCCTCACCGGTCTTGTCGACACCAAGTTTGCCGAACGCTTCGGCGTCGCGGCACTGATTTCCGTGATTGGGGCGGCACCGGCCGTGGCGACGGAAAGCGCCAACAATGAGACGACCAGCATCGTTCTGGGCGATGTCGGCAGCGATCTTCAGGATGCGGTCGGTTCGGTCATCGCCGATCAGGTGTCGATCGCGCCGACGATCTATGTCGATCAGGGGGCCTCGGTGACCGTGCTCGTGGACCGGGATGTGGTGATTTACTGATGGATCAGGCATCACCAGCCTCATACCTCGAGCGATATCTCGATCCGTTTCGCGACCTCGTGCGGCGTGACGACGTGGTCGAGATCGCGATCAACCCGGACGGCAAGGTCTGGCTCGAGGCCGCGGGCGACGCCAGCATGCGCCAAGAAGGCCAGACCGTGGATCGCACCACAGCCCTCAACATGGCCCAGACCATCGTCGGCGACGCCAAGGCCCGCGTCTCTGAAAAGAACCCTCTCGTCTCTGGTAATGTGGAATATGCGGGCCGCCCGCTCCGGGTCCAGGTCGCCGTGCCGCCCGCCATCGATCGCGGCGCCTCCATCACCATCCGGCTCTTCGCCTCGGGCAGTGTTAGGGACTATGCCCCGACCTATCTCTTCGGCAAGGCCGTCTCGCTCGATGCGCTCCGCGCCGAGAAGATGAAAAACATTGCCAGTCTCGCCGAAGAGAACCTCGAGGTCGCGCTGCAAACCCTGGTCGAGGCGCGGCTCAACGTCCTGATCAGCGGCGGCACCTCGACCGGCAAGACCACTTTCGCCGCCATCTTCTGACGCATGCGAGCGAGCACGAACGGCTCATCACCATCGAAGACGCTTTCGAGCTCTTCCCCGGCCAGCCGAACACTGTCGCCCTCCTGGCCGACCGACGTGCCGGGTCGCAACGCAGCGCCAACGCCCTCCTTCAGGCCTCCCTCCGCATGCGACCCGACCGGATCATCGTCGGCGAGCTGCGCGGCGCCGAGGCCCTGACCTATCTCGAGGCGATCAATACCGGCCACGGCGGGTCGGTCTCCACGATCCATGCCGAGACTGCCGAACTGGCAATCGACCGGCTGGCGATCATGGTACTGCAGGCAGGCACACCGCTGACCTTCGCCGAGGTGCGCGAATACATCCGGAAGTCGATCGATGTGATTGTGCAGCTTGGGCGCGCGGACGGGAAGCGGGGGATTACGGAGTTCTATCTGCCGGGTGAATGACGCCGTTACGCGGTAACGGATTGAAAGCGAATTGCCGACGTCTCGAGTGCAGCGATACCGGTGAAACGGTCATTCACGGTTGGTGCGGCGATCCCCCTGTGACACAGCAAGTATAAGCTCCTAGCTTCACAGGTACACTGGCTGTTGAATAGCCCCGCGTTTCCTAGACGCCGTGCTGAAAGATCGGGGGGCGCCCATTATTCCAATCCTCTCGGTTCAAGAAGATTCGGTACCCGTTGAGGTGGAAGGCGGCATTTCCGAGATCCTTCACCGGATCCAAGGTGTCAACATGGATGAAGTGGCGATAGGTGGCTCGAAATCCTTCACCAGGTGCCGCGCGGAAATGAATGCCTTGTGGTCCGATCGTCAAACATGCCTCTTGCTGCGGATCGTTCATCTCAGACAGCGAAGATGCCGCGAAATCAGGCTGTATTATCCAGTCCGTCCCGAAAGAAACACACCACTCGTCCGCTTCCCACTGGAATATCCGATTCCAATCGACTTCGCCTTCACGCCCGAAATCAGGGTTCAAAAACAGAATTGTCGGCTTGTCGTTAGGCTGATCCAATGGTTCGGAAAGTTTGATGCCAAAGATCGGCTGATGACCGTATCTCTTTAGGAGAAACAGCGTACCTTTCGGCTCCTCGGCGAGAACCGCTGATTTGGCGTTCAAAGTGCTTCGCATACGTGGTCTCCCTTACAAGCAGTTAATCCCAGCCCCGCCGGATATCGGTTCGGTGGCATTCGGGACAATGCACCGCGGTGGTCGGACGTTTTTCACGGCGAGCCTCGCGACGCTCGTACTCATCAAGCACTTCGACTTCGAAGCGGTGCCCACAATTGTTGCAACGGAAATGAACACGCTCAGTCATAGCTGATACCTGCGTTGCCTATGAACTGGTTCCAGAGTACCTCTGCCGCTTGGTCTGGCGACAGCCGCTCGTCAGCTTTGCCGAAGATGTTCATGGTTTGGATCAGGAACTGCTCGTAATCATCGGCTGAAATGTTGAAGCCGCCGTTTGCCGTATTGTCGCCAGCATTTTCGCTAAACGAGTAGTAAATGTCGCCCAGAGCGACTTGCGAGCTACGACAGTGTACCGAGATGTGGGCCGTACCATTTCGGTGTCCGCCGTTGACAATTATTGCCCCAAAGGAGGTCGCGCTTCTTTCAACGAAACGACCGCGCAATCCTTCGATTGAATCGATTTCGATGATCGCTCGTTGGAAGTAGTCCTTTATGGTGGCAAAGGCAGCATCGCGGAAGTCATCCCTGTCGATGTGGTCGAACTGTCGTTTTGCGCGGTAGCGTGCCATTGCGGGGCGTAAGGCAGACGGCTCATGAGCGGCCTTCACCGCAGCCGCAGGTACACCTTCAGCTTCGATGATGCGTCGAAGCTCCTGCACTACGTTTAGGTAGGCGGTGTTCGGGTTGGCCCATGCGCTGATCGCCTTGCCGTCCGTCGGCACGGCCTTGAGTTGCCGCAACTCACTCATCGCTTTCCAATCGCATTCCTCCACGATGATCGGCACCACACGGGCGGTCCCGGCGGCGTGGCGTTCAAGCGCTCGCCTCATTTCACGCTCGACACAGTAGTCGGATGCGATGAAGTCGGGGCTCACTAGGAGCAGGAACAGGTCGGACGCCTCCAGTTCCCGTTCAATCTCGGCGTCCAGTTCACTGCCGGCCAAGATATTACGATCATACCAGGTCTCAATACGCCCTTCCCTCGTAAGGTTCTTAAGGTGGACGTGCAGCCGGTCAAGTGCAGCCTTGTCGTTGTGAGAATAAGAAATGAATGCCCGCATCTGCTCAACTCAAAATGATTTATGTTTGTTCATGATATGCCCTAAGCGCTATTTTCCAGAGACACGGCTTAGCTTGGAGAAACTGGACAGTGGCGCTTGAGCTCGAAACCGTTGCTTTACCGTTTGCAATCAGCGCTTCTTGTTTGACTGGGACAACACCGAACCGGCAAGTGCCTTTGTCCTTTCAGAGTAGCGATCGCTGCGAAGTACCTTTGAAGCGAGGTCTTCCATTTTCGCACCTGTTTGTCGATTGGTATTGGACTGAGACAACGCCGAACCAGCAAGCTTGCGGGCGATCTGTGAAGAGCCATGTTTGAAGAGGGTGTCTGCTGCAAGCGAGGCAACCTTGGTTGAAGTTCCTTTACGATTCACCGCCATAATAACCTCCATGTGGTGTTTGGTTTGCTTAGAGAGTCTAGATGTGGGTTTGGAGCCAACTGTCCGCAAGCTACAAAAGAGAATATTCGGTATTACAGCCTCGCCTCAAAAAGGTCCGGTGTGTCCTCGTCGCGCCGCCTGCTCATACCTTCGCCAAGGTGCAGACACGGGTGTTTAATGCGTGTCAGGCCTTTGCCGCACTCAAAGTGGACCCACCCCCCTCTGGGCATGCCCACGCTTACGATCAGCGCACCGCAAACGGGACAATTCCGCCTGAAGCATGCGCCCTTCCTACCTCCGCGATCGCCCCGAAGTGCCCAAACGCCGCAGACCGAGACTGTTCGCCCCCTCGACAGTCGGCGGATGTGCTCCCTGCGGTAATACCAGCGGTCCGTCATCCCAGTCCCTTTCTTTCCTCGACCCGACTGCCGCTTGGGGTCGAACGCACGTAGAAGCCTTGTGGTATAGCCTCCTGCACCAGTCCGACGTGCGAGATCAGGCCCACAGCCCGGCTGCCCTCTGTCAGCGCAGCAAGAACCTGAATCACTTGATCCAGCGTGCCCGCCCCGTTCTCGGTGTCGAGACTGCCGAAGCCCTCGTCGATGAAGATCGTATCCATCCGTATTTTACCCGACAGGCTCTCGACCACATCGGCTAGCCCAAGCGCGAGGGCCAGTGCCGCGATGAAGGTCTCGCCGCCGGACAGGGTGGCCGTTGGACGCGCCTTGCCGGTGTTGATGTCAAAGACCTCGATTTCGAGCCCGCGCTTGCCGCGCCCACCCGATACCTCAAGCCCGCGCGTCAGCCGGTAACGCCCGCGAGTCATGGGATCGAGCCGCATGTTCGCCGCCTCTAGAACCTGATCGAACATGGCGCCGATCGCGAAGGTCTCGAGCGTCATCTTGAAATCGTTCTTGCCATTGGCCAGATCGGCTAGTCCCCGGAGCGCTCCAGTTTCGGTCTCAAGCCGCTCGGTTTTAGCCAAGGCCTCGGCCAGCGATTCCTTGAACTTGGTAAGGGACGAAACATCCGTTCTGGCTGCGGAGAGCGCATCGTTGGCGGTTCTCAATTTCTGGGTAGCGTTTATGAGTGCCAGCTGAAGCGGGGCGAGGTCCGGGCGCTCGCGATCCGCACAGGTGGCCCTAGCGTTCTGCCATGTCGTACGGGCCCCGATTAGGCCCTCACGATGATCGGATACCATCTTACGGTCGGCGTCGAGAGTCGGGAAATGCGACTTGCAAGCCTCATACCCTGCTTTGTCCAGCCCAACCTCGGCCAGCCGAACGTCAAAATCACCTTGCGCCTTTTCCTCGCGCAACGTCTGCGCATCACGCGCGCGTTTCGCTGCTTCGAGTTGCTCTTGTGCACGTGTCAGCGCCTCGGTGGCCACTCGGTCATTCTCAATTGCCAGTTCCAGCGCCTTGGAGAGTTGGCCCTGCTCGCCTTGCAAAGCCTCCTGCCGTGCGACAACAGCCTCAGGCGTGCGCAGCCCTTCCGGCAAAGCCTCATATACTGTATCGTGTTTGGCGCGCGCCTCGGCCTGATTGGTCTCGGCCTGTCCTGCCGCAGTGCGCGCCTTTGACTCGGCGGTCTCGGCCTCAGTTACTTTCCGCTTCAAATCCGCTAGTTGCTCCGCCATCGCGTCAAGATCGACGGCTTCTCCAAGCGCGGCGAGGGTGCCGTCTAGCCGAGCGATTTCAGCTTCGAGCTCTGCCAACGTGCGCTCAGGTCGTTCCTGTTCGTCCAGAGCTCGTTTCTTTTCGTCGAGCCGCGTTCGGCAATTGCCGAGTTCGCTTTCCGCCCGAACCCTGGCTTCGGCTGCGGTCCTCGCCTGAACCTGCGCGGTGCGAAACGCTTCGGTCAAACCAGATTGTTCGGACGTGCCATGGGCCGGCGCGGGATGATCGTGGGAGCCACAGACGGGGCAGGGCGCGCCCTCCGTCAACTTTTCGGCTAGAATGATCGCCTGGGTGCGCGAAAGCCGCGCCTCGGCCTCGGTCAGGGCCGCCTCGGCAGATTCCGCCGCTCTGGTCTTCGTAGTAAGCTCCTTCTCCGCCGCTTCGACCTTTTCTTTGGCCTCCGAAACCGCCCCATGCGCCTTGGCGTGCTCCCCGGCTTTGACCAGTTCCCGGTTCACTGCGGCCGTTTCACCGTTTAGCTTGACTCGCCCTGCCTCGGCCTTGCGCGCCTGTTCGAGCGCCAGATCGGTTGCGTCGCGCCGGGACTGGAGTCTCGTGCGCGCCTCTTCAGATTCTGCGTGCGCCTTTTTCGCTGTGGCTTCGTCCCTCGCAGCGCCGTCGAAAGCAGCCTGCAATTCCGCAGCCAGCCCGACTTGTTTCTCGATCTCCTCCAACCGCGTCAGATCGGCCTGAATCGCCTGCAGCCGCCTCTCGCTGACCTTTGCCTCTGTCAGTTTTCTCGTCGCTTCCTGCCGCGCCCCGTTCGCGGTGTTGAGATCCACTTCAGTGTCGGTCACGGCTTTCGCCGCGTCCCGGCTGCCGCGCTCGGCATCGCGCCAAGCCGTCTCGAGATCACGCGCCTGGAAGGCATTCACCACTGCATCGACCCGCTTCGCAAGAGCATCGACCTCGCCCGTTTTCGCTTCGAGATTGTCAAGCGCCTGCCGTGCCGTATCGACGGCAGAAAAGGCCTTTTCGATCTGCTCGCCTTCAGCCAGAGCCTTGCGCGCGGCTTCGTTCGCCGCCTCCGCGACCTGCTGAATACCTCTCTTGCCCTCGACTTTGGCTTCGGCCGCAGCAATCCCCAATTCCAACGACTCGGCACTCTCGAAGTCACGTTCTTCGAGCCGGGCCACGTAGAGCGCGCGCTGGTCGCGCAACGCTCGTTCTGCCTCTGAGGCTTCTTCCTTCAGCCGAGCTGCGAGATCGCGATAGATCTTCACGTCGAATAGATCTCGTAATATCTCGACCCGCGCGTCTGTCTTTGCGGCCAGGAACGTTTCGAACTTGCCTTGCGGCAAGAGCACGATCTGTCGAAACTGATCTGCCCCGTAGCCCAGCAGCGCCTCGACCTGTTGCCCCACGACCGAGACCTTCTTTTCAGCAATGACGCGGCCAGACCGACTCGGACCAAGCGTGTCCACCGGGATCCCGGTAGCGTCGAAAAGCGAGGCTTCCGATGCGTCCTCTGTCGTCCCTTCGCCGCGCGCCTTCGGACGCTCCTGCACCGGACGACGACGGATCAGGTAGGTCTTGGCACCCAGTTCGAAGACAAATTCGACTTCAGTGGGTAGATCCGGTGCCGCGTGATCTGAACGCAGCGAACGTGGTTCCTGATCGGTCTTGGTTGGCAATCCGAAAAGCGCGAACGACATCGCCGAGAACAGCGTCGACTTTCCCGCCCCCGTCTGACCGTAGATTCCGAACAACCCCGTTTCGAGCGCGGAGCGGAAATCCACCACCTCGGTTGTCGCAAACGGCCCGAAAGCTTGAAGCGATAGGCGAATGGGTCTCATGTCTGCTCCTCCCCGGAGGCTGCTGCGTGGAGCTTGTCCGCTACGATCACGACTTCGGCGGCATTCGGCTCCCGGCCACGCACAACCTTCATGAAGTCGCCGACCATCTCGATCGGCGTGATTGCGGCGCGCCCGCTACCAAGCATCTTGGTCTCCGGCGCCTGCGCCTGCCGGGCGTAGGCCAAATGGCAGGCATTAGAGTAGGTCGCGCGCAAACGCTTCATCGGATCGATCAGAGAGTTCTCATCCGTCAGGATGGCCTGGATAAAGTCTTCAGACGGAGTTCCGGCCAGAAGATCCGAAAATGCCCCAGTGAGCGAGCGCACTTGCCGGATCGGGCGGAACGGCACTGTACGGATATCGACTCCTTCAGCCGTTAGATCGACGACAGTCATGGATTTTTCGTTTCCTGCCTCGTCGAAACCGAAAGCGAGCGGTGCGCCGGAATATCGAATATGGCGCGCACTCACTTCCTGCGGTTTGTGCAAATGCCCCAGTGCAACATAATCCGCCCCGTCGAAGACACCAGAGGGAACGGTTTCGATGCCGCCGACCCGCGTCAGGGCGCGCTCCGTCTCGCCGACCGCACCGCCCGAAACGAAGGCATGGGCGACGACAACCCAGCGCGCGCCTTTAGGCACCTGCGCCCTCGCCGCGGAGATCTGGGCCGCGATGACATCTTCTGGCTTGCTGATGCCCTCATCCCCGAACACCTCCCGCGCGACGTATTCGTAGGAAAAGGGCAGCGCGGAAAAGGCGACCTCGCCATCGGCGTCACGCAGCAAAAGCGGAGTTTCAACCGCGTCGGCGATTCCTCGTACCAGCACCCGCGACGCAGTGGAGAAGACTGACATTGCCTCGATCCGGTCGCCGGAATCGTGGTTTCCCGAGATCATCACCACGGCGGCTTCAGTCTCTTCTGCCACGCGCCTGAGAAAGCGGTTGAACTGCCGGATTGCCGAATTGGGCGGCGAGGCACGGTCAAAAACGTCTCCTGCTATCACAAGAACGTCGGCCCGCTCAACCACGAGCGTCTCAAGTATCTGGCCCAGGATGACCTCGTGATCCTCCTCGAGGCCCAACCCCATGAACTGCCGCCCCAGATGCAGATCTGCCGTATGAAGTATTCGCATGAGATCAATCCACTTTCTATACGTATAGTAAATGTATGGACTTTGGGGGCCGAGTCAAGTATTGCTCTACGCATGAGCTTGGAAGCCCTCAAACACGCGCAACGTGAGCGAATTTTGTTCCTCGACCAATGCCTGACCTGGAGAGGTCAGGCGAACCGCCGTGACTTGATGGAACGGTTCGACATCTCGATGGCACAGGCTGCCTTAGACTTTCGAACCTATCTATCGCTGACGGATACGCCGCCTGTCTACGACGCCGTAGAGAAGGCCTATTTCTCGAGCGACGACCACAGTCCTTTGACTGATCCTGGTCCGGAACAGGTTTTCGAATTGCTCGATAGCAAGACGACATCGCTTGGCGCGAGCATCCCGCTTCCCACTCGCGTGATGGATTCCACCGTCGTCGCACAGCTCTACCGCGCCATGAAGGGCGAACGAGACATCCAGATTACCTACACCTCGATGACAAGCGGCCTGTCCGACCCGCAGTGGATCAGTCCGGTGCGGTTTCATTTCGACGGAGAGGCAATTTATCTCCGCGCATGGAGCTATAAGCACAAGGCGTACCGCGATTATCTCCCTATACGAATAACGAAACAAACCGAGATGGAAACGCGGGTGAGGCCTGCTCCCCTACTTTTTGACACGGACTGGAACAGCTTGGTGTGCTTGTGGATACGTCCGCGTTCAGATCTATCCGATGCACAAGCGCGAGCTGTCCGGCTGGAGTACGGCTTTGACGACAAGTTGCATATACTGATCGAAACGCGCAAGGCGCTCGTGTTTTATGTCGTTAGACGATGGCGACTGAATCAAGAAAATTCACGGCTCGAGTTGGATATCTGAACCCGTTTTTCAAAACCAGTTTAGAAAGCTCCACAGGAACCGCCCGTAAGCTGTTCACGCAGAGCCAGGTTTTGTAGACCTTTCTTGCCCGCGATGTCCTCGCAGCGGTGGGGCAGTGCGATACTTGATCGGGACCCGTATTGCATATGCGCGGGAGCGGTGTCGCGCGTCGAAGGCCGGACAATCGCGACGTTCGACTTGCCGCGCCCTCAAAGCACATTATAGGCTGCCTTCGGAAAACCAGCTGCGTGGTTCACGCAGGCCGGGCCTTGAAGGGACGCGCCGAGACGCATGAGTATCGAGATGGACGACCAGATCGAAGATAGCGACATCGAGGTCTCCTACCTCGCCTGCATCGATGGCCATGGCCAGGAAGCGGAAATACTCCGGACCTTGCAGGCGGTCACCGCGGAGCTCGACAGACTTGTTGACGGCGACCTGGTCCTTCTAACGAGACTCTTCGGCGCCATGACAGCTGGTCTCTACTCGCAGGCGCAAAAGGCCGGCATCGAGCCGGAAGAAGCGCCTGAAATCAGCGCCGCAATGCTCGTTGACGCGATGACCTCGTTCTCGGATTCTTCCGACCCTGAGCCGGACGCTGAGGCAGACGTCCCCGAGGCAGCTCCCACGCCCTGGAACTTGTCGAATGCGATCAGGTACAGCAAGGAAGGTCGCCACCTGCACTTACTGCAGTATGGTGACGATGTCGATGGGTCCGGGGCAATCACCTGTGAGCGTCTGCCCGCAGATCTGGAAAAGACGTCCAAGACCCTGCATTGGATCGAGGCGGGCTATCTCCAGGCGGCGCGCGAGGCTTGCCTCGAGATCCGGTCCCTATCGCCTGCTCGAGAGGTCGGGCAGGAGACGAACAACATGGACGAAAACGTCTTCTACGCCGACCGGCATCTCTACGACGGCTATCTCTGGCGTGGACATGTGCGCGGCTTTCTGGGCGATTGCATCCGCCGTTTCGACCTCTCGTCGATCGAGCGCCTGGAGGAGGTCCGCCAAAGACTACCAATCCACCTCGCCAACCTCTTTGCCGATGAAATGTGGGGCGTGGCCGAGGATGTCCAGTCATTGGTCACAGCCACGTACAACGCAGTCGCCGAGGGCATGCCGGTCCAGGACTTCCGCGATATGGTCGCGGAACGGGATTTCTCCCGATTTCCCTTGGTCAAGGTGAACCCTTGGCTCGGCGATCTCTGTCGCGACGGCCATCTCGCGAAGGGGAAGAAAGGCAGCCGCGTAGCCTATTGGCCGGGTCCGGCCGGCTGGCCCTTCCCGTCCTGAGCTCCGCAGCCACTACTTAATGCGGGATTTCTCCGTCAGCTTAGGCCCGGATGTAACAGGCATCGCTGTGCGGCAGGTCGAAGGCGAAGAAATGCGCCTTCTGCTCGACGCCATCAATGATGACCATCGCCTCGCCGAAGTCGGCCTGGGCATGCCCCGGCGCATGGGCCGACGGCACGAACATCTCGCGACCACGCCGGTCATGCTCGCGAATGTAATCCTTCACGATCGTGTAGCCGCCGGTGAAGCCGTGTTCCTCCCGCAGCCGTTCGAACACACGCTTGGCGGTGTGCCGCTGCTTGCGTGGGACACCGCGATCCTCTTCGAGCCAAGCGTAGATGATCTCGGTAAAACCATCCAGCTTCGGGCGCTTGATCGGCGCCTTGCGGCGGTAGCCTGGCGGAACTGAATACGCCAACATCTTCTGCACGCTGTCGCGTGAAATCCCGAAGTGACGCGCCGCCTCTCGCTGGCTCATCCCCTCGGCGCAGGCAAGTCGAACCTTGCGATACAAGTCCACGGTGAAAATCCTCGCACCCTCCCTGTCGCCAGAAAGGGCAAAAGTGGACGACTTTTACGCCGCCCGCAGCAGGAGCATCCCGCCGCTACCGTGGCCGACTATTGCTCCGCCGTTCTCAGAGCAGAATAGCGTGAAAACACTCCCTGCTCTGCCGAAGCAATTGCCGAAAGCCGAGACTGCCCATCGGCGATCGAGTTCGGGTCATCAGGGTTCAGCTGGCGAAAGATCGCAAGGACTGGCATGGCGACCTCAACGGTCGTAGCAAGTGTCCCGCTTTCACTGAACTCGTTGTTGAAAGCTCCGTTTCCGATATCGTCGACCAAAGCAAAGGCTTCTCTACAAATTGCCGGATAGTTCATGATCAGACGATTCCTTTGTTTTGATTTTGACCGCCCAGAACAGCGCTGTTGCGAACCAAATTGAGCTTCGGTGCGCAACGCAAACTACCGAGCTTTTTCTATTATTGATGCAGACATTTCAATGCGTCGAAGCTGTTGACGAAGTGAGGCGCAATCCGGATAGGCGGTCTTCAACGTCCCTGCTAGCCCACGAAGGGCTTCAACAATTTCTCCTGACGAAGTCAATGTCCGCTGAAGCGCCTGATCCTCTTCAGTTCTGGTGTAGTAGACTTCGAAGAACTCAGCGCCTTCGAGTTGCCCCCGACCAATCTCAAGGCTCAGCCAATCCTCGAGATCTGATCGAAGCGAGCTCAAACGTGTATAAACCCCGTCAGTCGCATACTGCGATGAGATCAGGGCCTTGATCACTCGTCCAACCTGCACATGACCGTCGATTCCCAGTTCGCCAACTGGGCGGCGGCGAGAACACCCAGGGTTGTAGTTATAGGGCACGGTTGCCTTGCTTGGAGAGGGATAGATCATCCCTTTACACCTTGCGCGCCGTTCGTCCTGTTTCGTCTTTGCCATTGGGCTGAGAAACGTTTCCCACGAAGGTGCAGACTCGCCTGTCCAGTTTTCGCTGACGACTGGCTCTGGCATGGAATTGATCTTCGCCATGAGAGCATCAAGGTCGTATCCCGAGCGTATATCGATACCGACATAGAGATCACAATCGTAGGGGCGATACATCCCAGGCCAAGACGCCTTTTCGAGCCGCCAGCCATTGCGATCCGCCCAAGCGGCGCGTCTTGAATCGTCAGGTACATTGCCGTAGGGCTCGTCCATCAGGACGAATTGACCGCTGGCCGGATCTACCCAGTCTGTTGAATGGTCGATGTTGGGTAGTTTGTCTTTGTCGAGAACTCCGGGGTATTTCCTGCGGTCTCGATTTGGACGCAGTCCGGTGTGCTCCATGAACCGAAGAGAACGCTCGGCGGTGCAAAGCCTATCTCGCGCATATTCTTGCGTATGCGCGATGTCATCACAAACGAAATGGTCTTCGGCAACCATTCGAAGGTTTCCGAAGCCGCGGACATATTTGAGCGCACTTTTTGGGCAAAGCTCGAGGATTGGCATAGAAAGCTCAATCCGCAGTGTTTTCCGCCCGCAACGGTAGCCCTGCTTCTCGTCGCTCCAGTAAATCGTCAAAAGCACATAGGGCTTAGAGCGCGCGAAACCATTGGTGGGCAAAGTGCGCTGCGCGTGACGGAAATTGGCACAATCGGCAGACTTGGCAGCGAGATCAAGTGCATCAGAATGCTTGATCCCATTTGTCTTCTTGAGCTGCCTGGCAAGGCGTTTCACCCCAACGAGGGTGGTAGGTCGAGGACCATCGATCAACATAGCTATCTCCGGGCTTGACACCGAACGTCACTCGCCTACCGCCCTACAAGCCTGAGTGCTAGCTGATGGGGATCGTTAGAAATCTTCGGGCAGTGCTGCCTGCAGCTTCGGAACGGCGAGTGCCATGCTCATGCCAAGAGCACGCACAGAATAGGATGGATCGCGGCCTTTTGCAACGCGCGTCTGGCAATGCCGCAATACGTTGAAACAAGAACCCGCTTCTTGGCGAAATCTGTGGGCTTTTTTGCAAGCATGGGCCGGTTTAGTGCACGTCCATCGCCGCCCAAAGCGTACTGAGTGGTAGAGCGAAATTTCCCTCCCCCATGGTCAGCTTCTCTTGTCCGAGGTAGAATACTATTCCTACCGTGATGCGTCCTTGTCCCGGCCCATCCTTGGCGAACCATTTCAGGTGCTTGAAATCGTCGGCCGCAACTGTGGTCGCTGATTTGACCTCAATTGCGACCAGCCGGTGCCCGCCATCGATCAGAATATCGATTTCTCGGCGGTCGGCGCTGCGCCAATGATAGAGTCGATAGTCTTCGTCCTGCATCGGCAGAGCACGCTGCAGCTCGCCGACAACGAAGCTCTCCATAAGACCACCCAGTGCTTCGGGACTATTACCGATGTCAAACGATCTGTCGTTCAGTCGGCGAAGCGCACTCGCAATTCCGGTATCCACGAAGTGGAACTTTGGTTGCTTGATGTCGCGTTTGCTCTCCCCGGGCATCCACGCGCTCAGCTTTGTCACCATCGAAAGCCGCATGAGAATATCGAGATATTGATCAACCGTCTCGCGCTTGAGCTTTGCCAGTTTTGCCAATTCGGATGTGTTGATCTCTTGCGCGGTCCGAGCTGCCATTTGGTCAATCAAAAATCGAAGGGCATCGGGCTTGCGAATCGGCATGACGTCAGCCACGTCTCGATCTACCACCGCATCGATGTAGTCGCGATACTGCCGCTGCCGTGACCTCAATGGAAGCGTGCGGAGTTCGGGGTATCCACCCATGAGAATGAGGTCGATATAGTCTTTGCGCCCCAGAGGCGCAGGATGCGAGATCTGTGGCAGCGATGGGGCGGCCTGCATCGCCCAATCGATCAACCGGTTTACTGGCGACCGATTGACTTCGGAGGTGGTCAAAGGCCAAAGCTTGAGCGTCTGCATCCTGCCAGCCAGCGAGTCTGCGACCTCTGCAGTCGTGAAGACGTTGGATGACCCCGTCAGGACAAACTGTCCTTTTCGGCGGTTGCGATCGACGATTTGCTTGATGGCGAGCGCGAGCTTTGGAGACCTTTGGGCCTCGTCGATAATGACCGGTGCATCCCGCAGTTCTTCCGCAAGGCTTGTCAGCTGACCTTCGGGGTCCGCCTCCATTGCTGCCAGGATTGCCGCATCGTCTAACGTGATGAAACGACCTTGTTCAAACAGATCACGGACAAGGGTCGTTTTGCCGACCTGCCTTGGTCCGACAAGATTGACGACTCGTGCCGTCGCCAAAGCATCCTGCAGTTCAGGTGTCAGGTGTCGCGGAAGGTATTCATCAATTTCACTCATCACACGAAATGCCTATCAGGACTCTCACGAAATGTCCATTATAATTTTCACAATTTGACCGATACAGACTTCCCCAAACAACCATCACACTCATTATTCTACGTGACACCAACCCCCGCATCCTCCAGCTGCTCGCGATCCGGCAGGTCGCGCAGGGTTTCCATCCCGAACGCCCCCAAAAACTGCTCGGTCGTTACGAAGGTATAGGGTGCGCCGCGCCGGGGCGACCTCGGCCCAGTCCCGATGAGGTCGCGCGCATGCAGCCGACCGACCAGGTCGCGGCTGATCTCCTTGCCGAAGATGTCCTTCAGCCCGTCACGGGTGATCGGCTGGTGATAGGCGATGGCGGCCAGCACGGCGATGTCGAATTCGGACAGCGTCAGCAGTTGATTGCCAACATCCGCCGCCGCGCGGATCGCATCTGCATAGGCGGGCCGTGTGCGCAGCATCCAGCCATCGCCGGTTTTCGCCACCTCGAACGACCGGCCTTCCAGATCCGCCATCAAATCCGCGATCAGCAGATCGACCGAGGCCCCCTGCCCCACCACGCGGGCCAGATCCTCGCGTGCAACCGGCGCGGCAGAAGCAAACAGCACCGCCTCGATCCGGCGCATCCATTCCCGCCAGCGCAATTCGGGCGGCAGGTCGGCCAAGTCGCGATCGAACTCGGGTGTATCCTTGGCCATGCTCACACCCCGTAAAGCCGGAAGGTGTCGCGCCCGCTGAGTTCGCGCACCGCGCCAAGATCAACCAGCCGCTCGCACAGCCGCCGCGCGGCCCGATCCGGCAAGGGCAGCGCGGCGGGCGCCACCGCGTCGCGCGTCAAAAAGATCGCCACCGCCTCCCCTGCCCCTTTCGCGCGCAGCTTTGGTGCAACGGATTTGAGATGTGCAGCGCGGCGCGCCAGATCGGCGGCAAGCCGCGTGGCTTCAAGCCCCGAGGCAGTCACGGCGCGATGGCAGGCCAGCCGCAAATCGTCACCCCGCTTGCGCAGATCCGCGCGTTTCAGCCCGCCCGCCAACACGGGCAGCAAATGGTCCCAGCCAAGCGCCTGCGCCAAGGCGGCATCCGCGAGGATCAAACCCGATACCTCCGCACGCGGCGCCTGCGTCAGAACCGCCTCCAACGCCATCGCGGCGCGGGCCACCGGCGCGCCCTGCCCCGCATCCAGCGCCATCGCGATTTGCTCTGGCGCGGTTTCAGGCAAGGCCCGGTGCAGCGCCTTGATCGACACCGGCCGCTCTGCCGCGCGCCGCCAAGACAGATAGACCTCGCCCGCCGGTCCCGGCAGATCGTCCGGGCGCAACAGATGCCACGCATCGCGCAACTCCCCTGCACGTTCGGGCCGACCCGAGAAGGTCACGCACGCCTCTGCTGCACGCAACGCGAGACGATCTCGCAACAAGGCGTGGGGGACATCATTGCGACTGAGCACAATATGCAGCTGGGCAAGCGCGGCCCCTGACAAAAACGCCACATCTTCAAGGGTTTCGGCACGGCGCGAGGTGACCCAGCCCGGGAGTCGGGGTAGCCTATCAGGATCGCCAATAAGAGTATCGCGAGCAAATGTCATGGCACGACACTATCTGATCGCGGCGCTTTCATCCAGTAAATTGCGCAAAAACCGCCCCAACTTGCCACTTTCAATTATGTCCAATAAGTTTGCCTTATCCGAGGTTTCTTCCTAAGCTTGCTGCCGAACCAACGAGATCCCAGGAAGTTCTGAAATGCCCGACGATCCCGCCCGCGAAGATGCATTTGCCAAAAATACGCGCGCGACCTATGCGGAGGACTGGGTTCATTTCACGCGCTGGTGCCGGTTGAAGGGGACCGACCCTTTGGCACCGTCCTCCGAACTGATCGGCCGCTGCCTCACAGAGCTGGCATCGTCGGAAACCTCCCGTGGATTGTCGAGCAATACGATTGAACGGCGCCTCTCGGGGCTTGCATGGAATTATGCGCAGCGCGGTGTTTCCTTTGATCGCAAGAACCGCGATTTGGTAGAGCTGCTCTCGGGGATCAAACGCAGGAATACGCCCTGCCCGTGCGGAAAGAAGCGCTTCGGACCGCGGACATTATCGCGATGATCGCCACCCTGCCCTTCGATTTGCGTGAGCTGCGCGACCGGGCGATATTGCTTCTTGGATATGCGGGCGGATTGCGGTGCTCGGAAATCTTGGGCTTGGACAGGCACGAGTGCGATACTCCTGACGGGCGTGGCTGGGTCGAGATCACGGAGCCAGGCGTGCGACAGGTTCTCAACTTCAAGACGGGTCTCCACGAGGTCGAGATTGGGCGCAGAGGGTCTGAAGGCACCTGCCCCGCGCATATGCTGGAACAATGGCTGATTTTTTCCAAGATACGGTTTGGGCCAATCTTTGTTGCAACCTCGCGCGACGAGAAGACGGCGCTCGCGACGCGGCTGATCAAGCGCACGATTCTGGACGCAGAGATTCTGCCCTGAACTGACTGATAGCGAATGTGCAGCTTTGTTTTCAGGTGATTCCTTGCGCGCAGGTTTGGCAGAGACATCGCCTCTGGATGCGGGGTCGTAGTCATCGACGCGCATATGTCTCTGGCGAGGATACGTCTTATGATCGTCTTCGCATAAACCTGACAAAAGCTGCCGGTTTGTAGGTTTTGGGAACGATGGGCTGGACTGGTTCATGATGAAAATCTACGACTACTCAGGCTGAAGTTGGCCATGGCCAACACGGCGTTGGGATTGGCATTGAATGGCTTTGAGAAAATAGCTGTCAGGGTCTCGTACAGCGTCGGCTTTTAGCGCGAGCTGTTCCTGTACAAAGAGTGTTACTCGATATCCTAATACCGAAATCGCTTTGGAAATTGTGCATTGTGATATTCTTAGCATTGTTCCGAATTCATAGGTAATCCGAGTGAGATCCTGCTGAGTGGTTGGAGGGTCTGGATAGAATGCGCTGAGGGTCTTCATATCCTCCCACTGATCCGCTCGCGATTTTTTTATAGTTTTTTTTGTATATGAATTTGGAGGTTCTTTGTGCCGGACGTTTTGTCCGTCTGTGCCGGTCTTTTCGTATGGTTCAGAGGGCTGGTGGGAGACCTCAGGTTGGGCGACGACAACAGTATTGGTCGCGGTCTCGACATGTTTTTTTTGCGCTTCGCTGGTATCGGGCGTGCCGGTCAAAAGGGACTTTAGCCGCTGCAGGATGGCGCGAGCTTGCGTGAGGGTCGTGCCTGCGCGCCGCAGGACGTTACGGGTCGCTTCGACAAATTCCATCGCTTCGTCGCTGAGTGCTTGGTTGAGGCATTCCGCACGCAGGCGCTGGATGCACGATTTGAGACCACGCAGTTCGTCTGCCTCTTCGCGCCGTTTCTGCGCGAGGCTCATCAGCTCGTCGGCCCGCAAGAGCAAGGGGGTAAGATCAATGCCGAAGGCCGCCACGACTTTTCCACCGCGATAGATCGGAAAGCGTTTCCCGTTTGCGCTGTCGCGGCGTTGGACCAGACCAACCTCTTCGAGCCGGGCGAGGTGGCGCCTCAACTGACGATCGGTGATGCCCTTTGCGCGGAAACACAAAGTTTCATTCGCGGCGAAGACGGTCAGCAGGGTGAGGGGTGTGATCGGGGCGTCTTTCCCGGAAGTGCTGTCTTTGCATGGCAGGCAGCTTAGTAGAGCGTCAATCACGACGACGCTGGCGGGCCGTAACCCGAGATCGCGGGAGACAGTGTTGACTGCGGCCATAAGCTCACGGCGCGCGACACCCCGGAAATAGGGCTGCTGCGCGACACTTCCCATACCCTGAAAGGCTGAGGGGATCGTTTGGGCACAGTCATCCTGTGCCCCGGCCGAGAGGGCCTTGACTTGTTGCTGTTTCATCAAATTTCAGACGACAAAAAGGGTTCGTCACCGAAATCGGTGTTGCAGTGTTTTGATTTTGGGGGTACCAATAAAGTGCTAGTAAATCGGGACCCTCTGGAGTGCTTCACCGCCTTCGGGGGGTTTCTTTTTTGTCCTTGGTCCGCCTCCTTGCTGCTCGGTTATCTGTTTTCCCATCAGTTGGCCATGGCCAACATAAATGAAATCAATGGCTTACGAAGTTCTCGAGGGATGGATCTCTACACATTCTTCTCTTTCCACTCCGCATATAGTGCACTTAGGTTTTCCTCGACGAAGCCGATGAAGCCTTCCTCAGTCTTGTCCGACACCTCGATCATCAGGCGCTTGCCCTTGGCCCGGAACGACACCGGCGTCTCACGGAGCCGTGCCAGTGGGGCAGGGGGTTTAGCTGGCGCATTGGGGCTCGGCGCAGGCTGGCTCTCAAGGGCGGCGAGGGCCTCGACGAGGTTCGAGAGCTTCTGGGCCGGCGTGCCGTCTTGCGGGACCAGCGAGATGATCACGTCCTCTGCGGGGGCGGTCTCGTTCTTTACAAGCCGACGCAGCTCAATCCACGGGCGGCGTCCGGCATCATGCGCCGCGCCGATCGCGTAGATCACGGCGTCGGGCACATCGCGCGCAACACCGATCAGCTTGCTCAGCGTTCCCTTGTCGACGGCCAGAACCTCACCGATCTCGGCGCGGCTGAACCCCTGCTCTTCGAGCTTCGTGGCAAAGATGGCCTGCTCGATGAAGCTGCGCTCAAGACGAGCGGAGTTTTCCAGCGCCTGCGAGACAAGTGCCTCGCGCTGATCCATCTCTTTGATATAGGCTTTGACCTTGATCCCGAGCACGCGACAGGCCGCGATCCGCCGCCGCCCGTAGACGACCTCATAGCGCGGTCCCGCACCACGGCGATATCTTAGAAGGGCAGGGAGCTGCTGACCCGAGCTGCGGATCGACTCGATCAGATCGCTCAGACCATCGCCTACGTCAAAGCGGTCGGCGATCTCGGAATCCGCGATCTCAGAGACATCGATCTCTTGCGCTGATTGCGAAGAGACCTGCGACAAGACGTCGGACATGCTTTTGAGCGACCGGGGCTTGCCGTCATCCGTCTTAGGAGCGGTCTGGGGCTCGTCGGGCTGTTTGGAGCCCATCTGTGCAAGGCTTTTGGCCAGAAGATCACGTTTCATCGACACCTCCTCTGCCCCAGGCGCTCTGGATCATAACTTCGATATCGTTCGAGAAGTTGATCACGGATTCCAAAGCGCGGTCATAGGTCTTGCGGTTTTTCGTGCTCGCAAGATCGACCTCGAAAATGGTCTTTTGCGACAGGCCTGCCTCACTCACCGCAGAGGATTTTACAAACGGTGTCTTGATCACACTGTTGCCCAGCAACTGCCGGATCCACTCCGCCAGATCCTGCTGTGTGCTGATTGCGGTGTCGAATCGGGTCAGCAGATAGGCGAAGTTGTCATAAGAGCCAATCCCACCATTGGAATAGAGCACCTCCAGCACGCCCGATGCCATCGTGAGAAACTGGCTCGCCGAGGCAAGGTCGACGCGCTCGGGAATGATTGTCATTAACAGCGAGGTCGAGGCACAGACCGCCGACATCGTCAGATAGCCAAGCTGCGGCGGGCAGTCGATCAGAACGATATCGTAATCGTCCTCGACCTGACGCAGCGAATCGCGAATCCGGTTGAAAAACACGGGCTGCTCGCCGCGGCTGAGCGCCGTGGGCGTTTCGGTCTCGAATTCCGACAGCATGATGCCGCCCGGTACGAGGTCTAGATTGGGGAAATAGGTCTTGCGCAGCACATCCGTGATCGGAGCGCGCGAGACCTCTCCGTCATTATAGCGGATAGCATCGTAAAGCGTGCCACCGTCGCGGAAATCGATCTCGGGCTGATAGCCAAAGAAGGTTGTCAGCGAGGCTTGCGGGTCGGCATCGACAAGGCACACGCGGTAGCCGCGCAGGGCCAGGCGCATGCCCAATGTTACTGTCGTGGTCGTTTTGCTCGAACCACCTTTGAAATTGACCGTCGACCAGATTTGCAACTTGTCGCCCGCGCGCCGCCCGGGAAGAAACTGAAAGGGATCTTTGGCGTTCTGCGCGAGAATTTGGCGGATCTCGAGGATGTTCTCTGCGGTGTAGAGACGCTTGTTGCCAGGCCCTTGCTCGACCTCGGGGATACGTCCGTCGAAATGGGCCTTGCGCAGGTAGCTGTCGCTCACCCGAAGGAATTCCCCGACTTCCGCCGTTGTGAATCTCCGAAGACTTTTCTCTTCCTTCGGCGCCAGAAACAATTTCGACATGTGGTCGAGGGCTTCGGAAAGCCGCTCTGCATCAGCTTTTAGCTTGGTATGCAACACAGGATGCATCATCGTCCGCCCGTCTCGATCCGTCCTTTTCGCGTTACTAGGCTAGCCCTAAGCTGTCGGAGCCAGTAGAAACGCGGTGGACGTAATATTTATAGTTTTCACGTTACAGCTATGCCGCTTGAGGGGTGTGAACTCAAGAGAAAATTTTACCCCAGCTCTAGTGGGTTTTGGCTTCACATCCACTATATAACACGCATTGTTGACGTTTTCGCAACTGTAGTTATATATAAGGCATTGAATGTAAGAGATTTTTTATCCACAGGTTATCCATAGGCTGCGGTGTCAGGGAAATCTGCATATCTGCCAATATCGCCGGTACAAATCGGTTGTAACGCCCAAGCCTATGTCTGCGCGGCTCGGCATGCGTAACCCACAGCTTTGCGATTCTCTTGTCCGAGGCGGGTTTCGGATGGCTTGAGAGGGGATTGCGCCTCACCCCCGTTACATGCGTCGCCGGGACACGTTGCAGAAAACGGGCCACGCTTTTATACGGCCCAACAGATAGAATTGTTTTATACGCTATAGGGTATAACGAGAATTTATACGCCATGGTGTATATTGCGCGTATGAGTGATCTTGCACGCACACCAAGACAGATCAGATCCCTCATCCAGTGCGCCCGCAAGACGCGCGACTGGACACAGACCCAGCTTGCTGAGTGGGCAGGGCTGCGATAGGTGACGATCTCGATTGTCGAGAGCGGGGAAAACCGGCCAAACTCGATTCTATTCTGGCGGTTCTTGCCGCGCTTGATCTGGAATTCAGGATCGGCGCGCGCTCGAATGGTCATGAACGCGATATCGAGGAGCTGTTCTGATGGGGCGGCGCCCGGCCCACCTCTCCCCTGCGCGTCTATCTCAACAGCCGCCGCGTCGGCACGTTAAGCCGTGAGGCCAGCGGCGCTATCGGCTTTTCGTATCATGAGGGCTGGCTAGGCTGGGGCTCTGCGCTGCTGGTCTCTTTGTCCCTACACAGCACGTATTTACGCGACGTCGGCGGTGCCACCCTAGCCGACATCTTGGGGCTTGCGCAGTTCGACGCGCTACACTCATATGCCAAAACTGGCGCTGAACTTCTGAACTCTTGGGCCCGAGGAGAGGGGCAGGGGGACTTGGGGCCGGTCGAGATGTTGCTCTTTCTGACGACATGGCACCGCCGGGCGTCGCCACCGAATGTTTCAGAGCACCCACAGATGTCCCTGGGGGCACGGCGCGACTACCACGCATTTCTGACCACGCCGATCATCCGGCAGGCGCTGACGGTCGTTATGCAGGAATACGATCAGATGGCACCAGTTCTGGCCAGGCCCGTGCGTTCCGGCCTCCACGCTCTGGCGCAGGGCTCGTTGTTGCAGGTCTTCGCGCTGACAGTTGGCATCGGGCGGATCGCCGAGAACCCCGTGGATCGGGTGATCGCGGTATTGCTTGCAAGCGATGCAGACGGGCAGGGACGAATGCAGGACGTACTCAGATCATGGCCTCTCTCGCTGCGACGACGCATACTCTGGCCGGTTCTGGCGGGCTCAGCGCGACGAGAGAGAGCGCGAGATCACCGAGAAGGCCACGCGGCGATGCCAGTCTCACAAACACCGGTCCGTCCAGTCTCATAAATACCGGCACAGAATCTCATGAACCCCGGTCGGTTTTTCAGGGAAGTGCTTGAATCTAATAAATTCCGGTCATCCGACAGATTCAGTCCTCAGCACTTGAATTGGCGGAGGCACCGTTTCAAGGGACGCTCCGCCCTGATATTCTGGACGAATTGCGCTACGTCCGGCACAACAAGGCCGTGTTTTGGTTCATAGCAAACGAAGATCGAAAGGCGGTGCAGGTGTTGGCTGTTTTCTTCGGCGGGCAGGATCACATTCGCCATATGTTGGCGCGTTTGCTCGCTGGCGGCCCCGAGTAGGGCAGGGGTTACAACCCCGCCGCCTTGGTGAGGTTCACCCGGAACCGGTCGCGTCTGCGCTGATACCGGCGGGTCATTTCCGCCGAGGCATGGCCGAGCTGCTTTTGAACGTAGCGCTCATCGACCTCGGCGGAACTGGCAAGGCCGGCGCGCAGGGAATGGCCCGAGAACAGCGCAAGACGGTCTTTCTCGGACAAGTCCGCGCGAATGCCTGCGTCCAGAACACTCTGCTTGATCAGCCGTGCGACGTGCTTGTCGCTCAGGCGCGCTTCAAGCGCCGTCTTGCCATCGCGGGATGTCCGCACAAACAGCGGGCCGAAGTCGATCTTGGCGAAGTGCAGCCAGTGCTCCAGCGCATGCACCGGGCAGGTCTGGTCGCTGCTGCCGCGCCCGACCTCGACCTCACGCCAGCCGGTCTTGGCGTTGAGCGTGAGCAGGGCGCCCGCATCCATAATCTCGATCCAGCCGCCAGAGTCGGGCGTGTCGTCCTTATGTAGATCCAGACTGACAATCTCGGAGCGCCGCAACCCGCCCGCATAGCCCAACAGCAAGATCGCGCGATCGCGCAGCCCTCGCAGGTTGTAGGGCAGGGTGGCCACCATCGCCAGAATGTCGTCGCGCAAGATCGCTTCTTTCTGCACTGGCGGGCGCGCATGCTTGCGCTTGATCCCGGCCAATACGGTGGCGATGTGGCGGTTCTTGCGATCAAGGGCAAAGCCGCGCTGCGCGTAGTTCCAGCCAAGGCCGGACAGGCGGCGCTCGATGGTCGAGACCGACAGGGCAGGGGCCTTGCCCGCCGGAGACGCCAGATCGGCAAGATACAGGCCGATCAGTTCCGGCGATGGGGGCAGGGGCTCCGCGCCCTTCATCCGACACCAGCGCGCGAAATGCGCCCAGTCCTTGCCATAAGCTTTCAGCGTATTCTCGGACGCGGCGGCGCGGGCATAATCACGAGCCGTGTCCACCAACCGATCCAATGCGCCGGACCCCGCAACATGCGCGGGCAGTGCGATCGGGCTCTCATCGTCGTTCATAGCTGGGCCTCTCTCGTGAAGTTGGCACCCTCTTGACCTGCGTGGGCATGATCGGATCGACGAGAACGCGGGCCGGAGGAGCGACGCTGTCGACTATTGCTTCAAGTCTCATGAATGCAGACTCGCCCAGTCTCATAAATACCGTTCGGAAATCTCATGAACTCCTGTCTCTTTCGCGGCGCAAGTGCCTGAATATCCAAGATTCCAGTCATGAAGCGTGAATCCAGTGTTGAATTGTGAACTTTAGCCGCGTTATTGGCACCCTATTTTGTATTGTCCGATAAGGCAAACTTATTGGACATGACTGAAAGTGGCAAGCTGGGGCGGTTTTTGCGCAATTTACTGGATGAAAGCGCCGTGATGAAATAGTGTCGTGCCATGACATTTGCCCGCGACACTCTTATTGGCGATCCCGATAGGCTACCCCGAATGCCCGTCTGGGTCACCTCCGCGCGTGCCGAAACCCTTGAAGATGTGGCGTTTTTGTCAGGGGCTGCACTCAATCATCTGCATCTTGTGTTGAGCCGAGTTGACCTCCCCCACGCCTTGTTGCGGGACCGGCTCGCGCTGCGTGCCGCGGAGGCTTGTGTCGCGTTTTCCGGTCGTCCGGAGCGGGCGGCGGAGCTGCGCGATACCGTGCACCTTCTGCGCCCCGGCGATCTACCTGGACCGGCCGGCGAAATATATCTGTCCTGGCGGCGCGCGGCGGAGCGATCAGTGTCGATCAAGGCGCTGCATCGGGCCTTGCCCCAATATCCTCCCGAAACGCTCGCGATCTGGCTGGATGCGGGGCAGGGGGCGCCGGTGGCGTGCGCCGCGATGGCGTTGGAGGCGGTTCTGACGCAGGCACCGCGTGCCGACGTGCCGGCGCTGATCCTCGCGGATGCCGCTTTGGCGCAGGCGCTTGGCTGGGACTATCTGCTGCCCGTGTTGGCGGGCGGGCTGAAACGCGCGGATCTGCGCAAGCGGGGTGACGATTTGCGACTGGCGTGTCATCGCGCCGTGACTGCCTCGGCGCTTGAGGCCACGCGACTTGCCGCCAATCTGGCGCGCCGCGCTGCGCATCTGAAAACCGTTGCGCCGAAGCTGCGCGCGAAAGGGGCAGGGGAGGCGGTGGCGATCTTTTTGACGCGCGACGCGGTCGCCCCCTCGGCACTGCCCTTGCCGGACCGCGCCGCGCGGCGGCTCTGCGACCGGCTGGTTGATCTTGGGGCGGTGCGCGAACTCACCGGGCGCGACACCTTCCGGCTTTACGGGGTGTGAGCATGGCCAAGGAGAGACTCGATCTGGACCGCGACTTGCCCGACCTGCCGCCCGAGCTGCGCTGGCGCGAATGGATGCGCCGGATCGAGGCGGTGCTGTTTGCATCTGCGTCCCCGGTGCCGCGCGCGGATCTGGCGCGCGTGGTGGGGCAGGGGGCGTCGGTCGATCTGCTGATCGCGGACTTGATGGCGGATCTGGAGGGCCGGTCGTTCGAGGTCGCGAAAACCGGGGATGGCTGGATGTTGCGCACGCGTCCCGCCTATGCAGATGCGATCCGCGCGGCTGCGGATGTCGGCGATCAACGGCTTGAACTGTCCGAGTTCGACATCGCCGTGCTCGCCGCCATCGCCTATCACCAGCCGATCACCCGCGACGGGCTGAGGGACATTTTCGGCAAAGACATCAGCCGCGACCTGATCGGGCGGCTGCATGCGCGCGCCCTGATCGGAACTGGGCCGCGGTCGCCTCGACGCGGGGCGCCCTATACCTTCGTGACGACCGAGCAGTTCCTTGTCGCGTTCGGTTTGGAAAGCCTGCGCGATCTTCCCGATCGGGAGCAGCTGGAAGATGCGGGGGTTGCGGGCGAAGCACCACAGGTCGATTTCGGGTAACGAGTTGCCGATGTTGTTGGACGCTAAGGATTTGTGAGAGCACTGTTTTTCCTCCCCATGGTTTCGAATCTTGCCGGTCTCCGTTGCCGATACATGATGTAAACTCTGCTGTTCTGTTTATCGTTTCATCTGCACTGCAACGATTCATGAGGTGCCCCAGAAATATTCACAATCTCAATGTGATAATCGTTTCGTCCTTTTGACGAAGTCGGCTTTTGCTTCCTGACGCCTGAATTGTTGCAAAACCCGTGAAACGAAAGCTTGCGCCGAGGAAAAGTTTAGGTGTATCAATGGCCTAATCGTTTCACACTTGCGGGAAATCGTTTCATGGCCTTGTCGGATCAAGACATTCTCGACTTTGTCGGCGAGAATCCGGGCGCCGGACGCGATGCCATCCGGAAGGGCGTTGCAAGGGATGTGAGCGAAACCACCGTATGGCGTCTCTTAAAGCGCATGGTGGATGAGGGTCGCCTCGAAGTATCCGGCAAGGGCAGGGCGACGGGATACAAGATCGCCGGGGGTGCGGTCATCCGGGCACATTTGTCGACGCCGTACAACAGGCGGGCGCCGGTGTCTTATCATCCGGAGTTTCTCGACGCATACATCCCGGGAAAGACCTGGTATCTGTCTGCCCCAGACCGCGAAATACTGTTGGAGGCAGGCCGTCCGCAGGGCGGCGCAATTCCAGCCGGAACATACGCGCGCCGGATCCTTGAACAGCTTCTGGTCGATCTGAGTTGGGCATCGTCTAGGATGGAGGGGAATACCTACGATATTCTGCAGACCGAGCGACTGATCAGGTTTGGCGAAGAAGCTGCGGGAAAGGATCGAAAAGAAGCCCTGATGATCCTCAACCATAAGGAAGCCATCCAGTATGTCGTAGACAATCTTGATGAGATTGGGCTTCGGCGTCCGGATCTGTTCGCGATCCATGCGCTGCTCTCAGACGGTCTTTTGGCGGACCCGGCGATGTCGGGCCGGTTGCGTGCGATGCCGGTCGGAATCTCGCACTCGAGCTATCGACCGCTCGACGATGCGGTCACGATCGCAGAGGAGTTCGACATCCTGCTGCACAAGGCTGCGCAGATCGCCGATCCGTTCGAGCAGTCCTTTTTCCTCCTGGTGCACATCCCGTACCTCCAGGCCTTTGCCGACGTCAACAAGCGGACGTCGCGCGTGGCCTCGAACATCCCACTTCTGAAGTCGGACCTTGCGCCGATGTCGTTCACGACGATGGACGACAGCGACTATATCGACGGGCTCATCGGGGTGTATGAGCTGAACAACGTCGCGTTGCTGCGCGAGGTCTACATGGACGCGTATTTGGCTTCCGCCGAAAAGTACCGAATTCTCCGCGCTGAGGTTGAAAGCCCGGAAAAAGCAGCCCTTGCCTATCGAGAGTTTGTTCGCGCCGCGGTCCGGCGTTGTGTTCTCGAGTTCAAGGAGTTCCGAACCGATGCGGTTGATGAGATGGCTTTGGCTGCTGGCGTACCCGATGCTGATCGAGCAGACGTTGTCGCTTACGTCCGTGAGCAGATCGCGGGGCTCCACGAAGGCAACGTAATCCGCTATCGGTTGAAACCAGATGATCTGGAAGGAGTGAACCTGCGCTAGATCGCCGATCGGATCGGACCGAAGAACGTCGACGCATCAAAAGCGCATTCAATTATTGCGATAGTCGTTGCAATGATGGGCATCCAAAATAGTGTGGTTCGGAGAGGGTTCCGATAATGTCTTCAATACTCAAGTTTTTCCGAATTACATTCTTTCTCGCCCTGTATTTCTTCTTGTGCATGGTCGTGGTGACCACAATGCTTCAGGGTTGGCCAGTTGGCGGCCAGATGCTGTTTGCATTCGGTGTTCCTGTCATTCTGGTCTGGTGGCAGGAAAAACGGAGATCGCGGAAAGTCGCTGCAAAAGCGCAAGCCGAGGGAAGTTCCGAAACCCGAACCTCCCGATCTGAGCCTGTAGCCCGACCAAGTGCCTACGACAAACGTATCGAGCGTGAACGCGAACGAACACGCGAAGCCAATGCGCCCAAAGCACCGGCTGCCGTTCAAGCCTACTCCCCACCAAAGCAGGACTACGCCGAAATCGTTCTGGCTGGAAAGTCTGCGGCGCCGGCACTTGCAGCGGCCGCTGAACGAAACCAGCCCACGCGAGTGGCATCGAGTGCATCGGCCCGATCATCGAAAAGCGGGTGGGTCCCGTCTAGCGAAACAGCTAGCGTGGCCGGCCGCAACATCGGCGGGATGGTCTATGTCGGCACGCCTCCCTTGCTGAACACCTACGGGTATCGTGACAAGTGCCGAGCCTATATCGATCCGTCCCTGTCGGTCGCGCGCTCTGGAGCCGACAAAGCTGGTGAAGGTATGCCCTACTGGCCAGGGTACTCGGATATCTCACCTCAGTGCCGGGCGACCTACCTGCATTGGTTGGCCAGCGGGCGAAACGATGCCTCCTACAAGCCCGGCTACATGTTCCTGTATTTTTATGGGTTGGAGCGTCGATTCTTCGTCGATCAGTCGAACGAAGATGCCAAGGATATCGTCCAGGAAGTTCGGCGGCTGCAGTCACTTTACCCTGACAACCACTCGGTCAGACGCTATTTGGGTGAGTTCCTTGACATTGCGATGCTTGCCGAAACCGACCTCGACGCTATCGAGCCGATTTTTGATAAGCAGGGCTGGGAACTTCCGTTCTCACTCAAATACGCAATCGGAGCTCGGATCGACAAAGGCGAGAACCTGACGGCTGACTGGTTGCTGAGTTGGTTCATGTGCCATCCGGAAACAAATTTGAGAACTCCCGCGACTCGGTGCCGTGACGAGTTCATCGCTCTTTTCCGCATGCGGTTTGATCGGCGTTTTCCTGATGGGCTCAAGGTGTCCAAACCCCGGAAGTCACTCACGGCATCCTATCGGGCCGCTTCCAGCGAGTTTCAGGGGTCCGCCAACCCAACCGTGGACGGCAAGCCGGTCCCGGATATTTCCGGCCTGCGCAAGCCGGTCGAGATTGCCCAGGAGTTGGCTGACGAGGTGATGAACGATCTCGACAAGCTCAGTCGCTTCTTGGGCCGAAATCCTGACGGTCGCGGAAGCGTGGAAGCGCATGCCTTGTTGCCCTCTGATCTATGGGATGCCTTCCCATCAGAGGAAATGGACCGCTTGAAATCTTGGGCAAGCACTATCGTCGATCGGGGGGGATTGGTGCCGCTTGAGGAGGTGATCGGACGTCTGGAGGGAGAAACGAACGAGAAGATCGGTAAACGGCAGATGACAGGAGCGGCCGACGCGCTCGCCCGCCTCGGTTTCGGTCTGGCGCCCGACCCTCGGTTTGCGCTCCGGTCGCCCAAGGCGGAGGAGCCTGTTGTGCTGTTTAGCCTGGGCGAACCCATCGAAAGACTGGAGGAAGTTTCCGACAGCTATCGAAGCGCCTTGATTGAATTGGCATTTGGGTCGTTCGTTGCCCATGCGGATGGTCGCATCGCGGAGCCTGAACGCAGGGCGCTGGAAAATCAAGTTTCTGCCGCGGCCCTCAGCGATCAGGAACGCCGCAGGCTGCGTGCAAACCTTGAATGGTTCCTGGCAGTGCCACCGGACATGACGCTTCTGCGGCGCAAACTGAAGGAGGTCGGGCAAGATAGCCAGACTGCCATCCGCGCAGCACTGGTTAGTGCAGCACATGCCGACGGGATTATTCACTCCGACGAAGTCGCGAGCATCGAGAAAGTCTACAAAGCTTTAGGCCTTGACCCTGCGCTTGCCTACTCAGACCTGCATGCTGGCGAAGTCGTTGATGGTCCCCGCACTGTTCGTGCATTGCAACCGGGTCGCCCGGGCGAAGCGATACCCGATCTTGAAAAAGCCAGCGGACCCAAACTCGACGCTTCGCGGATCGCAGCAATCCGTTCAGACACCGAGCGCGTGTCTTCCGTCCTCGGTCAGATTTTCGATGTCGAAGAGGAAGAAAGCGGTGTCTCCGCGCCTGCCAGCCAAAGCCAGCTTGCAGGGCTTGACCCGAAACACGGTGCCCTCGTTCTCGAACTGGTCAATCGGGAGCATTGGTCTGAAACCGAGTTCGAGAAGGTCTGCGCCTCGCATGGTTTGATGGTGTCCGGGGCTTTGGAAGTCGTGAATGAATGGGCCTTTGAGACCTACGATGAAGCGCTTCTCGACGAGTATGATGGATATGACGTGTCTCCGGACATTGTAGAGGCATTAAAAGAAAAATGAATGGGGAGGGCAGGGATGTCGAAGTTGAAACCACGTGAACGCGATGCAATCGTGCAGGCGCTTCGAGCAGGGGTCGTACCCAAGCTCGGCTTGCGTCATATCCAGGTCGGCCGCGTCCGGGAAATTGAAGAGCTCGTCAAAGACATGGACCGGATATCCGATGGCGGTTCGGCCATCCGGTTCATCATTGGCGAATACGGATCGGGCAAGACGTTTTTCATGAACCTGATCCGCCTCGTCGCCCTCGAGAAGGGTCTGGTTGTGATGTTTGCGGATCTGGCACCAGACCGGCGTATTCACGCGACCGGCGGGCAAGCCCGAGGGCTCTATGCCGAGATGGCTCGAAACCTGTCGACGCGGACAAAGCCCGATGGCGGGGCATTGGCCAGCGTGGTGGAGCGGTTTGTCAGCCAGGCTCACCGAGACGCTGAAGAACGGGATTTGCCCACGGGATCTGTCATTCGTGAACGCCTTGGCCACTTTGAAGAACTTACCGGGGGGTTTGAGTTCGCTGAAGTCATCCGTCGATATTGGGAAGGCCATGAGACCGGCGACGACGAGTTGAAATCCGCGGCTCTGAGGTGGTTGCGCGGTGAATTCGCCACACGCACCGACGCGCGCAAGGCGCTTGGAGTGCGCACCATTGTCGACGATGCCAGTGTCTATGACCACCTGAAGCTGATGTCTGCATTCGTGTGCGAGGCGGGTTACAAAGGACTGCTGGTTGGCCTCGACGAGATGGTGAATCTTTACAAGCTCACCTCGTCTCAGGCCCGCAATGCGAACTACGAGCAGATCCTCCGGATCCTTAATGACGTGCTGCAAGGCAGTGCCGAGAACCTCGGCTTCCTCATGGGCGGAACACCGGAGTTCTTGATGAACACCCGTCGAGGGCTCTACAGCTACGAGGCCCTCCAGTCGCGTTTGGCCGAGAACACCTTCGCGCGAGACGGATTAGTCGACCTTTCGGGACCGGTTGTCCGGCTGGCCAGCCTGACCCCTGAAGACCTCTTCGTTCTTTTGGCCAATGTCCGGCGGATCATGCAGGACGACGCCGGTGCTTTGCCGGACAACGCGCTCGAGGCCTTCATGGCGCATTGTTCAGATCGGATCGGCGAAGCCTACTTTCGGACGCCGCGCAATACGGTGACGGCATTCGTGAACTTGCTTTCCGTGCTCGAGCAAAACCCCGGTGTCGAATGGAGCGATCTGATCGATAAGATCGAGGTCTCCGAAGACCTCGGCGAAGACATGACCGAGGTAGACGAGTCGACTGGTGCCCAAGGCCCCGGTGACGATGATCTGATCAGCTTCAAGCTCTGACGCCGATGAGCAATGCGTTCGACAAATTGGCGAGACCTGTCCAGAAATGGATACGTCAGCAAGGATGGCACGAGCTTCGCGACATCCAGGCGCGATCCATCCGGACGATCTGCGAGACCAATGCCGACTTGATCGTTGCGGCAACGACAGCGGGCGGAAAGACCGAAGCGGCGTTTCTGCCGCTGATTTCACAGGCGCTTGACGAACCGTTTGAAGGATCCGGCTTCGACCTGCTCTACATCGGCCCGCTGAAAGCGTTGATCACGGATCAGGCCATGCGGCTGGAGGGCATCTGCCAGGAAACACAGCTTCCGGTTGTTCCCTGGCATGGGGATGTTTCACAGTCGATCAAGACGCGCGCGTTGAAATCTCCAAAAGGGATCCTGCTGATAACCCCAGAGTCCCTAGAGGCGCTGTTCATTCGTCGCGGTTTGGAAATAGCCCGCCTGTTTGGGGCCACTCGGGCGGTCGTGATCGACGAATTGCACACGGTTTTTGATAGTGAACGCGGTGTCCAGCTTCGTTCACTGCTCACAAGGCTTGAACTCGCGATCAAGCGCCCAATCCGACGCATAGGTCTGTCGGCTACGCTGGGCGACATGGACCTCGCCAAGGCCTATCTTCGCGCTGATGCAGCTAGCTCTGTCCAGCTCATCGAAGCAGAAGGCGGCGAGGCCGAATTGAGGCTCCAGCTTCGCGGCTACGTATCGGGCGATGAGGATGAAAGCAGCCCATCCGCAACGGACGCCATCGCAGCCCATCTGTTTAAGCATCTTCGAGGCAGCGACAACCTGGTCTTCGCCGGAGCGCGCCAACGGGTCGAGATTTACGCAGATCGTTTGCGTGAGCTTTGCGAACGGGAACACCTGCCACAGGAATTCTATCCCCACCACGCGAGCCTCTCCCGCGAACATCGTGACTTCGTGGAACGCCGCCTCAAGGACGCAGCAAAACCGACAACGGCGGTTTGCACGTCAACGCTCGAGCTTGGAATCGACATCGGTGACGTGACCTGCGTAGCTCAAATCGGGGCACCATTCAGCGTCGCGGCGTTGCGACAACGGCTCGGCCGCTCAGGCAGGCGCGAGGGACAGCCGGCCATACTCAGGCAGTACGCTGTCGAAGCCAAGTTGACGCCGGAGAGCAGTTTCGTGGATCGCCTTCGCCTCGGCCTGATCAGATCTATCGCGATGATAGACCTGCTGCTGGAAGGCTGGTGCGAACCGCCAAAACCGCAGGCGCTTCATCTCTCGACGCTCGTCCACCAGATACTGTCAGTCATAGCGCAGCGCGGCGGTTCGTCTGCAAGCTCGGTCTACAACGTCCTGTGCCGCGAAGGCCCCTTTCGGAAGGTCACAAACGAAGTCTTCGCAGATGTGTTGCGTGCGATCGGCCATCCAGAAACCGGCTTGATCGAACAGGCCGGAAGCGGGCTGTTACTTTTGGGACCGAGAGGCGAAAAGCTGGTTGAGCATTACAGCTTCTATGCGGTGTTCCAGACACCTGAGGAATTCCGTTTGGTTGCAGAGGGGCGGGATCTTGGAACCCTGCCAATCGACAATGTGCTTGCTCCGGGGATGCTGCTGATTTTTTCCGGGCGGCGTTGGGTAGTTCAGGAAATCCATGATCGTGAAAAGGTCATCGTCGTCAAACCTGCTAAGGCTGGTGTGCCTCCCGTCTTCGGCGGCGATGCAGGGGACATTCATGACAAGGTAATTGACCGAATGTTCGAAGTGCTCGAGGGGAATGCCAGTCCGGCCTATATGGACAATGTTTCCTTGACGATGCTGGAGGAAGCGCGTGCTCAGTATGAACAGCTGGGGTTTAGGGCCAATAACATCCACAGCATCGGCGAGCATACATCAATCATTGCGACGCGGGTCGGGACGGTGAAGACATCAACCCTCGCGCTTGCACTCAGAAGCGAGGGGCTTTCAGTCGAACAGCATGACGGGTTTCTGCTGGTGGAGGACGGGGATGAAACACCTGACCTGCAAACAGTGATTGAGAGAATAGCTGCAGGCGAGCCCGTCGACATCTTCGCCGGTACAGGAAACTTGGTTTCGGAAAAATTTCACCCATACCTGTCGCCTGATTTGCTGGCTCTAGATGCAGCCTCGTCTAGACTCGCTCCCAACTTACTATCAGACTTGGCTTCTGAACTGTTTAAGTAGTTAGAAAGGCCGAGTTGCGGCAGCAAAACTTAAGTCATGTCGTCGTTAACACTTGCGGAATGGAATGGGTCGCGTCGGCCAGATTTAGTCTTTAGGATGAAGGGTGTCAAAAGAATGACAGTAAAGGTATCAGTCAATTTTACTAATTGCTATGGTATTGATGCGTTAGCTCACACGTTTGATTTCTCAAATAAAAACATGCCCGTCCTCGTGTATGCGCCAAATGGCGTAATGAAGACTTCGCTTGCCAAGACTCTGAAGCAATACGCAAATAATAAGGAGCCGGAAGATATATTTTTTCCTGAACGAGAAAGCTCTTTCAGGATTTTCGATGAAACAGGTGCTGCGCTTGATCGCCAATCTATATTCGTAATCGACCCCATTGATGAAAAATATCAATCGGCTAGAATTTCAACATTGCTTGCAAGCGAAGACCTAAAATCTCGATATGATCAAATTTTTGGATCAATAGCAGAAAAGAAAGACGGTCTTTTAAAGAACCTTCGGAAGTCGTCTGGACTTACGAAAGATATTGACGTCTCAATTGCCGATGCGTTCAAAGTAAAGAAAGAAGATGTGTTGGTCGCGCTTGCGAGACTCGAGCGGGAAGTTCGAGAAGGCGCACATTCTGCATTCTCAGTCCTCAAATACAAGGTGCTGTTCAGTGACAAGGTGACCGACCTGCTCCAAAATGCAGATGTCAAGGCGTTAATCGATGATTACACCAAAATTTATGAGCAAATACTAGATCAATCCTCGTATTTTAAGAAAGGCGTCTTCAATCACAGTAATGCCGAAACGATTGCAAAAAATCTGAAGGCAAATGGATGGTTTGACGGTGGCCACTCAGTAAATCTTAATCATGATGGTAAGCGAAGCGAGATAAAGACTGACGGGGACCTGATCTCGGCAATAGAGGGTGAAAAGGATAGAATACTTAAAGATCCGAAACTGGCGGAAATGTTCCAAAAGGTGGACGGCACACTTACGACGGTCGAGTTGAGAAGCTTCCGTGACTATCTGATCGAAAACCCGTTCGTTGTCGCAGAGCTTTCGGATATTGATGCATTCAAGCAAAAGGTCTGGATTTCGTACCTGATTGAGAATGGCTATGAGTATTTCGAATTGATCCAAGAGTATGACTCAAGCAAAGAGAAGATTAGGGAAATCATTGCAGAAGCTGAGAAGGAACAGACACAATGGGAAGCCGTGATCGCGTTGTTCAATGATCGTTTCTCCGTGCCATTCAAGGTTCATGTGGAAAATAAAGGTGATGCAGTGCTCAATGTTTCCGCGCCACAGATTGCATTTTATGTCGATGATCGCGGAGGAGGCGCTGCACGTAAAACGGATAGGGCCATTCTGGATAGAGGTCTAAGCAATGGCGAAAAGCGTGCGCTATACATTCTGAACATTATATTTGAAGTTGAAGCCCGCAGAAAAGCGGGGATCGAGACACTCGTGGTTCTAGATGATATAGCAGACTCGTTCGACTACAAAAACAAATACGCTATTGTCGAATATCTCAGTGACATGCGCGCAGACGAAGCCTTCCACCTTATTATCTTGACTCACAATTACGATTTCTACCGCACGGTTCGTGGTCGTCTTGGCGTCTATGGTGAGAACAAACTTTTGAGTAATCGTCTGAATGGCGCACTTCAACTTGTTCCGGATAACCTAAGCGATAACCCATTTTCGGGGTGGAAGAAAAATCTGGCCGACCCCGTCGTTTTGGTGGCATCAATACCATTCGTCCGAAATCTTGCCGAATACGTGGGCAACGAAGTGGTGTTCGGACAACTCACAGCCTTACTGCACGTCAAAGATCGAACAAAGACTGTGTCGGTTGGTGAGCTGTTCGGCATGTACCAATCTGTGCTTGCGGAAGGAAGTTTCGCCAACTTCAACAATCTGAAAGGAGCGGTGTTTGATCTTTTGATGATCGCTTGTATTGAAATTTGCGAGGTCGAAGATGACAATCTTTCACTAGAGCAGAAGATCGCTCTTTCAATTGGAATCCGGCTGTTGGCCGAAGAGGTGTTGATCAGTAAGATAAATGACCCTGCGTATGTGGCGAACATCGGAAATAACCAAACTGGGAAACTGATTCGGAAGTATGAAAAACTGGGGGAGTGTGACGCGGGGGTGTTGCGCACAATTAAGCGCGTAGCTCTAATGACGCCCGAGAATATTCATCTAAATTCGTTCATGTTTGAACCAATTCTGGATATGTCGGGACATCATTTGAAATCGCTTTTTGCCGAAACAAAGGCCTGTGTTGATGCCTAGCCGTTTTGTCACCGGACTTCTGGATGGCAGTGGTTAAATAGACACATGCTCAAAGCTTTACTTTCTCGCGAAAATGGACGGAATATGATGCGCCTCCTCGTTTCAGCTGACATTCACCTTGGATCACCTATCCGATCCGTGGCGCTACGGAACCCTGATCTTGGCGACCGGCTGAAACAGGCCAGCCGCGACACCTTTGCCGAGATCATCGACCTAGCGATCTCGGAGCAGGTCGATGTGTTGGTGCTGGCGGGCGACATCTTTGACAATGGTTACCCGGATCTGAAAGCCCGGGCCTTCCTGATTTCCCAATTGGCGCGCGCCTCGGAAGCTGGTGTGCCCACGGTGCTGATCAGGGGTAATCACGATGCGCTGTTAGATCACAAGGCGCATGGAGATTTGGGGCCGAACATCCATCTGCTGCACAAGGGCGCACCAACGGTTGAGATCGGCGGCACGGCTTTCCATGGCCTCTCCTTTGATGCAGCCCATGTAGCGAAGAGCTTTTTGCCCGACTATCCGCGGCCGGTGCCGGGCAGGTGCAACGTGGGGCTGATGCATACCTCGCTGGACGGTGCACAGGGTCATGATCCCTATGCACCCTGCGCCGAACGGGATCTAATGGCGTATGGGTACGATCTCTGGTGCCTCGGGCATATACACGCACCCTTTGAGCGTGCCGACGGACCAGTGCTGGCGGTTATGCCCGGTATCCCGCAGCCGCGTCACTTTGGTGAGCGCAACGGTGGCACCGTGACCATTGTTTCGGTGGGCGAGGGCACGTCGGAATTCGAACGCCGCGCCATTGGCCAACTTGGCTTTTCCGAATGCGCGTTGGATTTGAGCGCCTGTGCGGACCAACAGGAGGTCTTGCGCAGCTTGCGCGACACATTGATGTCCGCGCAAGTGCCGGGACGCGATATGGCGGTGCGCCTGCACGTAACCTCGGATCGCCACGGGACAGAACTGGTGACGGAACTGGCGACCGAAGTGCTGGATAGCATCGACGGCGTATTCCTCGACAAGGTCAAATCTGCCCCGCCGCCCCGCAAACCGGGAGCCGAGACTGACGATCTCGTCCGCCTCATGCAGGACGAACTGGCGGAGGAAGGCTTTCGACACGCCGCCCTGCAACAGCTTGAAGAACTCCGTCTCGCCCTGCCATCCGAAATCATGGACGAGCTGGATGAGGGTAGGCTGGATGCGCTTCTGGAAGAAGCTATTCCTGAAGTCTCTCTGACATTGCACGCGGGGGATTTGCGATGAGGCTGAACCGGTTAGACCTGATCCGCTATGGCCGTTTCAAAGACGCCGAGATTGCCTTTCCAAAGCGTGACGAAGGCGTGCCCGACGTGACGGTGATCTTTGGTCCGAACGAGGCGGGCAAGTCCACGGCCTATCACGCCTTTCTGGAATTGCTCTTCGGGTTTAAAGGCGGGGCACATCCTTATGCCTTCAAGTTTGAGCGAAGTGATCTTTTGGTGGGGGCAGAACTTGACCTGCCAGGGCGCGGGGCCATGGCTTTGCGCCGCAACAGCAAGAGGATGCAATCGCTGATGGACTCGCAGGACCGCCCAATAAACGAAGCGATCCTGTCGGGCGCTTTGCACGGCCTAACGCGAGAGACTTATGAGGAACGGTTTTCTCTCAACGAGAAGGGCTTGCGCGAGGGTGGAGAACGGATCGCCGGGGCGCAGGGAGACCTTGGGCAACTTCTGCATGCGGGTCTTTCTGGCCTGACGGGCATGGCGCAAACACTAGACGCCCTGGCGGAGCGAGCCGAAAAATTTCACAAGAAACGAGGCCGGGGCAACATTCTGAAAACCGGTAGTGATCGCCTGAAAGAGATTGGCCGCGAACTGCGGGCTGATCGCCTGACGACAGAGCGAGAGCGCACCCTGCGTCATGATCGTGATCGGGCAGCAGCCGAGTTTGAGGGGGTCGATGCAGAGCTGCGGCAAACCCATCAAAGACAGGCCGCGTCAAAAGCTGCGGAGGTCTGGTATGATCGAACTGAGGAAATAGGGCAGCTTACAGAGGCCTTGGTCGATTTCCCCGACGGCCCCGACCTCCATCCCGGCGCGGCAGAGCGCGTGGCGGGCCTTGTCGAAAAAATCGCCGCGCAGACGATCCGGATCGCGGAGGCGGAAGAAGAGATCGCCAAACAAGATCAGATCGTCGCAGATAACCCAGTCGACAAGCTGACCCAGACGTTGACGGCAGAGTTGGAACGTCTCGATCAACTGACCATCGATGGAGCTTCGCTTTTGGGACGGGCCAATACGGCGCGGGCCGATCTTGCCCGGCGTCGCGAAGATCAGGAAAAACTCAGTCGCCAAATAGACGTCCTTTTGCGGCTCCTCCAGGTGCCAGATGCGCCGGCATCGACTGTTGCCCTGGAGGCAGGCGTTCTTGAGGATCTTGCAGCTGCAGTCCAGGAGTGCTTGACCGCCAGTTTTTCAAACGACGCCGCACGGGAGGCCGCCGAAGTAGCCCGCGCCCAACAGGGCGAAGCGCCCGCTGAACCGCAAGACTTGTCTGCGCTGCGAGCCGCCTTCGATCTTTGGAAGACTGTGGCGGATCTTACCGCGTTCGAGACTGACCAAACCCAAGCTTTGGCGCGTCTGACCAAGGTCACTGCTGGTCTGCCGGGGTCCTGGAAAGAATTGATCGCCGAAGGCCTGCCGGCGCGCGAAACGCTCGACGAAGTCGGTCGGAACTGGGCGGCCCTTACCTCCGACCTTGCGTCAGCGCGCAATGACCTCGACGCCCGCGCAGCAGAATTGGCCGAGGCGCGGGCCGATCTTTGTGAGCAAGAGGCCGCGCCTGACGCCGTTGACATCGTCATGACCGAAGAAACCCGGCGTCGGCGTGACTTGGTATGGCAGCAGCATCGGGATGATCTGACCCCTGAGACCGCCGATCAATTCGAGGCTGCAATGTATGCAGATGATGGCACCCGAGCGCATTACCTGACCGGCGCCGAGGCCCGGCAGCGGCTGCTCGCGGCGCAAGGTCAGGTGCGGACCGCCGACGCAAGGCATGGAACCGCAAAGACGCGCCACGACGACCTGATTGCGCAGCGTGACCTCCTGTCGAAGCACTGTTCCAGATTGGCGCTTGCACTGGGGTTGGAAGAAGACGCGACCCCCTCAGCCTTCAGCGCGCGCCAGCAGGCACTGACCGCAGCGGCCGAAGCGGCTGCCGACCTTTCCAATGCGAAAGAGGCGTTGAAAGCCCGTCTAGCCCATCAGGAGGTCGCCCGCGCCGCGCTGATTGATGCTGCGCGGCCCCTTGGGCTTGACCCAGCGAAAGGTGATCTGCCCACTCAGGTACAACGCGCATTGACGTTGGAGGATAGTGATCGCAAGGCTTGGGCCAAATGGCAGGACGGCGAGAAGACCATAGCCAAGCTGGACAGCAAGTCGGAGGAATGCCGAACCGACTGCGAAACGGCGCAGGGACAGCTTGACCCGTTGACTGCGGCGCTGCCACTGCCGGATCGCTCGCTCAAGGCTCTTCGTGCGGCCTTGCCACACCTGCGCAGCCTGCAGCAGCTCTATGGCGAGCATCAAAAGCTATCTGATCGGATCGAGGCCTTGGAGCAGGCGATAGCCGCGCTGGCAGAGGGCGCGCGGCGTCTGGCTCTAATCATGGATGATCATGAGGGTGACACTGATATCGACCCCATCCAAGTCATCGACCGGGCGCGTTCGCGCGTAATGCTGGCCACGCGGGCGGTTGAAAAACGCGCCGAGGCCAGCTTGCGAAGGGCTGAATCTGAAACGTTGAAACGCCGGGCAGAAACCGAACGTCAGGCCGCAAACGACGATCTGAACGGTTGCTTCGAAGGGCAGGGTGGGCGTGACCTTGCTCCGCGCGACCGTGTAGCAAAGCTGGTTGAACGTGATCGTCTGCGCACCGAAATGGCAACGGCGGACCGTGATCGGCAGAAGGCCCGTGATGGAGTAGATGCCGATCTCTTTGCTGAAGAACTGGAACGGATGCCAGACGCCACACGCGCCGCAGAACTGGAACGGGCTCTGAAAGACGCACAGGACTCCCGCGACACCGCCCGCGATGCGCAGCGCGATGCTGCCCGCCTGTACCGCGAAGCCTTTGAGGCGGCCGACCGCAGCGATCTCGCCACCGAACAGGCGACACTACTGGAAGAGCTTCGGAGCGGCGCGCGTCAGGCGGCTGTATCTCGGCTCGGGGTGCTGGCCGCGCGCGGGGCGCTGCGTCGACTTGCAGCAGAGCGGCGCAGTGGCATGTTGCGCGACGTCGAAGCGGCCTTTGTCTCCATGACCACCCCCGCCTGGACCGGCGTTGACGTCTGGAGCCAGGCCGAAGGCGAAAAGCTCGTCGGGGTCCAACCTGACGGCAGCACCGTTCCTGTGGAACAGATGTCAACAGGCACGATGGGTCAGTTGTACTTTGCCCTGCGCCTCGCTGGATATTGCAGCTTTGCGCGCGATCCGGGCCCATTGCCGATGATCTTGGACGATATCATGGAAACCTTCGACGATACGCGCGCTCGGGCCGCCCTGCAGCTTTGCGCCGAGATTGGCACAAACGGGCAGGCAATCCTCTTCACGCATCATGCCCATCTAGTCGAGTTGGCACGCGACTCCATCAAAGGGGTGACTGTCGTGAACATGCCAGATTGACTGTTTTGAGTCGGCGCCGGATTTGCGTTTGCATATGGACGCGCTGATGGCGGGAATGTTTTCCCCAGGCATTCAAGTTCCCGGAAATTTTCTTTGGGGGAATGCCCGCGAGGAATACGGCGGTTTCAGGCCTGCATACTGCTTTACCGTGGCTGGACGATGATCAACTGCGTCTCGAACACATGCGCGGCGATGTCTGCCACTTGCCGGAGTACGGCTGCTTCGCTTCCGAGAGGCGTGGGCTCACGCGACATCGGAGGTTCTGGTTCCGGCGTGCTTGTGGCGTCAGATTCTCCGTCCACGATGGACCTTCGCGTCAAGGTTTCAACCACCGGAATGTCCCCCCGGTAAGAAACAGAAGCATCTTGTGGCATGCCGTAACCACTCCATTGGCACCGCCTGCCTGAGCGTGGCGCGATAATCTAGACCCATCGGAATATCCCCCCAGTCGAGGCCGAAGAGGATTTTTATACACCGCGCGTCGTGTTCGATATGGTCGCGTGAAATGAAGCTGCAGGCCTCCGGCAAACTCTGGGCGTTTCATTGAACACAAAAAGGGCGGCTCCGAAGAGCCGCCGAATATGATGAGAAAGCTTCAGCCTTTATTCGGCCATTTGGGCAAGCTCTTGTGTGATCAGACCACGCACAGCGTCAAAATGCTGTGCGATATAGCACGATGCATCTTCCCCGGTTGCTTTCCATACGGCGCTTTCAATATGGATGGGGATAATGGAAGAGATTTCGGCCTCTACATTAATTATGCCGGTGTCCGTTATGATTCCTGCGTAAACGAATTGGCCGTCTATCAGAGAAATATTTTTGACCTTCATTTTTTACTCCTGTTGAAGCACCATGATGGGTGCGGTTTGGGTGACGAGCAGTTTGGTGCTCAAAAAACATATAGGAACTTTTAAAAACACGGCAAAACAGTTTGTGGGAAATTTGATGTCTGACGCGCGATTTTTTTGAACTTGAGAAATTTCTCCAAGGAGAGAGGAACGTTGTTTCGTCAATGTTTGTCATCAGTTTCTGGGCTTGGGCAGTTGATCTTCTGGCTACAAATGGCGGCATACACGCCTCGCTGGTGCAAAACGAAATTCGCAGAATCTCTTTTTGTACAAGGGGCCACTGAGGGGGCAGGTTTCCGCACCTTTGATATTGAGCCACGCGAACGGCTCAATGCTGACATTTAGCTTTGGTATGCTTTTGATGAAGAGTCCCGACTGATCCTCGACATTCGTGGATCGTTTGAATCTGAGCCAATCAGAATCTGCGATCCGATCCACGTGGTCAGTTGGCCCCGCCGCCTCAATGGATCAGGCTGGTCAATTGAGGCCGAATTTCTTGATCGGGAAGAACGACTTCATCAGGCATCATTTTCCCACCAAGATATCATCACCGGAAAGGGCCGTGCGAGCCTTGCCGAGTGGCCAGGAGCGCCATCCCCTGTGCCGCCACATCACAAACCGGCAGATTGAGGATTTGATCGCGTCAAAGCTGGTGACGCCTGAGCAGGTGCGCGCGGCGCGGCTGCAGGCGTGATTTTCGAAAGAAGGCATCGCAGTCGTTCCGCGCGAACAGACGCGTTGGATGAGTCTGGTGAAGTGAGCCTGCAAATGCAATGGAGTAACTGGGCAGCGTTTCGTAATGGTAACATTAATTTGCGTAATGTTTTTCTAAGATAACATAAGGTGTGAAATGAGCAGGGGCGTTGGGTTGTCGTTCCGCGAGGCGAAAATTGACATTAATGTTTTCTCAGTGTAACATTTTTGATCTTAGTGTTTCTTGGAGGCATCATTATGGCTGTTCCGATCAAAATGCCTAGGGCGGCGCGTAAGGAGCTGGTGACGCTTGGGGAAAACATTCGTGTTGCGCGACTGCGTCGCAAACTGACCGCTGAGATTGTGGCGCAGCGCGCTGGCACAACGCGACAGACCATCGCCAAGATCGAAAGCGGGAACCCTGCAGTCAAGATCGGTACATACGTGGCCGTGCTGCAGGCGCTCGGCCTTCTGAAAGGTTGGGGGGATATCGACGATCCGGTTGGTGAGCAGATGGCCCTGGATGACCTCCCGCAGCGTGCGAGACTGAAAAATGGTTGAGGTCTGGATCGACTGGAGGGGGCTGAAACGGGTTGGCACGCTCCACCGCACAGCGGGGCGCGGCCGAGAGCGGGTGTCCTTCACCTATCATGACGACTGGCTTGGCGACGAAAACGCCTTTGGGCTTTCGCCGGACATGCCTCTCGTTGCAGGGCAATTCGTACCTGAGTCAGGGCAGGACATGCTTGCCCCGCTTGGGGATTCTGCCCCTGATACCTGGGGGCGGACGGTGATGCGGCGCTTTGAGGGGCGCATGGCAGCGGCCGAGGGGCGACGTCCGAGAACACTGCAAGAAGCTGACTACCTGCTTGGAGTGAATGATGAGACCCGTTTGGGCGCACTGCGCTTCAAAGCTGATGGCGACTTTCAAGCCCGCGAGGGCATCGGCGTGCCTGCGCTCGTAAGCCTCGGGGATTTGCTTCATGCGTCTCAGCGCGTTCTGCGCGGGGAAGAGACCGCTGAGGATCTTCAAATGCTGTTTGCCCCGGGCAGTTCCCTAGGGGGTGCGCGGCCGAAGGCCAGTATCCTCGACCAACACGGCCGCCTGTCTGTCGCCAAGTTCCCGAAAGACACTGATACCTATTGCGTGGAACGCTGGGAGGCCATCGCGCTGGAGCTGGCAAGGCGCGCTGGAATTACGGTCTCGGACCACACGCTTGAGATGGCTGGCGATAAGCCAGTTTTCTTGTCCCATCGGTTTGACCGGAACGATGACGGCAGGATCCCGTTCATCTCAGCCATGGCGATGCTGGGCGGCAGAGATGGCGAAAGCTACAGCTATTTGGACCTAGCAGATATTATCACCTCAGAAAGCGTCACGCCCGATCAAGACCGAGAGGAGCTCTACAGACGCGTCGCCTTTTCCATTCTCGTGACGAACCTCGATGACCACATGCGCAATCACGGATTTCTGCGTGGGCGGGGCGGCTGGCACCTCTCACCGGCCTACGACATCAACCCCGTGCCGAACCAACCGCGTGTGCTCAAGAGCTACGTTGATGACGACAATCCGGATGCCAGTATCGCCCTGCACCGCGCGCAACATGAATCCTATCTTCTCGAACTTAGCGAGGCAGATCGCATCATTGCAGAGGTGGCTGAGGCAACCAAGTCTTGGCGTGAAGTCGCCCGTGACTTAGGGGCTCCGGAGAGGGAGATCAGGGAGATGGCGACAGCCTTCGAGCACGAGGAAGCGGATTTGGCGCGACCATAGAATTACCCGCTTATCCACCAGAAAAAGCAGATGATCTTGGACAGAGTTCCGAGTTCGTAGCCCGTCTGTGCAGGCTTTAATCGTCTGCTCTTGAGCTGGAGGAATTCAAACGGGAGACCAGGCTACCTCATAGGCCTCTTCGATCAGGGCGACTTCCTTCTGGGTCAGTGCCGAGAATTCCCTGCGCAACGCACGGTTGGATAGTTTGCCATTGCCCTGTTCCAGAAACCCTCGCAGCAGATCCACCTTGCGCGCCGACATTTCCAGTATCTCGTCCACGCTGGATTTGAACCGGTCATAGCGTTCGATGTAGTCGATTTCCTTGGGGAGATCCTGTTCTACCGTTTCCCTGACGCAGTCGGCAACGAATTCGGCATGCATGGTGCTGTCGAAGAAGCGGTAAAACACCGCAGTGTCCGACAGGACTTCCACATTACCCTGAGCTGTCGGTTGCCAGTCGATGAACTCCATCATCGGCCCCGACACGGACTTCAGAACCTTGCTGTATTCCTCGATGCGCCGGTGGACCACGGCGCTGATCGGGAAGACCAGACCAGCTGGATTGAATCCACCACGCGCCAGCACATGGTGCAGGAGATACCGATGGAGACGACCGTTCCCATCCTCGAAGGGGTGGATGTAGACAAAGCCGAACGACAGCGCGGCCGCTACTACCATCGGATCAACGCCGCCCTCGAGAGCCCGCGCCTCATAGAGCGCAATTCCCTTCAGAAGGTCTGCCAGATCCTCATGCCGGGCGCTGATATGCACCGGCTCCGGGGTCTTTCCGTCGCGGATATGGCCTCCGATAAATCCGCCCTCCTTGCGGACACCCATCTTCACGAAGCGCGCATCTTGCAAGACAACTTGTTGCAAGCGTTCAAGCTCGCTTTGCGATAGCTGGTGGCTTCCCGCCTCGCCGATCGCACGTGCCCAGCGGGCGGCACGCTGGGGTCCGGGCCTCTCCTGCTCGATCGCAAAGGAGGCTTTGGAATCGTCCAGCAGCAGGAAGGCCGCGGCGCGCGACACGATGTGCTGCGGTGCTTTTTCGGTTACCTCCCTTGCCCGAGCCGGCAATTGCCGCGCGATCAGCTGATCGAGCCTCGAGGATCTCTGCACAAGCGGACAAAAAGCCGGGGTTCCGGGCAGGTTGTCGATGATTTTGTGGCGCGCCGATCGATTTCCGGGCTCGATGGCGAAATAGTTGCCCGGGTCGAGCGCGGGCTCATACTTCACCTTCCCCAGATCGGGCAGGTCCAGTCTCTCGTTCGTCAGCCATTCCCAGAAGAACCAAAGGCGACGCGCAAAGAGACCGGTCGCTCCCGCCAAAGCCTGGGAGATTTCAGACGGGTCCGCAACTTTGGTGACCTCATGCAAGACCCGCAGATCGATGCCTTCGTTCTTGATGGCAAACATCAGGTGATCGAACACAGCCTCGCCCGGCCATTGCTCTGATCGGAATACCTCCCATTCCGGATCGGATCGACGTTCGTGGTGATCGGATACAAGAGACAGGCGGCGCGGCATGGGCACGCGCAGCACAAGCTCACTGACCAGCCAGCCATATCCTGCAATCCGACCCGGACCAGGAAGCTTAAGTCCGTAGAAATTCATCACCGCGCCTCGAAAATCTTCACCATTGGGGCTATTACTTAGGTTTTTCTCACTCGACTAGCAAGATCATCCGCGTCGAAAACCTTCACCGTCTGTCGATTTTACTCACTATTGGCATCCTTCGGTCTATCCCCGTGTTTATGATTGCTGAACATAAGCGGGCATCCGTGTAAGACGCGGTGCAAGCCCCCGCTTCAACGAGAAAGTTCCCCTGCGCCAGCCCTCGCTGCCGGGCCTTCGTGAATTTCGGGAATGCGGTCGATACCGCGTTCTTTGAATGAGCGATGATCAATGAGGCTTTCATCGCCAAAGCCTCATGACTTCATCAAGCGGTTGTGGGTATTCCCCCAGATGAAGGGCGAGCCACAGCCCGCCCTCACCCATACCGTTAGTGAAGAGTCACGTAGTCATCGTCTCGGGTTTCCGGACCGATACCGTCTGACGCGAGGCGATATCCCTGCGCACTAACCTTTTCGACACGTCCTGCCTTGACCAAGCCGTTCAATGTCTCGCGAACAGCCTTTTGTAAGCTGTCAGGTTTCATGCCCGCGCGATCAAAGGGGGAGCCTACTTGGGCGGCGATGTCCTTGGTTCCGAATATACTCGATGCGCCATCGGCACGAGCGTTCGCCTTCAAAAGCGCGAGCGTTCGCAAAACCTCTTTCGATTTTTCGAAGTTCGATTTTTTTCCACTTCTTGATGGCTCCGGCTCTGACCATTCACTCGTATCCTCGACCCAAGAAGCGGACGCATTCGTAACCGGGTCGCCATCGTCATCCACGCCGTAATCCACGGAGACGATTTCCCATCCGATGTCATCCCCCTTAGGCATCGACCTTTGCTTCGCGGTCTCCATCAGGACACGACTTTTGCCAACAGGTTTCAATATCAAAACAGTATCGGGGTTTCCTACCAGCGCAGTAGAACCCCGTGCCTTCTTGGGGTCGGCTGCCGACGTATGGTGAACGAACATCACGTGTGCTCCGGTGGAGAGAGCCAGCTCGCGAGCATTAGACATAACTTCTGTCATATCACCTGCGCTGTTTTCGTCAGCACCTCCGATCGAGAGGGTCAGTGTGTCAAAGACGATGATAAGCCGCTTGGCCGTGATCTTCTTTTTGTACCGCTTCACATCCTTGATGAAACGCATGGCATCAGCCCGCCGGGACATGTCGATTGCTCGGTCCAAAATTAGAAATTCACTGCTCGCCTTGTCTTCGTCCGAAGCGAAATGTCCATCCGCCCGTGAAGCGATGCCATCGGGGTCTTCTGCTCCGACATAAAGCACCGCAGACTTTCTGACTCTGCGTCCAGCAAACGAATGCCCTTGAGACAATTTGGCCAAGAGCGCTCCCACTATGCATGACTTGCCAGTGTTGGGTGGTGCGGCCAGCACGCTGATTTGCTTCGGAAGCAACAGCCCTTTGACCAAATACGGGCGGTTTACTGAAAGAGGCACATCTGAAATATGACGTGCCTTATGACCTCCGAATGTGAGGTCGCGGATTTGCCCTACGGCGTTTGTAAATAGATTACGCATTGGAAATACTCCGTTGAAACGCGCCGGACCATCCGACGCGGAAACGAAGTGGTTTCGACATGAGTAAGAAAAAAACATTTTTTAAATGACGGTTCGCGAAAAGCGGACGGACGGACGAAAACCAAAGGTTTTCGTCCGTCCGTCCGCCTGTTTCTCTCCTTTTACAGCTCAGCTCCTACGATTTTCGCCAACTGTCCGCCAAGGTCTTTTGGCCATCTCCAAAGTCGAGATACAAGTCGTTCCAGCCGTTCCGACTTGTTCTCGTAATAGTCGGTTCTGTCGCAAATATTTTGTCCATGCGGTTGGCTCGACAGGATGTAGCGCTGTAACCGACCGCACGCGCCATGAGACATGACGAAAGGGCCGCGCCAAGCGCGACCCCGTTGCCGCGATTACGCTCCCAAGCTCTCGAGGGTCCTTTTCGTCTCCGGCATCCGGGTCAATGAGTTCCCGATATGCTCTCGCCAGCGCGAGCCAACCTCCTGAGCAGCGGCATAGGCGCGGGCCAGATCATCAGGGCGGTCCTCGCCCATCGCTTCGATCAGAAAGGCCGCCTGTTCCCGGTCCTTGGCCGACTTGAGGCTGCCTGCCCCGTCACGCCGCCGATCAGCAACGATCAGTTTGTGGATCGCATAGCGCTCTGGACGCGGGACCTGCACGAGAATGCCAGATCGATAGATCGCCGCCGCATGGATCGGCTCGGCGATCAGGAAGTTGAGATAGTTCAATCCTTGGGCGTTCACGCCCAAGGCGGGCAAATCACGGATGGTCTCATCTCCGAACGCCGGCGTGAGAAACTCGACCAGCTGGCCACTGCCGCCTTGCGCCCATCGCCAAGTCCGACCTTGGTCAAGAGCCGGCAAAGGGTTAAATTTGAGCGCCGAGAAGGTCTCGGCCAGACCCGGGTCAACCTGATCCTGCAGCGCCACGCTGAGCTTTTCGAACTGGGCGATGTCGATGTCGCCGGTGTTGGCCATACCGCCAATGGGCAGGCGGATACCAAGCTCGCCTTCATAGAGGCGAAATGCATTGGTTCCAACGATGGTGCCGCCCAACCGGAAGGTCCCGGCTGCGGCCAAGGCCGACAGGATGGAACCGGTCGCCCGGTCGGTGGGCGTCATGCCTTCGGCGCGCAAGAGCCGGACCAGCCTTGATCGCTCTGCCTGTCGGTCCTTGGCGGTCGCGCGCAGCTCCTCGATCCGGTCGATGCGCGCGCGCGTCTCATCGCTGTCTTCGCCGATATAGATGAAGCGCATCTCGGTTCCGACACGGCGGGCTGCGTACCAGTAGGCCTTGTCGCCGCGCTCTTTGAGCGTTGGTTTGCCCTCCACACCGGATAGGGCGTCATCCTTCAGGAGCCGCACCAGATCGGTGTAGGCGCTCATCGCGATACTGCTAAGAGAGGTCATGCCTATCATTTCCAAATTTTGCTTGGCACACATATACCTATCAAAACAGGAAATTGCTAGGCAAGGCGGAAAAATAGAGTTCAACGACGTGCGGCCGACCGCTTCAAGACCACCCCGAAACCGGGCACTAGGAAACGCAAAGGCCAGGCCGGGATTGCCAACTTGTTTTCACCTCTTTGAGGATGTGACCGACACGATCGAGCTGGCCCTGACAGCATCGGGCTGCGATCAGGCGGTTGTGCGCCACAAGCCGCGTCTGCTCAGCCCCTCTCGTGCATGTAAACATGCACTGCCGGGCAATGGATAATGGCTCCTGTTACATCTCCGGTGATTTGGCCCAATGGTTGGAAGGGCAAAACATGAAGTATGTCCGTGGCGCGCCGTTCCACCCACAAACCCAAGGTAAAATTCCCTCTCGCGGTTTGACGGTAAACCGCTGCCTGGCAGCGGAACGTTGGCACCAGACAATGAAAAACCGTGTGCTGCTGGAAAACTATTACCTGCCCGGCGACCTTGAACGCCAGATCGGGGCCTTCGTCGATTACTATAACAACCAGCGCTACCACCAGAGCCTGAACAACGTCACACCGGCCGACGCCTACTTCGGGCGCGACAAAGCCATTCTCAGGGAAAGGGAGAAGATCAAGAAACTGACAATCCGCCAACGCCGCTTGCAACATCAAAAACAAGCAGCATAATCAATCACACAGGCTGCATGCATCAGCCCGGGCGTGGCGACAGGATGTAGCGGTGAGGCGATAACGGCGGGGTTTGAAGATCGTGTTGATCCACTGCCCTGCAGTTGCTGCTTGCAGCAATGAGAGGATGGCCACGGGCTGCAAGGAAACGCTGTGCCTGTCTTGGCGACTTGAACCGGCCCATGATTTTATCTCGTCGCCGCCTCGGCCAGTGACTTCCTTCGATCCGGTTGTTAAGGCCCTTGTGGGCTCGGTGATTGACACCTTGAGTTTGCTGAGCGATCGGCCTGATGTCGCTGCGCAGGGTGTCGGGAATGATGCCCTTTGGCTGGCCGAATTGAGCGATCAGCCATATCAGAAATCGCTTGGCGGCTTTGCCATTGCGGCGTGTTTAAGAATGCCGAGTGTATCACCCTTGCCATCGACGGCCCGCCAGAGCCAGTGCTTCACTCCGTTGATCGGGAGCACGACCCCGTCCAGGTGCCAGTTGTCGTTTGGACGCAGCCGGTTCCGCCGGATGCAGGCGGCGCAATGCGCACCAAACCGGTTGAGCCAAAGACGAATGGCTTCGCGGCTGACGATGACACCGCGCTCCACCAACAGGCCCTCGACATCCGCCGTGCTGAGCGCAAAGCGATGGTAGGCCCAGACCGCATGGGCGACGATCGCGGGGAAAACGAAAGCCCTTCAGGCGCGGCAGTGACGGCGGCTTTTTCATGTCTCAACTGTTACCCAAGTCAAAAGCGGCAAACACCTTGGCGACGCCTTCAAGACCGTTCCTAAAACCCTCGTTTTTGAAACAGCCTCTATTTGACTATCTGCGAGCTTTTACGCAGATGGTTTGCTGCTTGCTCACGGGTCAGTTTGCCTTGCCCGAGCAACTCCATCATCTCCGCATGTTCGACACCCTCGCTCGCTTGCAATAGATGGCCGTTTTGTTCAAGGAAGTCAGCGGCCACATAGAAGGCCGTGCGTTTGTTCCCATCTACAAAAGCGTGGTTGCGGGAAATGCCTTCGGCATAACTCGCCGCAAGTAGAGATGTGTCGATTTCACCATACGCGTGCTGGTTTTGCGGTCGGGCAAGGGCGGACTCAAGTAAGGCAACGTCTCGCAAACCATGCGCACCGCCACCCATATCAATCACTGCCTCGTGGATAAACTCGACCTGTTGGCGGTTGATCCACTTGGGTTTGGTCATCTGTTCGCCAACTCCATGATGGTGTTGCGATGGCGCTCGAGACCGCTGGTGATGCGAGCTTTATCGTCGTCTGTGATGCCCTCTGATATGCCTGTCAAACGGCGGTACTCATCCGCAGACAGAAGCACGAGGCGATCCCGCTGATGGCTGGTAATAATCACAGGCTCGCTCATAGCGGCATCGCTGAAAGCGCCGATGTTGTTCTTGAACTCTGTTGCTGTAACTCGGGTCATGATGCACTCCATTTCTACGGACGATATATGGCTAAAATATCCATTTTGTCCATAGGCTTTCAGTAAACCAACCCGTTCAACAAAGGTTGTGCCGCAAAGTTTCGGGTGGGTCGCTACGGCTGGATCTTCGGCGTGAACGCAGCCGACACGTTCCAAACCGGGGGCAGCACCGACGCTGAAGTCGCGGGCTTCGATCTGACCGGCTGGCTCGACTCTGAGAGCGAACGGGAACGCATGGCGGTCTTGGCCTAGGGCATTGCCCTGGTCTGGTGGGGTTTGGGGCCGGCGGAGCACCGCCCCATATAGCTCTGTCGCAAATACTGCGTCAGATGAAATGATGGCGCAGATCATCGCTCTCTCACGTGCTGCCTCTTTGACGCACGCGAGAGAGCGATGATCCTGCACAACCGATGTGCGGAACAGGTTCAGAAGCTGGCGTCTCAACACTTAAAATTGGAGAAATCAATGTTCCACCAAACTCATCCCATCAAACTCGAACAAAGCCCCATTCCGGCAACCGAATTGCGCTGTGGCGATATCGTTCTGTTTCGCTTTCCGGTTAAAGAAGACGGCGATTTGCGCGCGAAACGACGGCCCTGTCTCGTGCTCGAAAAGCACGAGATCTTCGGAGAAACCTTCATCGAACTTGCCTACGGCACAAGCGCGATGACGCGAGCCAATCGGGGCTATGAGATTCACGTTCGTAAGCCGGAAGATATTGTGGCGAGCGGATTGAAAGGGCCGACACGCTTTGTTGGATCGCGACGGCTCTCTGTGTCGCTATGTAACCCTGGCCTGTCGTCGGGCGCTACCGTCCCACGTCTGGTCGGGCATCTCGCCCCGGCGTTGAACGTGCGATTCGATGCAGTCCGGGCGCGAATCCAAGCAGATGCCGACATCGCCGAAGATTACCGCAATGAGCAGATCACTCATTCGCGTGTTCTCAACAAACGGCGGCGCACACCCGTCAATCCGACCGTGTTTGAACGCATCCAGGCTCCGCGGATTCTCGATCCGCTCAGAATTCACGCTCCGCGTTGAGCCGCTATCGCTTCGGGCGCTCACGCAAGGATGCCGTGGCCGAATCTCTTCTGTTCCAGAAAAGCCTCCAGCCCATTTTGGGCACATTTAATACGCATAAAAGGATCACAAAGATGAATAAAGATACTCAAAGCCTAATCGCCAAGAAAGACACAACAACGTCGCTCTTCGCAGATGTCATCACGCGCGCCCGCGAAATCGCGGATCTGGTGCCCACACATTTGTCAGAGACCAAAATCCAACGCGGCGACGAAGTTGCGAGCTTGCTCGAACATCTCCAACAACGCGACGTGTTCAACACCGACGTCAACACCGGGTTGACGCAGTTGTTTGATCTTCTCGAAGAGCGTCTCGCGCCCGAAATCATCGGCCCCGATTTTGACTACGTTGAAACGCGTTACGGGCCTGGCGGCTCTGAGGGCGAATATCGAGAAGTAACGCGCTACACCGAAAAGGGGGAGCAGATTGCCCGCCTGCGCGATCGCGTTCGCACTTTCGAACTTCAGCGCAACCTCGCACTCGATCGTCTTGTGGCTCTGCGATTACTGCAATCCGTTTCGTGAACTCAGAAGCCTTCGCAGCCCGGTTTCACGCCGGGCTGCAAACACAGTGTGTGTTTTTCAGGTGTCAAGTGGCACGCTATCTTGCCCCTCTGCCCCGCCTATTTGCAGGCGAAATTATGAGTGCCTAAAAATATACCCTGTTGCGCACGAACAGCAAATCATCTGCGCAAGCTGCCATTCCATGTAGCCTCAGGGTGGTCTGTTGGTCCCCTCTCGGCAGCATCGCCATGCGATGCGCCTGTCAGGCAAGTATCGAACGTCAGACGAATTTGACCTTCGCGTCAAAAGTTAACCTTTTCAGCAAGAACCGGGCATTCGTGCAATATGCAACGAATGCCCGGTTCGAGCTCAAGGTGACAGGGCAGGTTGTGTATGTTCAAACCGGCAAAAAATACCCGGCAAGAATGCCGGGCAAAATTTGTGACGGGGATCGTCACTCAGGAATGGTTGATCTCAATGAACACTGTAGAAGGCCTAGAATTGAACGACCGTGAGTTCTGCTACGGTTCGTTGTTCTTTTTTAGTCGGTCTTGGCCATGTTGGAGGCGCTAAGGAAACCAACCTGGCTCTGGGTGCCAGAGGCAATTCTAACGGGACGCTAGAGTTTTCGAAGTATTCACGGACGGCGCGTGGCAAGCGAATGAACAAACCCTTTTCGATTAGGAGTCTTCGAGCACACGCAACCGTCCCGAGCGTACCAACACTGGGACCGCTACCGATGACGGCAGGATCATAAATTCGTTGCCGTGTTATTGAAAACGAGTGAACGACCGCTGGGTAAGCAAGCCGAAGAAAACCCCCTCCCTTTAGTGTCGAAAGTGACTGTCGAACTAAATTTATTTCATGGATTTCTAGTTTTGAATTCAACAGAAGATCATTGACCTCGATCTTGTCACCAAGAGTTAGCCCGGCAACCGGTGATGGAAGCAGTGCTGACGCACCATCGCTCACGAGGGCAATTACCCTTGTGCCTATCCCGCAATCTACAAGTTTATTAGACACGCGCTTCGCAGCATTGAGGCCTTCAGTGTTAGGTATTGGATGCGATGCCGCGAAAACTTGGCAACCATCAACCTCACGGAAGTGTCTATGGCTTGTTACAGCGATGGCATCTTCCGCAAATACGCCCTCGAATACACTAAGAGCCGTTTCAATCATTACGCAGGCATCGTGGCCTGCCGCGATGACTATCGTTCGCTGAGCGGCACTAGACTCGGATTTCCTTTGCTTAAGTTGATCTGCCAGAGGCAAAGGAACCTGGTTGACAGATTCTGCCGGGTACAATGGCGAAGATAATTTCTTTAGCGGCATGCCATCGGCCTCCTGACCAAGTCGCGATATTTCGTAATGAAGCAGCAATGGTGGACAAGAAGCAATCGACAATTTTGAATTCCGTCAGTGAGAAAATCGCACTGATCTGGAAAGTTGTATGAGAGGGTGAGCCCTTGGTTATGCCTTGATCGACACCACGCCCGCAAAAATAGCAATACCTGCGGCCCATCTCCAACGACTTACGTTCTCGCCTAAGACAAAGGCTGAAATCAGGATGGCAAATAAGATGCTTGTTTCGCGAAGCGAGGCCACAAGTGCAATAGGTGCTTGAGTAAAGGCCCAAACAGCAATCCAGTAAGAGCCAAGGGACATTAGGCCAGCTGCCGGTCCCGTTTTCCATGACGGCTTGAGCCGACGAAATGCTACAGAACCGGTGGTCATCAGAGTATAAAAAATCATCCCGATGGCATCGCCGATCACCATCCACAATATAAAGCCTGAAGATGTGCCAGCGATACGAGCACCTATTCCATCAACCAATGTGTAACTCGCAGTGAACCCAGCGGTGCCAACCACAAAGAACAAAGCCATCCCTTGTATGCGATCTATATGTCCACCTTTTACCGCCATCAGGAACACGCCAGTTGATATCAGGCCAATCCCAAGCAAGCTGGCGCTATCAAATGTTTCACCGAGTACAAAGACAGAAAAGAGGGTGACGAGAAGGGGCGCTGAACCTCTTGCCAGTGGATAGGCCTGGCTCAGGTCCACTCTGGCGTAAGCTTCAACAAGGAAAATCTTATATCCGGTATGCAGAAGGGCGGCTGTTGCGATCCACCCCCATGCCGCGCTTGTGGGTTGTTGCACGAACGGCAGAATTGGTAGGGCGACAATCGCCTGGACGATCGCAAGCAAAAGCACTGAAATCCGGCGGTCGAGGTCAAGTTTAACGATGGAGTTCCAACCGGCGTGAAGAAGTGCCGCAGCCAAGATCGCAATGAACACATGTGTCTGCATCAGTTAATCCCAAAACCACTTGGTGAGTTCTTGCCTTTGAGCACTTCTTGATACTCCGATATCTTCCAATTGGTTGTGATTGAGTTTTGACAGAGCGCGCCGTGTTCGGCGATTTCTCGCCCAAAGGTTGAGCAAATTGAGTAGGGCTCTTGCCATATCTAGCCTACGTCGGTGATTGTTGGTTCGTGAATTAATGTCTTTTTGCACTGATCAGTTTTCAGTAAAAGCGAGAAGTTCTCAATTTATAAGTGAGGTATATGCACATGAAGAGAGGTGTGCTTCCACTAAATGCTCTAAGAGCGTTTGAATCTACCGCTCGGTTGGGCAGAATGCGTGATGCTGCTGATGAGCTGGGTGTCACATATGGAGCTGTCAGCAGACAGATACGTGGACTGGAAAAAACTCTCGGCATCGTCCTTTTTGGTGGACCAAAGAACAAGCTTGCGCCGACCGAAGCAGCTCTGCGATTGCTTCCCGCGTTGACCTATGGATTTGATCGCATCGAACAGGCTGTCAACAAAGCTATGCAAGAGGAAGATCGGATCATAGATGTTTCATGTTTGGGGACACTAAGCATGCGATGGTTGATTCCTCGGCTGTACGACTTTCATGCCAGTTTTCCGAAGATCGACATTCGATTGACCACTGATGATGGCCCGGTGAACTTTGCCAAGCAGCATTTTGATGTCGCAATCCGCGTTGGTAATCCCAGTCGTGCGGAGTTCGAATTCGAGTTGTTGTTCGATGACGCTGTGGGCCCTGTCCTTAGCCCTCAAATCACCCCAGATGGCGGCATTTCTCAGCCCGATGACTTGGGAGCGATTCCGTTGTTGCACACCAAGACAAGGAAGGATGCCTGGTCGAACTGGTGTGATTTAGTAGAAACAAATTTGCCTATGGATGGGCGAGAGTATGAACACTTTTACTTCATGCTAGAGGCTGTGATGGCTGGCCTTGGAGCGGCGATGGCACCTTGGGTGCTTGTCAGAGATGACATCGATGCGGGTCGTTTGATTGCACCGTTTGGTTTCACAAAAACCGGCGACAGTTACTACGCCGCATATCGCCCTCGTTCTGGTCCACAAATTGAAGCCTTCGTTTCGTGGCTTCGCGAGCAGGCACATGAAACTAAAAGACAAGGTGAATTTCAGTAAAGTGCAGTTTCTTCACTTACGATGTCAGATACTATCGATTGTTTTGGTTGGGTGTTGTGCGCTCTAAAGTTGTCAGTTTTATGACACTTTTGTAAAGGAGAGCCCACTATGCATCCCAATATCATTTTGGAAGACACCACCCTTCGTGACGGTGAGCAGGCTCCCGGTGTGGCCCTATCTGCGCAGAAAAAACTCAAAGTCTTCGATGCGCTGATTGGGGCTGGTGTGAAGTGGCTGGAAGCTGGCATCGCTGCAATGGGCGGCGAAGAGGTGAAAGCACTTCATCAGATGCTTGAGCGTAAAGATGAGGCAACAATTGTTGGCTGGAACCGGGGCGTTCGCAGCGACCTAGAAACGACCTTGGGGCTAGGATTTCGCGCCATTCATATAGGTTTGCCCACCTCAAATGTGCATTTGAAACACAGTGTGGGAAAAGACCGCGCTTGGTTACTCCAAGCTGCGTCTGATATCATCAAACTAGCCAAGGACAATGACGTATTTGTTTCCATAAGTGCAGAGGACGTTGGTCGAACCGAAATAGATTTCCTCCAGGAATATGCGGCACATGTTGCAGAGGCCGGTGCGGACAGGATCAGGTTGTCAGACACAATCGGAATACTTGATCCCAAAGGTTATGCATCTCGCGTAAAAGCAGTGAAAGACGCGTCCGATATCGACGTACAGTGTCATTGCCACAATGATTATGGGCTTGCCGTTGCGAATACACTTGCTGGCTTGGAAGCCGGTGCCCGGTATTTTCACGTTTGCGTTAATGCCATGGGTGAGCGGGCAGGTATGCCGGATCTCGCCCAGATGGTGTTGGCACTTCGTGATTTCCACAGTGTGGATGTCGGTATTGACACCACCAAGCTCTGGAATCTTGCCCGCACCCTGTCTGAAGTGACAGGACAAAGCTTCCCACCATGGCAGCCGATTGTTGGCGACAATGTTTTTGCGCATGAGTCTGGCATTCATGTAAATGGCGTCATCAAATCTGGAACGACCTTTGAACCAATTGATCCGAGTGATGTAGGCGGGCGACGCCGGTTGGTTCTGGGTAAGCATTCAGGCCGAGCCACGCTCAAATACCATCTTGAGCAAGCCGGAGTTACTGTAAATGACAATATCCTGCAGGGCTGCCTCGACCAAGTGCGCTCGGTTTCTATTGCGACAGGAGCCGAAGTATCGGTGGCAAAGCTGCAGGAAATCTATCGCGCCGCCGCGCAGCATTCACAACCGGAAGGAGTGAATTGATGGCTTTGGTGAACGATATTATCACCGCGCATTCGAGCGGTGAGCCGGTCACGGCGGGCCAGCTCGTGACTGTCAACGTTGACAAAGTGTACGTTCAGGATGGCAATTCCCCGACTATAGCCAAAATCTTTAGCGACAATGAGTGCAACTCTGTCTTTAAAAAAGACGCGGTGGGTATCTTTTTCGATCATTCTGTCATCACGCCCAACATCGCAATCGCCAATCGACTGAAGGAGGCGCATGCTTTTGCCGAACGGTTGGGTGTCCAAGTCTACCCTCAGGGTGCGGGCATCAGCCACGTTGTAGCAATGGAAAACGGTTGGTTTAGCCCTGGGCGGATTGTGATGGGTTCTGACTCGCACACATGTACCGGTGGGGCCGTGCAAAGCTTGGCTTTGGGCATGGGTGCCTCTGACATTGCAGCAGCAATGATAACGGGTGAGGCTTGGCTCAAGGTGCCTGAAACGGTCTGGTTGAATATCAAAGGCAAACCATTGCCGATTACCAAAGCGAAGGATGTCGTTCTGTACGTCTTGGCAACGCTTGGGCAAGAACAATTCTTATACCGCTCGGTTGAGTGGATGGGTCCGTGGGTCTCTGAACTGTCACTCGATAGTGCTGCCACGGTTGCTAGTCTCGGTGTTGAATTAGGTGCCAAGTGCGTATTCTTACCGGACGGACCGGGGCGGCCTCATGGCATGCGCCCCATCTCACCCGAGGCAAATGGAACGGTTCTCGAAGTTGATATCACCGACTTGCCGCCGATGGTCGCTAAACCGCATTCCCCATCCAACGTTGTCCCGATTGACGAGATGAACCACGCTAAGATCGACTATGTGTTTGTTGGCAGCTGCACGAATAGCAGGCTGGAAGATATCGCAGACGTCGCTCATCAGCTTGCGGGCAAAAAGGTCAGTGACCGGGTGCATTGCCTGATAACACCTGGCTCAAAGGATGTGTATCTTAAAGCCATTGAGAAAGGGTATATCAGCACGCTCACCGAAGCAGGGGCTGTTGTAACGCCCCCAGGCTGCGGATCGTGCCTTGGCACTCAGGGTAGTATTCCTGCCGACGGTGATCGAATTCTGTCAACCATGAACAGGAACTTTCTTGGAAGGATGGGAAACCCTGAAGCCGAAATTTATCTGGCTTCTCCACTCGTCGCGGCGCACACCGCTGTCCATGGACGAATTCCTTCGGTGGAGGATTTATTATGACCGAAAATCTTAATGTCCGCACGCGCCGTATATCGGGTGTCATTTCAACCGACGATATCATTCCGGGGCGCTACAAACACATGCATACCGACACTTCGAAGTTGGCCCAGCACGTTTTTGAAAATCGCTTTCCCGGCCTAGCCGCCACTTTTCATGCCAGCGATCTTATTGTGGCTGACGATACGTTTGGAATTGGCAGTTCCCGAGAACAAGCGGTAAGCTCTTTGCTTGCAGCCGGAGTTACCGTGATAGTTGCCCCTCGTTTTGGGCGCATCTTTTTCCGCAACTGCTGGAATCTCGGTATGTTCGCCATTGAAGCCGATGCCCTGCGTTTCGCCGAAGGCGAGAATATTGTCGTGAACATTGGTGATGGCAGCCTTATTGGTGCCGATACCGTAGTGAACTTTACTCCCCCACCACAACGTATGTTGGACATGGTGGCAGCAGGCGGGTTGATCCCCTCGGTTCTTCGCAGGATCGACAAACAACCGCTTCATGGCAACGGGAGTACCAACCATGTTTGAGAAAAAGAAAAACAGCCTGCCTGAGAACCGCCGCGGTGAACTTCGGAGACAGTTGAGTGAGCAAGGCCCGATTGTGCTTTGCGAAGCCCATAACGGTCTATCTACAATGATCTCCGAGAACGCTGTTTCGACGACTGGGCAGACTTTTGACGGGCATTGGGTTTCGAGCCTCACCTGCTCGGCATCTCGCGGGCTACCCGATATGGAAATCTATGTTGCGGAGCGACGGTTAGAGATGATTGAGGAGATTTGTTTCGCGAGTGGCAAGATTGTAATGGTTGATGCAGATACTGGCGGTGATGCCGTTTGCTTGGAGTATTTTGTCCGCAAACTCGAAATATTAGGTGTCTCTGCCGTTGTGGTCGAGGACAAACGGCATCCCAAGCGTAACAGTCTCGACGGCACAGAACTGGATCATCTTGAAGATCCTACAGTCTTTGCCCGAAAGATCAGCAGAGCGAAATCTGCTATGGCCACTGATGAGATGATGTTTATCTCAAGGCTTGAAAGTCTTGTGGCTGGTGGCGATCTCTCTGATGCCTTGGCTCGCGCGGAAACCTATATCGAAGCGGGTACAGATGGAATCATGATTCACTCAAAGAGCAGCAATCCGGACGAGGTGTTCGCTTTTGCCGAAGCTTTCAAGAAGCTTCAGGAAAAGTTGGACCGACACATTCCCTTGATGTGTGTTCCGACGACCTACAACAACGTCGGTGTGCATGAGCTGTTTGAGCGAGGGTTCGACATCATCGTTCACGCCAACCACCTCTTGAGAGCCGCACATTTGGCAATGAGTTCAACATGTCAACGACTTCTTGAGAGTGGAATGTCCGGAGTGTTGGACAATAATATTACGCCTGTGAAGGAGCTCTTTGCCCAGACTGGCTACTATGCGGCGATAGAGCGAGACACCCAAATTTGATAAGGCGAAAAAAACAATGAAAATAGTTCTTTTTACCGGTGACGGGATCGGCCCCGAGATTTCGGCGGCTACGAATACCGTGTTAACGACAGTCCGCGATCATCTGAGTCTCGACCTTGATGTTGAAGTACAGCCAGTGGGACTATCAGAGTTGGATGCGCATGGCACAACAGCCCCTTCTGTGGTTTGGGATTTGGTGGAGGAGTGCGATGGAGCAATTCTCGCCCCGCTCTCGACATACGCCTACCCACCGCTTGATAAGGGGGGGATAAATCTGTCTTCTGAATTTCGGACCAAACTAGATTTAACCTCCAACATCAGACCCTGTGCTTCGCTGTGCGAAACTGGCCGCGCAATGGATCTTGTTGTTGTCCGTGAGAACACCGAAGGATTCTATGCTGTGAGAACGATGTACCAAGGGGCGGGTGAATTCATGCCCGACCCCGATTCTGCATTCGCACTTCGTAAGATTACTAGGTTGGCAACACGAAGAGTGGCAACGACTGCATTCGAATTGGCGGCAGAAAGACGAAAGAAGGTTTCTGTCATTCATAAGGCCAATGTTCTCAAGCTGTCCGATGGCCTATTCCTCGATGAGGTTCGCCAGGTCTCAAACCAGTTTCCTACCGTAGAACTGGAAGAGGTTCTTGTGGATGCCGCAGCATCACTGCTTGTTCGCGACCCGTCTGCGTTTGACGTTGTTTTGACCAGCAATATGTTTGGCGATATTTTGTCTAACCTGACTGCCGAACTGTCCGGTGGACTGGGTTTGGGACCGTCGCTAAATGTCGGAGATGACTTTGCGGTAGCGCAGGCGTCTCACGGTTCCGCGCCAGATATCGCTGGTCAAAATATTGCCAACCCAACGGCTCTCATTTTGTCGTCAGCAATGTTATTGGATTGGTATGGAAACCAATCGTCGGCGTCGCGTAAGCCATACCTCATGGCTGGAACAGCGATAAAGTCGGCGGTCAAAGAAGTTCTGGCCCAGCCGAGTGATAGAACTCGGGATGTGGGCGGCAGAAGGTCAACAAACGAATTTGCCAGCGCAGTTTGCCGCGCGTTATCTGTTGCTGTAGCATCGGCTTGAGATCGGGCCTAGGTTAGATATGCGTGACGATTAGACCGGAATTGCTTGGTACCAAGCCTTGATAAGATTTAGAAAATCTGCCGCGTTCAGTCAAAGGTCCTCGACGTTCCACAGCAAGGGATGAGGGCGTTCATACGGTGGCCGCCACGGCGGAACACAGTGCCTGTAAGCAAAGCCGGGGTGGCGCGCAGATGTCGTGCCACCTTGGTAGGTCACCGCAGCAATATCACGCAAAGCACCGACCGATCATTTTTGACTGCTGGTGTCACTGTACCCTAATTAATCAGAATTTGGTCTGAAATTATCCCGTATTATCAATGGCCGCATATACCCTTAATTTTCATATTGTACCGTTAATTACCATACTGTACCCTTAATTGCAGTACGGTCGGAGCTGT
>NZ_JBLXEM010000015.1:0-53197 GCF_048263065.1 Thioclava sp.
TGGAGCAGAGGCAACTTGATATGCAACCTCACGTGCAACCAAATCTGCAAATTCAGGGAAAAGGCATCAGAGCCAAACACGAAATGTGTTTGTTCTCAGATGCTTATCAGGAAATTGGCTCCGGCGGTAGGGGCCGTAGCATTTTCGCAAACTACGTTGAAATCAAAAGGAAAAACATTCGATTTCGGATCGACTCTGGCAGAGTGACACCTACGTTGCCACTCTTTGTGACTTTGTGCAAGCACCGCATCCTTAGCGCCTTGAGGCCGGATCAAGTAGCTTGCGAGAAGCTGTAAAGAGCGTCAGTCTGCTCAACAGCACCCCGCAATTTTCGGGGAAACCTATGCGTCGTTTTTGATCGGAAAGTTTTATGCCCCTTCCAATACTTGCTATCGCTATCCCAGTTCTTCATTCCTCCGGAGGGTGGATCGCCTCCACCGCCGCCTCCGGATACATTGCAGGCACCCTTTCGGGCACCTGGGTCGGCGCTTTCGTGTTGGGCAACAGCGGTTTGCTAAGTTCACTGGGTCTCGTTTCAGCTGCAGGCATCTTTGGCGCCAGTGGCGGTCTCGCAGGGTTGTCTTCAAGTGCAGCTCTGGGGGTCGGCTCCGCGCTTAGCGCGATCGGATTGGGGGGTGTCGCCAGTTCGCTTGGGATTGCTCCGCCAGCGACTTTCCTGGGTTTGACGGCCGCGAGTTGGGCCACAGCAGGTGGTGCCGCGGCACTCCTGGCGGCATTTGGCTACTATCTGACACGAAAGACCATGCGTAAAATTAACGAGGAACGCCACAAAGGAGGCCTCGAACCAATCACGGTCTCTGGAATTCGGCAAGAAGTACTGAACCTGGAACTGCAATCCCTGCGTGCGCTACTCGTAAGGCTGGCAAAAGAGGGAAGAGATATCCTTCTATCTCCGGCTGGTGACAAGGCGACAATTGACGGCTTGGTGTATCCACTTCGCCGCCTCAGGTACTTGATTAACAAAGATAAAACCGAGGAAATCGTGTTTATCACCAAGTTGGGACGTAAAAAGCGCGTCTTACTGGTGACTTGATCTTGCCCAAGCGGGTTCTTGGACCTCCCTGCCGCGTAGCCTCTTTTATGGCGCTGCGCCATTTCAAAGCACCGCGGCCCCCTTTTGGACGATCTGAATTTGGACGGATAATATGAATAGGCAAGCGGAAGTGCCCGGCGATGAACTTATCTTCGCACCAACTTCCAACCGATTGCACCCAAAACTTGGACGTCTTTAATAAAGTCAGGAATCTTCGTGAACAGAGCACGCAAAGAAGAATTAAAGAAATATCGCGAGGCGCGCGAAGGTTTGTCGCCAGCTGAGATCGAAGAGCTGGACAAGCGCGAGGCCGATGAGAAAGAGAAAGAAGACCTTATCAGCCTATGGCATTGCCGACTGTTCCCCGAAGAATACGATTTCATGCTCGATGACGGGGTGGATGCAAAGCGCCGAGCCCAAGGCATCAACCCTATGTCAGAGGCCTACATAGCAAAGACGAATGCCCGCCGCGCGGAGCTGGGCTTCGGGAAATACATGGACAGCGATGATGATCAAACTCAAAACACTGAGGCATGGGTTCGCGAGATGATTGAGGAGGGTCGAATAGAAAAGCTCGAAACGATCTATCAAGCGCGCAAGGCAAGCGAGACCGAAGCAAATACGCCATGAAACCTCAGGCGCACTGAGACCTGCTCATCAGGTCTCATCAAATATTTTCCCTCAGCTCTCCGTACGATGACATTCTTGTGGCCCAAGAATTTCCACAAACTGGATTTCCCATGAAACGAACAAGTGAAACGCACCCTTTATTCATCAATGACCTTGCTGTCGGTCAGGGCTACATTGGGATCACGATCTGTCCCGGCAAGAAGGGGGCCAGTGTCTTCGGCGCTGCCTGGGATCGCGACCTCAACACCGACCTTTCAGCTATTGATGCCTGGGGGGCAGAAGTTGTGCTGACCCTTGTTGAACCTGATGAGTTGGAGATGCTGGGCGCTGGCGAGCTCGGGAACATTGTTCAAAGCATGGGAATGGTATGGGTGCACTACCCTGTCCCTGACCTAAATATTCCCAGCAATGACAGTTTAGCCCGCTGGAAAGAAATCTCTCCGACGCTGCACCGTGTGCTGGATCAAGGCGGAAAGATTTTAATCCATTGTCGCGGTGGCTTGGGACGCGCCGGAACACTTGCTGCTCTGCTCCTGATCGAACGCGGCGACACTGCAGAAGAAGCTATGTCTCGCATTCGGGATGCCCGCCCAGGGGCGATTGAAACAGCGGTGCAAGAGAGGTTTTTGCGCGAGCGGGCCTCCCTGCCCGACCGGCGCGCAGAAATGATCCGCGCTTCTCTGTTTGGCGGGGCGATTGGAGATGCACTTGGGGCAGAAATCGAGTTTTGGAAGCTTTCACAGATCAGATCGCGTTTCCCGAATGGGGTAGATGAAATGCTTCCACATGATGGCCGCATGGGTGCAATCACTGACGATACGCAAATGACGCTCTTCACTGCAGAAGGTCTCATCCGTGCGATCGTAAGGGGCAATCTGAAGGGAATTTGTCACCCCCCGAGCGTCATTCATCATGCTTTGCTCCGCTGGTACGCTACCCAAGGAGCACGCCCGAAGATGGATGTCGATGACGTTGGTCTGGTTCGCGATCGCCGCCTGCATAAGAGACGCGCCCCAGGAATGACTTGCCTGTCCGCCCTTCAGTCCGCATCCGCCTTCGGCAGCGCCGCGCAGAACGATTCAAAAGGCTGTGGAACGATCATGCGCGTGGCACCAGTCGGGCTTATGGCATCGCCAGACGTAGAGCAGATAGCCATAGAAAGCTCGGCAACCACCCACGGTCACAGAGTGGGACAACAGGCTGCAGCAGCCTGGGCACTTATTTTACAGGCTGTGCTTGGTGGTGCGGCCGTGGAAAAAGCGGCCAGAGACCTTGCCCGTCACTTTGGCCCCGAAACGAACGAAGCACTGGACGCGGCCTTGAAAGCGCCACGGGACGGCACCCCGAAAACTGTAGAATCTCTTGGCGGCGGCTGGATCGCGGAAGAGGCGTTGGCAATTGCACTCTATGCGGCTTTGGCTTCCTCTTCATTCGAGGAGGGTCTGCGCATAGCTGTTGATCATTCAGGCGACAGCGACAGCACCGGAGCGATTGCAGGAAATTTGCTCGGGCTGATGTATCCCGATGAGGTCATGGCGCATCCGTGGCGCCGGGAAATCGAATGTCCCGATCTGATAGATCAAATCGCAAGAGATCTCGATCTATGCGCCCGTGGCCTCACCAGAGATGAGATCAGTGCCAAAGGCGGCTTGGCAGATCGCTACCCTGGGTGGTAGGACAGTTTAGTATGATCGCTCCGAGCGTGAATGAAATTCAAAACCTTGGGCGACTAAGCCTATCTCCGAAACATCAGTACCAGATAGGTAGACTATAGATGACCAAAGCTTGGGACATTATCCCTGACGTACACGCGGATATGACGCGTCTCGAAACGACACTTAATGGGTTGAGCAATGAAGCGCCCTTAGCCTTTCTGGGTGATTTTATTGACGCCGGGAAAGATCAAGCAGCAGCCGCTGATGAAGCCGTTCTGAAAAGAGTACGCAAACTTATAGAAGAGGAGCGGGCTATCGCGGTCATGGGAAACCATGAATTAAACGCGATTCTGTACCATACCCTTGGAAAAGATGGTCTCGCCCTGCGCGAACGAAGTGAGAAAAACACAGCCCAGCATCGCAGTTTCGTCGAACATTTTGGCGTATCGACACCTCAGGCGAACTTCTGGGTGGACTGGTTCCGGACACTACCACTCTGGATAGAGCTTGATGGCCTGCGCCTGATTCATGCTTGCTGGAACCAGCCGGACATCGATCTGGTAGCAGAACGAAGACCTGACGGGCGCTTGGCACCCTCAGACTTTCCGGAGATTGGCGCTGAACAGACGGACTTTGCCAAAGCGGTAAAAAGGCTGATCACCGGACCAGAAATGAAACTTCCTGAAGGTGCGCATTTTCACGATTCCAAGGGCCATCCAAGAGATCATGTTCGGATTGCTTGGTGGCGGGCAAATGCAACAAGCTGGAAAGAAGCTGCGCTCTCTGTAGGTAATGTTGAACAGCTGCCCTCCGACGACCTCCCATCGGATCGGGAAGTAGAGCTTTACTCTCTCTCAGCCCCCCCTGTCCTGGTCGGGCATTACAAGATGACCGGGACGCCTTGCATCGAAACCAGTCGGGCTGCCTGTCTGGACTACCCTGCGACGCCCTGCGCCTACAGATGGCGAGGAGAGACCGACCTACGAACAGATAACCTTGCGATCTTCCACTGATGATGCCCCCATGTGCTACGCGCGTGCTCTCGTTTCTCAGTTGCATAGCCAACATAACTTCTTCTTAACTTCTGAGGTGACTGATGTTCCAAGTAAACCGATCGGAAAACCGGCTTAAGAAACTGGAAGAGAAGCGGTTCGGCGATCTCAACTTGCGCGAGCGGGAGCATTTGCAAGAGTGGCTGGCAAACCAGCCCGATGCATTGGGCGAAGATTTATTGATTATTCAGAAAGAGTTCGATGGTTTCGCTGACACTCGCGAGCGCCTTGATCTTCTTGCGCTCGATAAAGATGGGCAGCTTGTTGTCATCGAAAATAAGCTCGACGATTCAGGTCGCGATGTTGCGTGGCAGGCGCTCAAGTATGCAGCCTATGTCTCCAGCCTGACCAAGGCGCAAATCGTTGACATCTATCAACAATACCTCGACCGGCATGCAAGCGGCGGCAATGCGGTTCAGCTGATCTGCGAATTCCTTGAGGTTGAGGAGTTAAGCGAAGTTGTCTTGAACCCGGGCAATAGCCAACGGCTCATGTTCATTGCGGCGAAGTTTCGCAAGGAGGTGACTGCGACCGTACTTTGGCTGAGAGAAAGCCAAGTTGATGCGCGCTGTTTTAAGGTCGTTCCATACTTATTCGGAGATGAGCTATTCGTCGACATCCAACCTGTCATCCCGACCCCGGAAGCGGCCGACTTCATGATTGGCATGGCGGAGAAGGAGACTGAAGCGCGGGGCGCCCAGGGTGAACAAAAGAGCCGCCACAAGCTGCGACGCGCCTACTGGGAGGCTGTACTTGATGCACTAAAGGAAGCTGGTGATACGCTTTACCAGAACATTAACGCCGGCAAGGACCACTGGCTCAGTGCAGGATCTGGCCTTCGATCATGTCCTTACGCCCTAATATTCGGCAAAACGGAACTGCGGGTGGAATTCTCGTTCGGACGTGCAAGCGCTGCTGAGAATAAATGGCTCTTTGATCGCCTCATGGAGAAAAAAGATCAGATTGAAGCTGAGTTCGGAAACGAAATTCAATGGCTTCGCCTTGATGACAAAAAGGCTTCCCGGCTCCAGTTTTCGACGCCCTGCGAGGGCTATGATAAAGAACGGTGGCCAGAATATGTTGATTGGCACGTCGAGCACATTCAAAAATGGGAGAATGCATTGCGCGGCCCTCTCGCAGAGCTTAATCAGGCGCTAAAAATGAATGAAAGCGTAAAGCTTCCTGACTAAATGCAGCATTCTATTCTGCCAGAACATTCTAAAACCTAACAAAGAGAGCCGACACATTATGAACGCGTGCCTGTTCTCCGGCGCATATCGACTACCGATCGCAAACTTTAATAGTTAGAAGCTGTCCACCCCGAGGGGGGTCACTGTATAGGGAATCCCATTATCAATAATGCTGGCGAATATAGCTATACGCTTTCTCGAAAAGCTCAGGATCCTGATGAAGCTTGTACTTGAATAGCGTTTGACGAAGCGCCTTTTTGACCTCTCGCTCTCCTGCATGAGTTGCCTGCCAACCTTCAAACCGAACCGCCCGAACAATTTCGTCAATGTCATTGACCACCCGCCGAACCATGATTGGGGTTTCTTCGTTTTTCACATCCTCAAAAAGCTCAGTCAGAGCCGCTTTACCCTGATCTACAGTCTTCTCATCAGGAGTTTCGCGTTCTAAGACAACGACCTCTTTGGCGAGCTTAAGCAATTCTTTCAAAAAATCTATGCTGAGAAGCAAACCCTGGTAATGTCGGTTTTTTAGATCTTCTAACCGCTCAGCCAGCGCTTTGTACTGAGCGTTTCCTACGTGTCTTCGAAGACGACCGGTCAACTTAACTGATACTTCTTTCGCCTTCTTTTCTGGGTCCGGATTGTAGAGGACTGCCTCCAAGAGCTCCGCGTCCATCACCAGGGTTTCAAGATCATCCCGAACGGTATCCACATGTACGTTTTCATGGATCAGCTCGATAGTTTTTGCTCCAAGTCGGTGCCACAGGAGCCGACCTGTACCGGTTGATGGTTTCAAAGATTCGTACACCTGAGCCAACCAACGATAGTCTTTTTCATGTGGTGTCAGGATTGGGTCCGGCGATAGCGCCTCCCAGATCCGATTCAAAATACTAAAGTCGGAAGCGAACGTATCGCGCCGCTCGTTGTCGGGCAAACAATCCTGTGCTGCTATTAGGCCTTCGTAGCCGGTTAGTTTTCGGTCGACGCCTGCGAAGTATTCTAAGCATTTTTGAATTGCCGAGGGGAGCATCGCCATCAGTTCGGCGATGTTAGAAACGGCCTTCTGAACACCTTTCTCGTCAAATTTCAGCGCCTGCGCGACGTCATCGAAAACGCCAAGGTAGTCCACGATCAGACCATGGGTTTTCTGCTCGCCATAGGGGCGGTTCGTCCGGCAGATTGCCTGCAGCAGTGTGTGATCTCGTAGCGGTTTGTCCAGGTACATCGTCTGCAGGATTGGAGCATCGAACCCCGTCAGCAGCTTTGATGTCACGATGATTATCTTTAGTGGATCTTTGGGGTCCCGGAACCGGTCAAGGAGCTTCTCTTCCGCATCTCGGTCGCGCCGGTAGGCAGCATACTGATCCTCGCCGCTATTCACCGACATGACGATGTCGGATGCTTCTGGCGGCAACGACTTGTCGAGCTCTTGTTTGTAAAGCAGACAGCTTTCACGGTCGAAGGTGACGACCTGCGCGCCGAATCCGTTTGGCGCGACCTTCTCCTGGTAGTGCTTGGCGATGTCGCCACAGATGGCGCGGATACGCTCGGGGGCCTTCACGAGGATCGCCATCTTGGCGGCGGCGCGGCCGAGCTTGTCTTTGTCCTCGTCTGTCAAACTATCGGTCAGTTCGGCATAGGCCGCTTCGATTGCCTGCTGGTCGATGTGCAGATCGACCAGCCGTGGCTCGAAATGCAACTCTTTCGTCGCACCGTCCCGGATCGAGTCGTTCAGGCCATAGCGGCTCATGTAACCGTTCTCGTCGATCACAGCACCGAAAGCGTAGAAAGTGTTCCGGTCCGCGCGGTTGATTGGGGTACCGGTCAGGCCGAACAGGAATGCGTTTGGCAGTGCTTCACGCATCTTGCGGCCCAGGCCACCTTCTTGCGTGCGGTGCGCCTCGTCGACCATGACGATGACGTTGTCGCGGTTATTCAGAACGCCGTCAGCCTCGCCAAATTTGTGGATCGTGGTGATCACGACCTTGCGCACGTCCTTTGCCAGCAGATCGGACAACTCCTTGCGGCTGTCGGTGCGCACCAGGTTGGCCATGTCGGCGGCATAAAAGGTGCCGGCGATCTGGCTGTCGAGGTCGATGCGGTCGACCACCACCAGTACCGTCGGGTTCTTCAGCGCGGGGTGCAGACGCAGCTTCTTGGAGGCGAACAGCATCAGCAGCGATTTGCCGGAGCCCTGGAAGTGCCAGATTAGCCCCTTGCGCACCTGTCCGGCGACGACGCGCTCAACGATCTTGTTGACGCCTTCGACCTGCTGGTAGCGGGCGATGATCTTGATGCGTTGCTTGCCCTTCTGCGTGGCAAAGGCGATGAAGTTGGCGAGCAGGTCCAGCACCATCGCCGGGCGCAGCATGTCGGTGACGGCTTTGTCGACCTCACCCATCGATTGCAGAACATCGTCATCGGTGCGCCACGGGCCCCAGAGATCGACGGGCATCCGGACGGAGCCGTAGCGGTATTCCTTGCCCTCGGTGCCGACCGAAAAGACGTTCGGCACGAACAGCTCCGGTATGTTCTTCTCGTAATCGTCATGAACCTGAAGCGCGGCGTCGAGCCAGCTCTGGCTGGAGCGGACCGGTGTCTTGGCTTCGATCAGGACGAGCGGCAGGCCGTTGACTAGCAGCACCAGATCAGCGCGCTTTTCTGTCTTCCCGGCGCGGAAGGTGAACTGCTGGGTGACAACGAAGCTGTTCTGTTCGATGTCGTCGAAGTCGATCAGGCGGATGGTGACATGCTGGCCGTCCGCGCCGAAGGGCATGGAGCGTTCGCCGAGCATCCAGGCGGCGAATTCCTCGTTGGCCTTCACCAGCCCGTCCGAGCGCGCGCTCATGACGATGGCGCGCAGGCGGTAGAGCACATCGTCCACGCGGGACGGGTTGGCGGCGATGTCGGGGTTAAGGCGGATCAAGGCGTCGCGCAAATAGGGTTCGACCAGCGCCTCTTGCGACTGACGCGGCAGGTCGGCGGGGCCGACGAAATGCCAGCCGAGGCCAGAGATCGCACTGCGCTGCCGAGCGAGGCCGGGTGTGACGGTGGTCGGGCCGCTCGTTCCGGTGAGGCGGTCGCGGATGAAGGCTTCGACGGTATTGGCTTCGTTGAATGTCATTTCACGTCCATGGCAAATGCCTGATCATAAAGAAATGTTTGAATCGCTCGGAGTTGCCTAAACCGCTTCTGTAGACCAATCGCTTGGCCTTGGAATTCCGATAGAATTGAAACTGCGCTCTTTTGGGCGTCGAGCGTCGGCACTTTTAAAGTGTGTGCGCGAATATCCTGCCCGTTCACCTTCCAAATGCCGTTAGAAGACTTCGCACGGGATGCGAGCTGAATGTGTACTGACGGATGGTTCCATTGCGCGGCAGCGAATTCTTTGAGAATCTTGGTTTCGTCAAAGCGCAAGCGAATAAGAAGGTCTGGATAAATCAGATCGGGATACGCCTGAGTAACAAGTCCCACCTTGCCCATCAGATTACGATTCCCGTTGCCCCTGATCGCGTAGGCATCTCCTTCCGCGACGAGGAAAGGCGCAGCCTCGCTTGCGGAAATGTCGACGAACTTGATGCAACCATCTGGATTGAACACTCCATTTGCAACCGAGCTAATGCTTACTGTCTTGAAGCCATTTTCCTGTTCCGCTGCCTGTGGCGATTTTCCATTTCGTGGACCCTCGCGCAGCAATTGAGATACTCGGATAGTTGGTGCATCGGGGTGCTTCTTCTCTATGAAGTCCTCAATAAATGAACTCTGTAGTCTGGCAAGAGAGGCTTCTGCTGACCGGATGCCCTCTAACGCATTCCAATGCGCCGACATGACCTCCACCAACCGCGCCTGCTCTTGGATCGGCGGTAGAGAGAATTCAAAACACGCAACATCTGGAAAATTGACATAGGGATTCACCGATCCCTTGGATCGTGCAATCGAATTTGCGTGAAATGCCTCGGTCTGCATGATGAATGGTAGTAGTTCAGGCATCAATATAGATGAGTCTTTCGACTCGAGCACGAATGTCGTGTTAGCTGTGATGCCTTCAAAATCGGCCAACGCTACCTTGCGCAGATAGGTTCGACGGGACCCATAAAGCACATGGCCTGGCTTGAACCGCATGTGAAATGCTGGCCCGAGGTAGTCGTCTCCGATTGTACCCCAACGACGAATTCGAAGATCGTCAGTTACCATGTGGTCTCCGGCCACATACCGCTCCAGTCCGGACTCCCAAGGATCGACCTTGTCGTTGACTTTGCGCACCACATCGCCAAACGCCACACGGGTCCAGCCAGCCTTTTTCGAGATCACCCGCTCAAGCATCGGCGTCCTCCGCAGGCTCTAACCCATCGAGCATATCGACCAGCGCATCCATACCGGTCCAGAAGCCGCGCCCCTCGGCATCGAAGATGTCCCAGGCGGCGGTCAGGGTCACGGCCTCACCCACCGGCACCTCTGGCTTTGGCTTTTTCACATAGCGGGCGATGGACAGATTGCCCTCGGACGCCAGCACATCGGCGGTGCTGACAACGCTGGCAAACCCCGGTGCATCGGTGAAATCCTGATAGGCCGTAAGGATGCGCGCCTGATCCTGTGGCCTCAGAAAGCTCTGCGCCCGTTCGCGCGCGATCTCGGCCACTGCGTCGATGAACAGGATGCGCCCTTGCCGGTCAGCGGGCTTTTTGCTGCGGCAGAGGATGACGCAGGCCTCCATCGGCGAGTTGTAGAACAACCCCGGCCCAAGCCCCAGCACGCATTCCACCAGATCGGCCTCGATCAGCTTGCGCCGCATCTCGGCCTCTTCATTGCGGAAGAGCACGCCATGCGGGAACAGGATCGCGCAGCGCCCGGTCTCGGGGTCCATGCTGTTGAGGATGTGCTGGAAGAAGGCATAGTCCGCGCGCCCCTGCGGCGGGGTACCGAGGAAGTTGCGCCCCCAGACATCCTTCTCCCACGCGCCGCGGTTCCATTTCTTGATGGAATACGGCGGATTGGCGAGGACCACGTCGAAGGTGCGCAGTTCGTCGCCTTGCGCGAAGGCGGGGGCGGCCAGCGTGTTGCCGCTGGAGATCTGGAAGTCCGACACGCCGTGGATGACGAGGTTCATCCGGGCGATGGCGGCGGTGATGGTGATGAGCTCCTGCCCGTAAAGGCCCATGGTGCGCGCCTCACCGCCGCGCCGCTTCACCTCGGCGAGGCAGGAGATCAGCATGCCGCCGGTGCCGCAGGTCGGGTCATAGATGCTCTCGCCCGATTTCGGCTCGAGCATCTGCGCCATGAGGTGGACCAGCGTGCGGTTGGTGTAGAACTCCTGCGCCGTGTGGCCGCTGTCGTCGGCGAACTTCTTGATGAGGTATTCGTAGCCGTTGCCAAGCTCATCCTCCGGTACGGCGGCGAGCGTCAGGTCGTGCTTCGAGAAGTGCTCAATCAGGTTCTTGAGCGTGGCGTCGGGCATCTGGCCCTTGTCGGTCCAGGGAGCGTTGCCGAAGACGCCCTGCAGCCGCTCGGGGTTGACCGCCTCGATGGCCAGGAAGGCCGAGAGCAGCGCCCGCCCGACATCCTTCGGCGCGCTGCGCACGTCGTTCCAGTGCGCGCCCTCGGGGATAACAAAGCGGTCGTTCGCGGTGGCGGTCGCGTAGCCCTCATCGCCGGTGTCGTCGAGAGCTTCCTGGTAATCCTCGTCCCAGACGTCGGAGAGACGTTTGAAGAACATCAGCGGGAAGATGTACTGCTTGTAGTCGCTGGCATCGACAAGGCCGCGGAGCAGCGTCGCCGCGCCCCAGAGATAGCTTTCAAGCTCGCGCTGGGAGAGGTGGTCGGTCATTGCAGCCAGCCTCCCTCGGTCAGTACCTTGCGCAGGTGATCTTCGGCCGCGCGTGCGTCCGCAAGGGCCGTCTTGAAGGCATCGACAGCCTCGGGCAGCGGGGGGATGTCCTCACCGATGGGCGGCAGCACGTAGCGGGAGATGTTGAGCGTCCAGCCTTCCTTCTTGATCTCGTCGATGGTGGCGACCTTGGCCCGATCCTCGACATCCTCGAAGGCGCGATACCAGGCGACGATCTGGTCGCTGTGCTCCTGGTCGAGGAAGTTTTGCGCGCGGCCTTTGCGGAACAGGCTCGACGCGTCGATGATCAGTACCTTGTTCTTACGCTCAGGCGGCTTAGTGCGCCGCAGGACGACGACGCAACCGGCCAACTGTGTGCCATAGAACAGGTTTGGAGCGAGGCCGATGACCGCTTCGATCATATCGTTTTCGAGGAGCGCTTGTCGGATGTTTCCTTCAGCGGATTTCCTGAACAAGGCTCCCTGCGGCAAGACAACGGCCATCCGGCCATTTCCGACCTGCGCCATCGAGGCGATCATATGCTGAACGAAAGCATAGTCGCCGTAGCTCTCTGGGGGAATGCCGTACTTGGCACGCCCCCAAGGATCGGCCTCCCAGAGCTCGCGCCCCCATCCCTTGAGCGAAAACGGTGGGTTTGCGATCACGCAGTCAAAGGTGGCGGTCCCGCCTGTACTGGAATCCGTAAACGCCGGACTTCGAAGCGTGTCTTCCCGGGCGATTTGGAAGTCCTCAATTCCATGCAGAACAAGATTCATACGCGCGATCGCCGACGTCGTTAGGTTTTTCTCTTGGCCGTAAATCTTTCCGTAGAACGTACGAGGATCACCGCCTTTTCGCACAACGTGCTCGATCGCGCCAAGCAGCATGCCGCCAGTACCGCATGCCGGATCATAGATGCTCTCGCCCTCCTGGGGATCAAGAATCTCTACCATCATCTTAACGACACTACGCGGCGTATAAAACTCCCCCGCCTTGTTGCGACGGGTGACGTCAGCAAATTTTCCAACCAGGAATTCATAGGCGTCGCCAAGCACATCGGTGGAAACTGCGGTGTTGCCGAGAGAGATTTCTGAGAACCCTTCGATCAGATCCTTTAGCAACTCGTCAGAGAATTTTTCCTTATTGCCCCAATCGGCGGTTCCGAAAACACGAAACAACGTATCAGGGTTGGCCCGTTCGATTTCCTGCATTGCTCGATGAAGCGCAGCGCCAACATTTGCGGCGACTCCACGCACATCGTCCCAATGACACCCGTCAGGAACGACAAAGCGGTGGACCTCTGGGAACACCGACGGATCAGCATCCCCATAGGTTTGTTGCGCTTCGAAAGTTTCCTCATCCCAAACATCGGAGATCCGCTTGAAGAAAAGAAGTGGTAGAATGTACCCTTTCCAATCAGTGCGGTCGACTGCAGAGCCTCTAAGTGTATTTGCGGCCTCCCAAAGAGAAGACTTCAGTCCATCATTTGTCATCGGATAGTCAAAGTAGCCTTTCGGACTGATTGTGCCCGCGCCGTCCATGCTTGCTTGGCACTGCGCTTTCGATCAGTTCTCCTTCTATAGGATAGCATAGCAACCGCAACCTAAAGCGGTAGTTGTCCAGAGACCTGTCTCCATAAGCACACGCCCTTTCAGCGAAGCATGGGCCTACTACGCTCCTGGCTCTTCTCCCCCACCGAACCCTCCGTTTTCGAGCCCCAAATAAACCTAAAGCGAACCTGAATAGGAATTTACGGAAAGAGATATAGAAAGCGCTAAGGTTAGGACGATATTGCTTACGACTACAGATAATGGGTTCTAAATCTCCGCCTCATCCTCCAAATCGACACTTGTTGACCAAGCCACAGGTTTGCTTGGTTACCTGCTGAGAACAAATAGCCGGCGCCCCTGCCCTTAGAAATAAATTTCAACGAGCTGTGGTTTTTCGGACTTTCAGCCTTTTTTGGTCAGGAAACCAACTGGACGCGACACCACAGTTTCACGATCCATTCTTCGCGACTATTTCACCAATCAGTGTGGCCAAGTCCTCCTTAGAAATTGAATTGCCATTTTTGGCGCCCGAATAGCTTAGAGCCTGCACCTTTCTTTCAAGTCGAGCAACTTTCCGCTCCGCTGCGCCAAGCTTTTTCTGAAGTCTTAGCGTCTGGTCTTCAAATGCCGCTGCTCGTTTTTCCTCCTGCAAGCGTGCTGCACGTTCTGCGTCATACGCGGCCCTCATCCTGCACACCTCATGTTCTGCTTCAACAAGTGGGATCTGGGCTTGCTCGATCAGGGTCACATGGGCGTCAGAAATGTTCAGTAGTCCTTGGAATCTAAAGTCCTTTAGGCTGGCATCAAATTTGGCGACCACGTCGCTTGGAAGCGAAGAAATTTTGCTTCGTGCCTCTCGATCTTCGCGGAGCTTTAACACCCTTATGATATTACACTCCATATCACCTGCCCGCGGTCTGTATTTGAGCCCATAGAGCAGATTAAGTTTCTCAACTACATTTTTCTGGTTGAATTCCGATACGTCTGGATCCGCCTCAACCATATCGACGGCCTTCTCTAACATTTCGTCGGTATAGGGGAGTTTTGGACCAGGTTTGCGATTTGCGTTCATGTGTTCTCCAAAAGTGAATTGAACTGTCAGTTAATTTTGCCATTTATGAACTGTCAGTTCGGCCGCGGACCATCCAGTGCCTGAAGAGAAGGTTGGTTGTTTTGACTGTGTGCAAAGCGGTTTCGGAAATTACTTTCCCAGAACAAAGGCGCGGCCGCAAATTAGGTAGCGAGTGCAGTATCTTATATAGGATCTGGGAGACCAGGTCAGCATGATGTTGACAGCGTCAAACAGCTCACATTCAGCCGGCCATCGCGGTTCCTTCGTTAAAAGCCTGCCAGAGGCATCGTCTATGCCTGTTTCAGGGGGTTCTAAGGTTCTCTTGTTTCAGGGCGCGAAAACCGTTTCTCGTTCAGACGCTTACACGAAGTCGGGACGTGTTTTTCCGACGTCTGGTCCCATTTTCCCGATGCACGGTCGGATTTTCCCGACGGGCAGCCGGATTTTCCCGCAGAGTGGACGCGTTTTTCCGCCGGCCCATGAATGGGAATGGATCGCATAGGCGACCGACAGGACAAAAATTGCGTCGACGATTAGGTAAAGCTTAGACAGGGGGCTAAATCCCTCGGACTATGACAAACAACATCGTCCCAAGTTCGGATCTCATTGACTTCTTTAACCTTAAAGAACGGGGCCTACCCTGTGTGCTGCGCGAACTGAACCTTCGCCCTTTGGGCGGAAACTTGACTTGGCCGGTCGCTTGGAAGGCACTGGGGCTCGCAGCGAAGCAGAATCCTGAGCACCATTGCGAATTAAAGAAGCCACTGATGACAGCGGCAGAAGTAGGCGTTTTTCGCGGCGTCAGTGCCCGTACTATCTACCGCTGGCAGGAAGGCATAGGGCTTCCCACCGATCGGGGGCCAATGCCGAGCGCGATCGACCTTTCCGCCGGTCGGACGCGAGACTGTCGCCACGTTCGATGGGTTGCGGCGGGGTCTTTTAAGCTTCGGACGGCACGCCGCCCAATGCTACCTGGGAGACCGACAATCTACCGGCTCACCCCCAATTTCTTCAACCGCCAAATCGTTTTTTTTGGCCGTTCAATGAAGAAGGCCACGCAACTGGTCGATCGCCGAGATGGGTCGCCAAGCCGTCGTTATCGACTCAAGCTCTTCAGGCGCTCATCCGACTTTTGGACTTCACCAGTTGGGGGACCTCAGACACGTGCCCGCTATCCTGAACCGGGCAGTATTCCTCAGCGCGCGTTCCGCAGATAAATCGCAATGCATCGAGGACAGCCGTCTTCCCTGCGTCATTTTTCCCTAACAAGGCGGTAAGGCCGGGGGAGAGTGGGAGCATAAACCCTTCTCTGCCTCGTCAAAACAACGGGAATTTTCAATCTCAATCTTGCTAACAACATGACTGCCCCGCGCTTCTGGCCCCAGGCTAAAATCTATCATCAAGATAATGAAGGGCGTAGCAATGGGCCCCATGTTCGTATGGTAAGGCGGTTGTAGCTCGAGTCATCTCTTGAGTCCTTTCATCAACAGCGATGCCGACATATCGTGAACTTATTAAATATGTGGCTTGAATACCACCTTGCGTATCTTGTCAGCACAGATAGTGCCAACTTCAAATGCAAAGTCGGCGCCTGTCGTTTACCTATGATCGCGGTAGATATATCGATCGGCTTCGGAAGTTGCCTCTCTCTCAGGGTGCTCCATCGACGCCTCGACACGGGATGAAAGAAATTCGCGCAATGGAAAAGACTGACATACTCTGGCTGGCCTATCGAAACGAAGCTTGGGGGCCATCACCGGAGCGTCTAAGAGAGTTGCAAGCACTTGAGGACGGTATTCGCGCTGAAGGTTCCTCAGACAGAATACATGCCTTTGAGGCTGCACGAGCCAAAGGGAGAAGAGCGTTTGAGGCAAAAAAGGAACTGACGAAAGTCTTTCATGCAGGCGGGGAAAAAGCCGCGCGACAATGGCTAATGGAGACAAATGCGTCCTGCTTGACTGATCACGATATCCAAAAAAGCCTGGCACTGGAGATGAAGAACCTGATCGATCGGGACCACAAACTTCAGAAACGAAAAAGCCGGCGGTTCCAAAAAAGTAATGTCAATGTGCGCTTTGAAGATGGTCGACACCCGAATTGCCTGCGGACCCTAAGGTCATCAAACTGCTGGACGATCTATGTGGACGAAACCGGCAGCAAATTCGACGCTACTGAAAAGTTGGACGCAACATCGAAGCAGGTGGGGCGCGTTGTGGCCTTGGCGATACCCGATGGCGTCAAGTTGGCCGATTGCGGTGGGTTTCATGCCGTCGAGCGGACCTTTGATGAGGTTGACACGGTGCTCCAACGTATTCTGGATGCGCCCATCGGCATTCTCGGTTTCAGCATTCTCGATAACACTGCGCGTCATCGGTACTGGATCGGCCATGTCCTCCATCTCATCCGCTGGACGCTCCTACAACTGCCGGTACCTAATGATGGCCAGAGAAGCCGTGTTCGTATCCTGATCGAGCAGCGTGATGCCTACGGCCCCCAAACGGATCTAAAGATCTTAACCCAGGCGCTCGAAAGCGAGGTGACCGCTCTTGATCCGCAGCGGTTCAACAACCTCACCCTGGAAATGAAGTTCATGGATAAGAACCATCCGATGAATGGTTACGTCGACGTCGTCGCCTTCACTTGGGGCAGTTCAGACTGGTCGAACAAGGACCGGCTGCGGAAGTCGCAGTTGCTGGGCCATTGTTTTGTGAAGGCCAACGACCGCAGCCTTCACCACCTGTTTTTGGCACTAACTCAAGGTGGCCCCCTGGCGTCGGCCGATTGGTACGCGCTTTGTGCAGCGGCAGCGGATGAGAATGAAGGCAGCTTCCTCCGCCGAGAGCTTGACCGCTTGGGCAAGACGATGGCGCACTTCCCGAAGCATTGGGAGTTCTACCTTGCGGAAGTGCAACTACGCCTTGCGAGCAAGCAGTACTCCCTCGCCGAGCTGGGCTGGGCAATCGCTTGGCTGCAACGCTATGCGGGCCAATCGCAGGTCATCCCCGGCACGCTGCAGCTGCAACTCGATAGCAGCATCCTGGCCTTGTCCAATCATCGCGGACAAATTCAAGATGATCTTCTCTTCCGCTGTCTTGCTTGGGTGCATAAATTAGAGGACGAGGCGCCGCAACTGGTGTCAGAGGCGCTATTGCGCATGGCAAGCGCCATGACAAATAATTTTCAGTTCGATGCGTTACAGGAAGCCGTCGACAAATGGCTGGCCAAGCCGGTTGCTGTGGCCGGTCTGCTGAACTATGGAAAATTGCAATCCACGCGCGGACAGATGTACGCATTCTCTGGAGATCCAGCCTCAGCTGTCCCCTGTTTCAAAGCTGCCTCAGCGAATTTTTCCCGCCTGAGCGATCCGCGGCAAGTTGTACGAGAGACGCGGCAGAGCGGGATCTACGAAATGATAGCCCGGATGGACTCCGTGCCCTTCGGCATTGAAGGAGACGAGTTGTGCGCCGAGGGTGAAGCGGTGCTGGAGTCTATATGCCGACTTCTCGACAATCGGGAACCCGAAGCAATCAGCCGATCATTGTCAGCTTCAGATCAGATCAAGCGTTTTGAACATCATCTGTGGCTGCGGGCGATGAGCCGATTTCCCACGGAATTGGCCGGTGCCCGCTCCGCTTATCTCGACAACCGAGGCAAATGGAGGTCCGGTAGCGATCATCCCTGGCCGCTGATATCTGCCTATCGGGCTTGGCTGCTGAGAGACGCAGGCGACACTGACGCTGCACGCTCGTTCATGGATGACGCCGTTGCGGATTGTCTCGACGATGATCACGGGGTGACGCTTGGATGGATGGCACTTGTGCTCGAAACTCTGGCACAGGCAATTGACTTGCCGCTTGACCGTCGCCACGGAGCGTCCGCGACGGAATTGCGCAAGCGCCTGGGTCATGCGCCTTGGGAGGCATTGGTCGAATTTGGTACTGAGGCCACGCAGGGTGGAATGCCGCCTGCCCGTATCTGGGCACATCTAACAAGATGCCTTCCCTTCAACTTTCACTGAGCTACGCGCCGGTCCTACCATAGGCAGCAAGATCTATGTCTCATCTTACCAAGCCAATTTCTGCCCCCCAACTTGCTCGGCGCGTTCTTCTGCACCCTCGTGGGGGCGTAGAACCACTGATGCAACTCGTCCAGCAAAGCGAAACCGAGTGGCTGGAGCTAAAGGCCTCAATCCACCCCAAGGGTGGTGTTTTCGATAAAGGCACAAATGCCGATGACTACTATTGGCACGTGGCGAAGGCTGTCATTGCGCTGGCTAACTCGATCGGAGGTGTACTGCTGCTTGGGGTCACTGATGACGGCGGCGTGATCGGCATTGAGGCCAGCGACCCCAAGAGACGACGTCAGTCAAAGGGGGCGGAAGCGTTTCGTCGCGAAGTAGTCATGCAGAAGCTGTTGCTGCCGCCCAAGGGCTGGAAAACTGGTCAGCAAGGAACTTTCCAGCTGGTGAATGCTGCTTTGCTCGAGCGGCTGGTTGCGCTGGAGGAGATCCCTGATGGCGAGCAGACCGTCCTGGCGATCTTCGTCGATCCGGCGCCGGCAGGTTACGGCTTTGTCGAGGTCAAAGGGCCAAAAGACGCCAGCCCAGTGACTTATGTGCGCGAGCGCGGTGCGGTCGGACGGGTCCGAGAGCTGCTCGCGCATCAGCCGGATGTTCTGACCGCGCATGAAGCACAGCGCCAGGAGCTTGCCGCCGAGATCGGACTGGTCTGGAAGCGGTTTGAAGAGAGCGGCCAACTTGCCCGCCCGGCCGAGGAGCTTTTGCCGGATGTACGGCGCAATGTCACGGCGCTGGAGGCGCGGTTGGCGCAAGCCGTGTCCAAGTTCATCCCGCTTGCGGCGGTTCAGCGCCGCGGACGGACCGTGGCGGACGTCGGCGGCAGACGTCGAGCAGGGGATGTTGGCGACAGCTGGGCCCGTAGCGGAGGCCGCGATTTGCTGCGAACCAAACCCAAACCGCGCAGAGGGCCGGCGACCGAATTCCTGCGACAGAGTCGCCGGGCTCTCTTGGTCGGTGAGGGGGGATCGGGCAAGAGCAGGTGCCTTGCGGCGTTCGCCCTCGATGCTGCGCGCAACTGGCAGCCCGGCCGCCCCTGGCCGCTACTGATCTCGCTCTCGGCCTTTACAGCCGAGGGGCTGGCCGGGTTACTGGAGGCTGAAAGCGGCATCGACTGGCAAGAACTGCTGAAGCTGATCGATGCGGGCGAGTTGACGCTCTGTCTCGATGGGCTAAACGAGTGTCCTGACCAGTACTATGCACAATGCATGAGCGAAATCGCAGGGCTCTTACGTGAATATCCTGCTGTACGTGTGCTTCTGACCAGCCGGACCTCTCAATTGGCGCCGGACCTGCAATTGGAGATATTGGAAATCGAGCCAATGGACCGGGCGTGCCAGGGCCAGTTCCTGGAAGCCTACCTTGAGCAGCCGCAGAAGGCAGAGCCGATCCTCGAACAGCTGCACTTGCACGCCGGTGGCAGCGCGATCGCGGGTAGTCCGATGTTGCTCCGCATCGCCGCAGAGGTCGCCCGCGAGACCGATAAAATTCCGAATGAGCGCTCGGCGCTCTATCGCCGCTTTCTCGATGCCTGGTTCCGGCGCGAGGTCGAGACCGCCCGGCGCGGCGGACAGTCGCTGCCCTGGGGGCGCGAACTGACCTTCAGCGCGCTGGCGGAGCTGGCATTTCAGACGCGGCAGAAGGGTAGCAGCCGAATTCCCTTGGACCATGCACGCGACATCCTGATCCATCGCCTTGGCGAGGATACCCAGCACTTCATCGACTGGGCATCACAGGGCACCGTTCTGGTTCGCAACTCTGGTCGCGGGGATCTCGTCTTCGAGCACGAGACAATCCAGGAGTATCTATGTGCCGAATATCTGGTGGCACGGCATGATGACTTGCATTCCGGCATGCTGTCCCGGCGCGCCGATGCCAAGCCGGGCATATGGGCCATGCCTCTGGCTTTCACCTTCGAGATGCTCGCTCACCCATCGGCGGCACTCGTAGATGCAGCCTGGAGGGTCGAGCCACTGATCGTCGCCGCTGGAACCCGAAATTCGTTACCTCATCGCGCCGAAGAGTTGGCCGATGACCTTTGGCTTCAAGCAGTATTGAACGTCCTTCTCGGAAAGGATGCTTCTGCACAGGCCCGCGCCATCTCGATCGTCGCCCGCTTGCCGCCGAAATATCCCATCTCGCCCTATCTTCTGACCAGCCTGAACAGCCGGGCATTCTGGTATTCGGCGTCGACTCATGCGGCCGGCGCCGCCCGTGTCGAACGACTGCGCAACCTGATCTGCGGAACCGATTTCCCTTGGATTGAACTACTTCAAGATGCACTGGTCGGCTGCGATGCTTGGGGCGATGGCCTTTCGCCAGCGCTGCGCGCCATCGTCGGAGTCAGTCCCGCGCCGACTCTGAGCGAGGTGCTGTCCTCAGCCACGGTCTCCGAACTCTGCGCTCTCCGGCGGCGCAAGATGATCTCGGCCGAGACCTTCGTTTCCTCTTGGAAGCCCGCACTCGACCGGTCCTCAGAAGAGAGACGGGATATCGACCTTCTGGACATACTGCGTACCGAGAAGGACAGACAGCGAGACGATATTCTGAAAGGGATGCTACCACGCTACCAAGCCCAGCTGCGTCGGATTGCCTACCAACCAGATCTTTCGCTGCGGCTACTTAGTATTCTGCTGCGGTACAAGGTGGTTTCTGCCGCTGAGCTTCGGCAACGGCCGGGATTTCTGGAGAATACTTGTGCCCGCATGTCAATGATGAACGCCATACGATTAGCCAAAAAGGAAGCTGGCTTGCTGCGTCGTGCGGATATCGACGCCAAAACACGAGCACGACTTGTCTATGATCGCAAAACGACAAAGCGTAACATTGAGGACGCGATCAAGCACGGGCTGCTTGATAGGGAGGATTTACCGATGCAGCTGCGCGAGCAGATAGCGATTGCCTCCCCCCTTTCGAGTAAAGCGCGGACGGCAAGATTGGGAAGCGCCAAGTTTTCGGCCGGCATGCTAAGTGTTGCAAAGTCACGACAGGAGGTCACCGCAGAGCTGGCGAAAAAACGCTGGAAAGTCGTTCTGCAGCGAATTCCCCTTGGGAAAGGTTTCGGCTTTGTTCGGCATCCAGATTTCGATCGCGATATCTTTTGTCTATTGTCAAGGATTGCCTCGCCGGACCGCAATATGCTCCGCGAGGGAAAGGAGCTCGACGTGAGGATCACCGCGAGCTTTGACGAGAGGCGCCAACAGTGGGGCTTTGCAGTAGAATCCGGGCGCTGCACTTAGCACGATCAGGCGGCATCAAGGTCCAGCCGTTTGCGGTCCAAATTCATAATACTTGTCGGCAATCCTCAGCGGGTCCCCGGCGGCCAGCTTGCGCGCCTCGTTCACGTCAAAATCATAAATATGGGCCGACGCGACATAACCGCGCAGAGCTCCACTGATCGTATCGCATCGCGCCGCCAGATCGTGCTGCAGCTGCGCCAATGCGGCCAGGTTGGCGTATTGGCGACCGAAAATGTTCTGACTGCGAAAGAAGAACTGCAGGTCCAGTCGGCCTTCGCGGATCTTTGCGTCAAGCGTCGTCAAGCAAGGAAGGCTGGCTGCAGTGCAGCCGGGAACCAACAGGTTAATCGTTGCAGATTTTGTGTCCGGCTTGCGTTGCAACCGTTCGACCATCCATTCAAACTGATCGATCCCTTCCATGGCAAAAATACGTTGCCCGTAGGTGAAGGGGCGCTCGGGCATACTCGCGCCCCGCGCAAATTTTGATAGGGTGCGGGCCAGAACCGTAAGATCCCCATGGGCAGATATTAGCGGATCGTGAACGCACGGCGCAGAGACCTCAACAGTAAGCCCGAGCACCTCGATAAGCCCGACCTCTCCGTCTGAATGAGCCTCTCCATGGCTTAGCACATGTTGAATGCTCTCGATCCAGCACTCCCCGATGGTCTCAGCACGGACCCCCAACAGGCGGTCTGCCGCTAAACTGATACACATTTTAGAACATTCGACTCCATCGTTCCTCGAAGTGATGCGCCTCGAGCTCCATGCCGCGTCGGGCAGGTGCCGCCCCGATCCGCGAAAAATGGCCGAGGCCATTCCCACCGTCTGCAAAACTGTCATGCTCCACGCGTTCGAGCTGGTGCCAAGCGCCATCAAGATGACGGATGGCGATCTCCCGCCTCTCCGTGAAGCTGCCAATGACGGTTACCATTGCATCCAACGATGCGGCCGTTTGCTGCAGGGTCGACAGTAGATCTGGTGGCACAGCATAAAGAAACTGCCAGTCGCCTCCAGCTGTCGCCAGCTGCAGCGGTGACAGACCAGACGCCAAAACGAGCTCGTCAAGGTCGGGATGCAGAGGAATGCGCAATTCATCGACCAGGGCGCCACAGCTGCTTGCGCCGCAGATCGCATGAATTGCCCCTGGAAGGCCATCGCTGATGTCTGTACCGGCATGCGGTATACTGTCCTCGGCAATGGCGCGGCCAAGGGTGAAGGGCGGACGTTGCTCGATGATCGCCCGTTCGACGATGCGCCGGGCTCGGTCGCCGTGCGGGAGATTGCGCTTGAAGGCGACCATTCCCAGCAGCATCGAGCCAAGGAAGCCGGTGACGACCAGCGCATCGCCGGGACGGGCACCCGACCGGCAAATACGTTTCCCTCGCGAGACCGTGCCAAGAGCGGTGGCAACCATGGCGAATTTTGGGTTCTGCTTGGTGTCGCCAGCAACGATCTCGGCGCCGTAGCGCTTGGCTGCTTCGGAGGCGCCTTGCATTACATCACGGACGAACTCGAGCGTGCTGTCGCCAGGAAGCAATAAAGCCACGGTCACTGCGCGCGGATTGCCGCCCGCGACAACGATATCGCTGATGGCATGTGAAACGCCAAAATCGCCAACGCATTCTGGTCCGGCAAGTCCAAGACCATAGGCCGCATTAAGCCCGGACCGGTCGGTGTTCAGAACAAGCAACTCATCGTCCCCACGATTCAAGTCTACGAACGCGGCATCGTGTCCAAATCCGTCTACCAACATGCTCGAAGCGCCCATCATGTCGGTGATCGCGGCCACGGCACGCCGTTCCCCGGCCTCCCGAACCGTCATTTTTTTGTCCATCGGCTATCCAGTTATTCAATGTCGCGCAAGCAAACCTCCGCTTGGAAGTGCGGTTAAGTTGCAACAGGATTCAATGACGCAGTCAATGTTTGGTAACATATTCAACCACCGCAAATTGCCGCAAAGCGCCACCCAGAGTTATTTTCCCTACGCCTTCTTAAAGGGGCCCCTCCGATTGATGGCGAACGGCCCTATTTCTCGATTGGCGAGACTTTTCTCGATGACGACCACCCACATCGCTATGAAGCGCCACGAGGACGGCCTTAGTTGCGACAACCATGACGCCACCTCCGGCGGCTCTTTTGACCTCTCGCGCGAGGATCGTCAGCACCGCGGCGCGTCTGCGCTCTCCGTCCTCCGGATGGAGCAGCCGACTGTTTGACAGAGTCCGGTCGGAGACCAGAACGATGTCGGCAATCGGAGGCGACTGAATCGAAACGAACGCTGCTCCAGACGCGAGACGTTGGGTGATGCCAGGATCGGCAACGGCGTCCAAAAGGAGCAACGGTCAATCGCGATCGATGTCTTCGATCCGGGAGGACTGGATCAAATTCTCGACGCCATGCGCGGTCTTTACCTCGGACAACTTCAGGCCGACACAGTGTCCCGCCTCCTTGTCGGACAGGCGTTCGCATACGCGTTGCCGCCGCCGGGAGGCGATGAAGGATTTCGTATCGAACGTCGTCATTTGGAATGTGAGCGCTTCGGAGGATTGCCAAGGCCTAATGTCGAGGTGGTTCCGCAACCGACCTTCTTCTTTTGCGAGCTCCTGGAACTGCGCAGTATCGATCCCGGAACTCCGGAGATGATCGTGGAGCGGAAGATCGCAAGCCATCGACGAGGCTGGCCTTGGCCAGGTTGAGCACGTCGTGAAGACGCCCCGGATAGGAAGCCGGAGGAGCACGCATGAGATCGTTGATCGAGAGGTGAGATGTCCGGGTCAGGGTCGGCCAGACCTTCACGTCGACCACGCGAAGAGCGACCGGCCACTCTCGGTCAACGGGAGGTTCGACGGTCAGGTAGTTGTGCGACAAGAACACGATATGCGGACCTTTGACGTCCTTCTGCTGAAGATAGGACATTGAGCGGCACAGGGCGACATGACGAACAGAGCGCCTGTGTTACAGAGGGAACAAAGCCAGCGACCGCCTTCGCCAACTCGGCGCGCTCGCACATCGCTTTCTTGCGGTCATCCGGGCGCAGGGCGTCGCGACCGCGGACCACGCGGCAGGGAAGACCCGATGCGAGCCTCCGGAAATCCTCACATGCCCGTTCTGCAAGCTCGAGTGTCGGCACGTAGAACAGTACATGCCCTTGTCCCACAAGGGCCTCACCATGGCGCGCGATCGCGCGCAGAGTCGTCGCTGTCTTGCCGAGACCGGCTGTCACCTTATGCGCAAGTGCAGCGCCTGGCGCTGCTACGGCGGCGGCCCTGCTCACGAAGTCATCGATTTCCCGATTGAGACGCACTCTGGCATTTGATGGCGTGATCCAGTGTGGCACCTGGAACGCACTCTTGAGATGTGTGTCCTGTTTCATTTACATTCTCCATTCCGGAGAATCTGGGCGCAGGCGCTGTCGCGCAAAAACGTCTTTTATCACGACTGCGTGATCTATGTCACACCAGCAAAGGTGCCGCTTCTCGATTGTTGTTTCTATTTGAGACCTGGCACCTTTGGTCATGACTTCCGGCGTTTTGGTAGCAGTTGCGGAGGGACTAATTCCTTCTCATGAACAGCATGAGGAGGAAAAAATGCTTTCAGTTGAAGATGTTGCCAATTACTTTGGTCTGAGGCCTGACACAGTCCGGCGCAAAATCCGGACGGGTAATATTGATGCTATCCGCATTGGCAGGAATTACCGTCTGGCCTGGCCGGACGTCTGGGCCTGCGAGGACGGGCCGATGCCGAAACGTGCGCAAATCGCGCGTTACCAAGATGATTTGTTGTGCAAGAAGGCCATCGCTGGAGCGCTCCGCGTCAGCGTGCGCACGGTCGATAGGTGGATCGATGACGGGCTGCCGACGCGAAACGTCTTCGGAGTTGTTCGCTGCAATCCACATGATGTTACCGATTGGCTGAAACTGCGGGGCGTCGACCTTCCCCAAGAGTGGTGGATATGACGCTGCCCGACCTTCGCACAGTAGCCACAGGCTTCTTTGCGACACGAGCCGGAGGATCCTGTCCGTCGCACAGACGTCCCCAAACATTTATCGGGGTTATGTTTGGGGGCGATCCTGCGAAACGCGGTAAAATTGCGACAGACTGTGCGAAAAGCCCCGCCGGGCGCGATCTTCATAAGGGACCAGCTGGGGTCCTTGGCCTGGGCCGCACGAGCCGCCTTTCCGCGTGAAGGCGGCCCGAGAGGCCCCAACCCTGGAGATCGAAAAGATGAGACACGACAGAACACTGACCAACGCCGCCGCCCCGATGTTCCCGGACTTTCTGGACTGGGCGAGGGAGACCGACGAGAGCCGCGACACCGTCTATGAGATCGAGAAGGTCGCCGCGCGGCTCGACCTGACCGAAGAGGAATTGGATCTCGTTCCGGCTGACCTCGGTTACTTCGAGAAGGTGATCGCCGTATCCGCCTATGGGGCCGTCTCCCGCTCGAAGAATCTCGACACGGCGCGCAAGCGCGGGAATTCCCGCGTCCGCTCCGCTCTACAGCGATTTCTTGCGGCGCGCGGACATGTCAGCCCGGACATCGGCGCCCGCGCGAGCTACGACAAGGCCATCGGGTTCATCGTCGAGAACGAGGGGTTCGTCGACAGCGGCGCGCTTTTCACCACCGGCACCCACAGGCCGTTTCTCCTGGTCCGGGCGCGGGCTCGCCTTGCCCTGTCGGACCTCGACCAGGCGGAGTTCGACCGGCTCTGGCACGACGCAACGTCAGAGGGTCGAAAGTCTTTGCGGAAATTTGCGGGTCGCGTTGCGGAGCTGCGGCGCGGGCATAACCGCTGGCCCGAGCTTGCCGATCTCTTGCCGCGTCAGGATTTCGTCGTGCCGGCCGCCTCCGACCGGGCGCGCCGCATTCCCTGGAAGTCGCTGCCCGAAGGGTTCCGCGCGGATGCAGAAGAGGTATTTCGCCAGACTCTGCGTCTGCCGTCCGACATGAGAACCTGGGCCAGGGAACAGATGCGCCAGGGCCGGTCCGCCGTCGAAGTCGACGCGGAGGTCGCCGAGCGCGTCGGCAAGAAAAAGCGTTTGCCGAAAAATACGGAGAATGCGCTCGCTGGCTACCGGCAGGCGTCGACATGGCTGCTGCGAGAGGGCTACTGTCCGGAGACGGGGTTCAAGGGGCTCGGCACGCTGCGCGATCTGTTCACGGCCGATGCACTGGAGGCAGCCTGCACTGCCCAAATTGCGCGGTCCGCCGCATCGGTCACACTGAAGAATGCCGACGAAAGTTCGACTCTATGGTCGCGCTTCACCAATCTCGCGACGGTCGCGCGCCACGGGCTCCGCGACGAGGAGATCCTCGCCCGGATCCGGCTTGTCCGCATGTTTTACGAAGATTACGTGCTGTCGCCGATCGAGATGACAACGGATGCCGAAGCCATTTGCAACCGGCTGCGGAAGTCGCCCGATCTGGCGGCCGCGTTCGTGAACGCACCCGGGCGGCTTGCTACGATCTCGGCAAATGTGCTCAAGACCGCATCGAACGCGTCCGCGCACGAACGCGGGCTGCGGCTTTCCGCCTGTGCCGCCGCCTACGCCATTCAAGTGAGCAGGCCCCTGCGACCGGCCAACCTGTTCATGACCCGTCACAAAGCCGAGAAGGATTCCCCGCGGAACCTGACCTGGATTGTCGACGGGGAGCATGCCGAAATCCGCTTTACTGGCGGAGAGGTCAAGAACGGAGAGACCGTGATTGTCAATGTGCACGGCGAAGACGCCCGAGTGTTGTGGCAATGGGAACGGGTCGATCGGCCGAAGCTCATGGAGCTTCGCGGTATCGAATCCTCGCCCTACCTGTTTCCGGGAACCGCTTTTCCGCGGTTGCGCAAGTCCGCGCTAAATCTTCCGCGGGGCTGCATGTCCGTGGCCGCGATCATGGATCTGTGGGACCTCGGGGACCGCCAGCTCGGTCTTGGCATGACGCCACATCAGTGCCGCCACGCGATTGCGACGCTGATGCTTGCCGTCAGGCCCGGCGATTTCGCAAGCGTGGCCTCCGTCCTCGCAAATACGGAGCAGGTCGCGCGCCGCCATTACGGAAAAGACAGCGGCGAAGCGGCAGCCGTAGCCGTTCGCGAAGCCCTGCTCGCGCGCCACCCAAACATCTATGCACTCATGAAGAGGAGAACATGAGATGAGAACCGATCTCGGCGTCATTCTGAGGGATGCGCCAGCAGCCGTCCGTCGCGCGATGATTGATGACGCGCCAAGTCTGGCACCGGGCGCGGCCCATGTCATGGGCCGTTTCTGGTCCGCTGTGCGCGCGCGGAAGGATAATCTGTCAATGCCCGCGGCTGATGCGTATCGAGATGCAGCTGCCTCGGAGTCGTCATTCCGATGCCTGCTCCGAGCGCTTTCGGTTTACGCGCCGCACGTGTCCACAGCACCCGCGAAGCTCGTCAGCGATGAATGGTATGCGCGGCGATCCAAGTCAGCCGCAACAACCGCACCGCCTGTGGAAAAAACTGTTGCAGCTGCGTGGCCTGAAGCCTGGCTGCTCATGAAGCCGGGACTCGATGCTGCACGAATCAAGAACAGCACCCGGAAACGCTATCTCGCGAGCATAGACCGATGCGCCACCGTCGTCGCCGAAAACCTCGCGTCTGCGCAGTTCGGGTTCATTGCGGCCTGCGATCTGTCGGAGGCGTTCGTCTTTCATCCCGACAAGGATCGACGTGTGAAGCCCGTCACGGCGGCCAACTACATCGAAGGTCTGATCGCATTGGGCACCGGAGGTGGAGTTGCAGAAGCGAGCTTGACCGCCATGCGGGTCGTCCTGCGCGAGCTTCGTGATGAGGCCACGCTGGGGGAGAAGAACAAGTATGAAAGGTTGTCGAGCCTCATGGAGCGGGGAGGCTTCGCCCATGTCGCGCAAAAGATCGGAGTATTACGAGAACGTGCGCATGACCTGCCGGCGCACAGTGCCGCCCGACGCCGCTGCATGCAGCAGGCCGTCGTCTGCGCAGTCATCCTCGACAAGCCGCCCCGCAAGGGCGATGCCGTCGTCTGGCGGCTTGGCGAGCAGCTTGTCCGTGAAACCGACGGCACATGGCGCGCCGAATGGGAGCAGGAGAAGACAGGAGGCGCGACGGAGTCGGGCGCTATCCAGCCTGAAATCTGTGAGATCCTCGATGAATGGATACTCGGCGGTCGTCCGGATCGCCTGATCCACCACCGATATCTGGAACTGCATGGGAAAAACTGGCTTACGCTGGAGCAGGATGCGCCGTACCGCAACCTTCCGACCGAGCTTACAAAGGCGGCGATCGGCGTGCCATCTCAAGACCTGAGGACGCTCGCTGCGGACTACATGCGGCGACACGACCCGACGCATGCCGCAGATGTCATTGCGACGCATCTCGGGCACCGGACGCGGGAGGCTGGTAAGTCTTATCGGGCAGTGTGCTTGGGCACAGCAGCAGAGGCGGCCTGGCAGGATGCGCGCAAGATTATCGATGCGCGATCGGCAGGGCCATCCAAAAAACGCTGGCGGTCGTGACGCGCCGCTTTTGATGACGGATCGCCGGCGGCGTCTCCCGTTCCACACAGCCTATGATTTCCGTCGGCTCCAGAAGGGGACCATATCCAACAGGACTGCCACGGTTCGCTCGCTTGCCCCCCCAGGAGGATATCAATGAAGCTGATGAGACTGCTCGATAAGACTGCAATTAACCGGCTGAAGCGTTGCGTCGCACTGCAACTTCCGGAAATGCGCCCCTCGCACAGGGTGGAGTTCGTGGCGCGCGGACTGGGCTATCAAACATATGCAGCGCTGTTATCAGCACTGAATAAGGGGCCAATTTTAATCGGTCCGTTCGATCTCGAGAGCGCCATCGAGTTCGCCAAGCGCGTCGGAGTCGACGTAGACCAAGATGACGTCTGCGAGGTACTGTCTGAGGTTTTAGACTTAGATAGCTATGAGTAAGTGAGCTTGATTAGAACTCTTAGCCGCGGCCGGCTGAACTTGGCTTACCGCGTGATGCGCCGATCGAGAAAACTTCGCAGTCTCAGCTCGGTGCTATCACTCGAAAAGCGGAAGTGGCGCGCCAGGACGTCTGCACGCGCGGCTCACGCTGTTTCTGGATGCGGTGGTATTCCAGGGGGTAGATCCTGTCTATCTTGAGAACATGCGCGTTAAAACCCTTGCAGAAGAGCTGCCTCTGTTTCGCGCCACCACTGGTAGGAGGCTCGCTGCCGGCCAGCCGTCGAAGGTCTGGGCCGAACATATGGGTACCGGGGCTCATATTTCGTGGTCGCGGGTGCATATGGAATTGGGACGGCTGGGCCAGAAAGGTATGACTGCAGCGCTGGCAGTTAATGCGCAAATGGATCTGAGATCTGCCGTCTACTACCAGGGCCAGGCCGTCGCGCGGGCCAGAATGAACCGAGGGCAGGACATGATGGAAAATCTGCTCGATGCGGCCGCTGTCACGGAGGGGTAAAAAAGCGTGAGAATGAGGCTCGGCTCGGTGTTGAGGCTCGGTTTCCTACGTGGAACCAAGCCTCAACACCAATCGAGCGAAAAAACAGACAGACAGACCCGATCATTTCACCTTCAGCGCACCGGATCGAAGCTGCTGAACCGTGCGCCCTACCCCGCTCTTTGAAAGGAGGAAATCGAGCGCCTTGACGCTACCGCTCTGGAGAAGCTTTTTGAAGGTTCATAACAAATGCTCGATCCATCAACAAACAACCGTGTTGCCCCAGAAGGGACGCCTATCGCGCGAGCCGCACGTAATTTGGGGGGAGTGTTCGCAGATCGTGTCGGTCGAATGCACAAGCCGGTATGTACACGGTATTGGTGCTAACATTCCGGTATAGCCGGCACAATACTCAGGGGTGGAGCGATCCAGGCCGCGCCGCCTGCACTGCCCTCAGTCGGCCAAGCCGCCTTTGGCCGACTGCACGACGGTCGCGCAGAGACAGCGGCGCCCACCGAACTAACACGACCTGCGAACACCCCCTAATTTCTTTCGCCAACTACGACCATTGCCTACCCAAAATGATCGGGTTGCTGGGCGACCCTAAAGCCCGAACCGAGGCATTCTACCTGATTGAAGGCGTGTCGGCCGGGTTCACGTCAAACCGCCAGATGATAAAAAGTTTCGAAAGGATTCAAACTGTTCTGGATTTGCCCCAAGACGGCAAACTGGCTGCCGGCCTTACAGGCGACATTTGTGCCATTACGGATGCGGTTAGAAAACTTACAGCTATCTCAAATCAATAATGCGTACGTTATGGCAGACGGAAAATGGCGCCAGCTGACTTTTCTATAATAAAGAGTAGTTGCAGCCTCAGTCCGAGGTGCCGACCCACACCAACCTCTATCTGAACTTCCCTTATAGCTAAATCAACAAGTAGGAGAACTGGCCCCATTCAGAGGTCATACACCGGCTTCCAGCCGGTGACTTGAGCGACGAGTTATCCAAGCCCGGCCTTTGCTGGGGCTCGATCGCAAGGAGAACGAGATGCAGAATAGCATCCTCATTCCAACTGCCAACCACGGTCCACGCGCGTTGTCGGGCCTAAAAGCTGTCCAGAGCTTCGCGCGGCGTGATGGTTCAGATCTGCTCCAGATCCTGAAATCCGCCGCAGGGCCATCGGCAGTTCGGACTGCCCAGGGACTGTTAGACACTCTTTGGTCACCGGAGCCTCATCTGAATGATGTCCGCGCCGCGTTAGTTGATTTGATTACGGTGTTGGAAAACCTGCCTACGACCATCGAGCAACCTCTATGCGAGCCAGACGTAAGCTGCCGAGATTTGGACAACGCAATCCGATTTTTCGGCGCGCGTCTGACCGATCTTGCGGCCAGCCTTGCAGCTGATTGAACCGGAGGTCCCGGCTGGGAAACAGCCGGGACAAGTCAGTACTCGCGCCACCCTGATTAACCCTCAGACTTCGTTTTTCGGCGTATTCTTATATTACTGAGACAGCTTGATCTTTCTTGCTTCGTCTCTCCATCGTGTTTTCGTTAATTTTATTGACATATTTTGCTCCTCAACCTTAGCTTTCTGAGCGTTCGAAACCGACTGCAGCTGGGAAATTTGATCGGTCAGGGAGACGATCGTTTGCCTAAGGTCATTTTTCTCTTTCTTGCCTTCCGAGGTTTTGACATATGCGCAGAGCCGCTTTGCTTCGCTAATATCCGATTTTACTGAAGCAATTTTTGACGAGATAGAGGCCCGCTCCGACTTAATCCGGCCAATCGTCGCCCCCGCGGATTTTATATTGGCTTTATATCTGTCCAGATCCCCCCGTGAATACTTGTTAAAGATGCTCATCGGGTTTAGGTCACCTCTGATCCTGCGACCTCCACGCCCGCTAAAACCATTCCACACGGACTTCTGACGATTTGACCAATCATAGAAATCTGCTTTGGAATTCTTGTTTTTTTTCAGCTTACGATATGCTGAATCAAGGTCTGACTGCATAGATTTGCTTTCAGAGATCAGCTTGGCAAGTCCGTCATGGAGACCTTGCTTGTTTTTGAAGCAATTCTCTAAGCTGCTCAGTCGAATAAACTTACTTCGGAAAGCAATCTCCACCTCGCGAAGTGCCATCTCTGTGGCCTTTTGTTCGGTTTTATACTCGAGCAAAACCTGTTTTTTCGTTTCCAGGGTGGCGGTGTAAACATCACCGATTTTGGCTAAATGTGCCTTGGTTTCAGCGCTTGGAAACCAAAGTTTCCTAAAATTGTCGAAGAATTCCAAAACTCATTACTTCCTGTACCCGTACGCGGGCGTCCGGGGTGTGCGCCTCTAAGCCAACCCCGGAACACGCTGAACTCTTGCATGAATGGACCCGCAGCCCCTTGTCGGCAGCTGTGAGCCGTAGATCTTCAGCAGTGTCTATACCCCGGCAACGTTAGATAGATAAATTGCACTTTAGGCTCTCTTCGGGGAACGGGCAACGGAATGACCTGCGATGAAACACGGGCTCATAGTTTTTCGATAAACAGATTGCATTCCTTCTGATGTGACATCAGATTATCGATCCCTGAAGTTACATCAACACGCCAACCCAATCCGCCGGCTTCGTTTTGGATATGGACAATCCGATCATGAAAATGCTGACCGCGCCTGGGTTCCCATGGTCGCAAAGAGATTTCGCCAGATACGTGCGGTTCCGATAGGCTGCGCAATCCTTCATTTTGGACTTGCTGACTATCGGTACCGTTCCGAGGGTTCCAGGTCAGTTTCAAAGACGCGATAGAGACACCTGCCTGCCGCAGCGCACGAAGGAACTCACCGAGTTTTTCCCGGTTGCGATGTTGTGCGCCAAGCCAGGGATCTTGGATCGTGAGTGAAACCGTTTGTCCGCTGATCTCCTGAAATACAGTCGCGATATCCCGAGGCTTTCCGGCTTGGAAACGATGGACCACGAGGCGATCAAGCAACCTTTCGAACACCCTTGACGGAGGAGCTTTGCTGACCTCTTGGACATGCTTAGCAATCCACAAATCCTTTACAGCGTCGACGCCGTGTCGCCGGAAGCAGATCCCATTACCCAACCCGGACATGAGGTTCTGCACGGGCTGATCGTCGAAAAGCTCTTCGTTCATCATTCCGCCGAACATCGTGAGCCGCGGTGATCCTTGGAGCTTGCTTTTGTCCAATCTGACAAAGACAAGACGGCCTGCGCCTTCTAAGGGCTTCAGCATTTCAGCGATCTGCCGGTCTATCCCCGTGGGGCTGTTCTCATCGTGTTCTGGAACTACCAACCACAATCGCCGATCGCGATCATCTTCCAGCCAATCGCGGAGCGCGCGGGCACTACCCAGAGATTGTTCGGGCACCTCTGCGCCCCAAACAGAAGGTCCAGTGGCAACAACCTGTTTGTGTCCTTTTAGCAATGGTCCAAGAGCGATGCCCATTGGCGCCATGCAGGGAACCGCATTTTCAGGGACGTGCTTCGGCCGTGCGACCGATCGTACGACTACTTTTTCCAGCCAGGTGCGCGAAAGATGCCGGTCCATGCGGTCCCACCAGATTTGATTAGAATAGTCATTGAGGCAGTGGACGCAGGTCGTTTGACAGGCTTTTTCGCAATCGAGTTTATTGATCGCTTCAAGAAGAAGCAGACGGGCGGAAAACCGACTCTCTTCGACCAGCCGTCGAGCGTATCCAGCACCTCCCGGCGTAGCATCAGCCAATACAATGTCGAAGCCTCCTGCGGGGGCCAATTCGAATGTCGCCCGCAGGTCTCGTGGATCGGTTCCAAGCATGTCTGCGGCGGCCAGTCTGATTGCCTCCGCTGCACCGCGCAGCACGTCTTCCTGCCAAGCACGCTCATCTACCGATGATTTTGGAGGATCGATTGAGACGGCGATCCGTATGAGCCTAATATCCGTCGAATAAGTATGGGCGAGGTCCGTCGAGCCTTTGAGTTCTTGGACCGGGCACTGCTCTCCAGTCCGGGGATCATGATGCTTAGTGGCCAGCGGCGAAAACCCAAAGTAGCTTTTTGGCGCCGGCTCGGCATGTTCGCACCTTGGGCAGCGCATGTAGCCTGTGCCGTTTGGACCGCGGTTGACGACGATCATCTGGCCCTCGGGGCAATCCGCGTTGCCAATAGCCGAGGCAAAAAACGTACTCACATCGCGGACATCGGTGGCTCTCATGAGACTGGATGGAGCTTGCGTGAGCAATCGGGCTTCATCCACCGCACGCGGCCGCAATCTGGATGACCCCGGCTCGCCGCCCGCGCGGTCTTTATAGCTGGTCAAAAAGCCGACCGGTTCTACGAACCGTCGCGGTGGTTCCAAACTTCCTTCGCAGGACGGGCAAGCCGGAAGGGTTTCCCCTTCTTTTGGCAGGCGCTCTACATTTCGACAATAACGGCAAATCTGAAGGCGACCTTCGTCCATCCAGACGTCGTTTGCGCTATGCGAACTGCGTCGCGAGATGCCGGTACTGGTCCAGACTCTGCCCGCCGCGATGGTTTCCGCCCCCGGCGCGAACTCGGAGATCGCGAGGGATGCGTCGCGTGCAAGTTCGATATCATCACTTCCGCGTCCATGCCCCCGATCCCGAACAACCTCCAAGCTTAATGAGCTCACCGGGAAACTGTAGGTCGGGATTACGCCGAGCCTTGAAAGGCTCTCGGTCAGAAGACGATCAAGAAAGAGCTGCTTCTCTCTGCCCGCCCGATATACACGCCCGTTCGCTTTCTGCTTTTCATCCTCGGTTTCCGCAGAGGCCGCATCCTCCTCAGATCTTTGAGCGCGATCATCGATTATTTGCCAACGGCCACACACGTCGTCCAGCCACCTCGACAAGGCCTCATCTTTAACATGTTTGATGAGCTCCACACCATGGAGCGCGACGCCGTGCGGCAGGCCGGCGGCCATGGCCTGCGCAATCTCCAACGACTGCTTTCCCTCTTCCGTTTGCAGCCAAATGGTGAAATCTTCCAACAGGCTCTTGTGGGTAGCGCCATCAAGGCGCTCGCCCAGCACGTCACGAAGTCTTGGGGAGCCCGAACGCGAACTGGTAGCCAATCGCCTGGAAAACCACCCGGCGAGAACGCAAGACACCTGATGGCGATGGAAGAAGCGAGGGTTCTCAAGGTTAATATATGGAACGTTCGGCAAGGCCTTCAGATAGTCGTCGAAGCGTCGGAACGAGGCCTGATCGTATCGACTACCCCTGGCGATTGTAAGCGCGATAGGCGCAACCTGTGCGCGCCGCCCAGCGCGCCCGGCACGCTGCTGGTAATTTGCGATACCAGGCGGAACATTTCTACAGATTACGGCTTCGAGGTCACCCAGATCAACGCCCATTTCCATTGTCGTGGTGCAGCTGAGGACATTGATATCGCCAGTTCGAAACTTGCCTTCAATTTCGTTTCGAAGCCCAGTCCCGATCGCCGCGGTATGCTCCCTGGCAATAGCAGCACCCGGCTGGGTGAGCCATCGCGCCACGTAGAAATTTCGGGTGACGTCGGCGTCATTTCCAAGCGGTGGTAGCTTGAACACTGCCCCTTCACATCTGTTTGCAAGACAGACGCCGCCCAGGTCAAAGGGCGCAATCCGACCACAAGAATTGCACCGATACCGTTCAGAGGTCTCTCCGAGTTTGATCTTGTCGAGGTCGATGACCATCGCCAAGCTTCCCTTTTTGAGAACACCAACACGCGGGCGAACCATCTCCTCCCAACAGGCTTCAGCAACATGGTTCGCGTCTTCTCGCGACAACCCGAGCCGATCACACAACACCCAGATCAACCGGGTTCTGTCGCGCGGCCTCGTCGGCAGGACACGTCGGATCCGCGATGCGTTGCTTTCTTTTCGAAGTTCCCATGAGATACGTTCTGACCCCAGTCCTCGCCCCCAAATAGCTTCGTCACCAAGATCCAGTCGCCCATCCAGATCGGAGATTGCCCGGCTCTGCCGCATCATCATCAAAATCAGACCGATGACGCCTGAGACGTGGCCGCTTAGGTGCTGCCTCCCCCCCTCTTCTAACGCGAGGGCCACACGACGCTCAATTTTATCCAGCCCATCGTGCTCGACTGAAAGCAGGCCGTAAGCTTCGAGCGAATCTCGCCCACGCCCACCCAGCGTGATCTCTGCGGTTACAAGTGCCGTCATCCGGTCCTTCAACTCTGAACCAGACAGCGGCGCCGATTGATCACCTCTGTCAAAAATTCGAAAACGGTGCTTTCTGAGACGTGCGCTCGCTTCTGCGGAGAGGTTGGTGATAGACAAACCCGCCTCAGTCCGAACCGCATCGATAATTGCGCCGCGGATGGCCTCTACTCTCGAAATTCGCTCCAGAAAAGGCGCGAAGAACGCAGCATCCTGGCGGTTGTCGGAGAAAGCAAGAAGCGAACGTCCCCGCATCGGCGCGTCGGAGTCTGGTTTTGCTGGCAGTGCTTCCAACAGCGTCTGCGTTGCCATTGCCGAAGTGGATTCATCACCTGCATAAATCGAGGTCAAAGGTTCAGCAAAAGCGCCCTTTTTCTCTCCACACGCCAAGCAGGCTTTTACGTATTTCTTCCGGTCATGGTCGTCAGCCACACATTCAGCGACTTGTAACGAGATAATATCCTCGCCCGGGCTGTCTTCGATTGAGCCCGTTTTTGGATCCAGATGTACGAAGTCTGCTTCTTCGTCTTCGATCTCTTCCTCGTCCAAGGCTGCGGGACTCGCGCCAATCAATCGGAGCACGGTCCGTTCACCGTTGTTGTTCCGGGGCGGGAGAGCGGCCAGTCGTCGCCCATCATCCCAAGCCTCAATGTAAGGTTCACCACAACTTCTGCACACGAGGAGCGGAAAGGCAGGCGGGGCGTCGTCGGTCGCGTCGCGCCCCACCTTTCCCGCGCGCACCCTGCTCCATCTTTCTGGCGCATCCGCCGAGAGCTCAACCAATGCTCCTTCAATTGTCGTCGCCGCAATATGGTAGCGAGCCGGGAGGAGAGGAAACCCTCCCCCTTGCCGCGGGACCGCGAGCACGGAAACATTGACGAGCGCGATCAAGGCACGTTCGGCTAATTCTTGGTCTGCGTCGCCAAAAATTTCCCTTGCCAAGCGGTCAAGTAGCATCAGGCCGTGGGTCTTATGGTGCAGCACCATGGCAACCTGACGCACCTCTTTCAGGCTCGAAAGTGCGGTGAGCAGCGCTTCGCCAAAATCTTTTCCCGTGAGCGGTAAAAGAGCCCCCAGCACATCGTTCCAATTTTCGACATGAAAGCGCTCTTCTTCAGGCAAGAGGGCACCCTCGCTGCGCAAGCGCGCGAGCCCGTCGCCGAGCGAAACCCAGTCCTCTGGGGCGAGCGAATGGCTGGTTTTGTCCTCACGCAGTCTCGGATGAAGTTCGCGTTCACCGGTAATAACCGCTGCATCACCGGCCCCAAACGGTTCATTGAAGAGATCCGACGCAAACTTCGACAAATCGTCCTTCCGTTCAGGATCTAAGCTTGCAGAGGTCCCCACACATCGCAGCGTCCCAGTAGGCATGCCCAAGTTTGCTTTTAGTTTGCGAAGCAAGAAGGCGACTTCGATCGCCTGGGCGCCGGCATATGTGTGCAATTCATCAAGAACAAGCCAGCGGAGGTCAGCCTTTTGGAGCAACGCCCGATTTCGCGGTAGCAGCAGCACGTGCTCGAGCATCGCGTAGTTTGTGATAAGAATATCTGGAGGTGTCTCAAGCATTTCGGATCGAGACAATAGCCAATTAGACGGTGCTCTGGTCGCGTCGGGAAATGCGTCCTCAAAGCTCGGTGACGATAAGATTTCGCGCTCGATCTCCGCCCGGCTGGCACCGGGAGTGGTCTGTCCGGTAAAGCGCCCCAAAGTAATTCCTGGGTCTCCCAGCTCGTTGAAGAGCAGACGCGCAATCCGGAACATCTGATCGGTTGCAAGCGCGTTTAGAGGGTAGACCAGAATGGCTTTAATCCCTGGCTTACCGACGCCATTACGCATGAGGTCATCGATCAAGGGGAAAAGAAAGGACTCCGTCTTACCTGAACCTGTACCGGTGGCGACGATATAATTTTCGTCTCGGCCAATAGCAGCTTGTTGGTGACGATGGAGTGGCCGTTTCCAGAGGTCTGGGGCATTTTTTAACATCCCTGCCCACTGATCTGATAACACGCCGTTGGAAACCAACTGTTCGATTGAATCGCCTTTTTCGAAATCTGGCAAGCTCTCCACGAAGGGACCCCTTATCAGGGTCTCTCCCTCAATCATTTTGCTGATTTCTTTTCCAAGCGCGGGCGCGATAACTGGCGATACAGCAGCCGCGGCGGTTGTAAAACTACGAAGGCGGTTCTCAAGCGTATTTCGAAAATGAAGCGGGTCCAATTCTGATCCGCTGAAGTCTCCACAGACATGGTCCTTCATGGTCTACTCCTTTGTTCGATTTCAGCGGCAATCAGATGGAACATGAAAATCTCTCTGCCCAGCCGGATCATTTCTCCTACCGAAGCAAGAACTTCGCGTTTGCTCTGTCCCGTTTTTTGCGACGCACGCATAATTATGCCTTCGACAGCTGCGGGGCCCTCACGGCTCCGGACAGCAAAAGCCACAAGAGCCTGTTCAATAAGGCGAACAGACGTGTCGCTCTCATCTTCTGTGCTCACGCAGAGATTTGACAAATTAGGATCTCTCAATGCGACGGCCGCCCGATTTAAGTTCGCGCTCCGAAGCGACATTCGTGCCTCCGCCTCGCCGGCTCCGAGCACCTCATGAGTTTCGATACGGTCGCGCAGGAGGTCCAGGCCGGTCCAAGCATGGTCAGGCCCCAGCGCATCCTTTGCCAACCATTCAGTCGGCTTCTCTGGCAAGGTTGAGAAAATCACCGGTAAGCTGCTGGGGCGAAAGTTGCGAAGCTTCTGTCCAGCCATATCTGGTCGCTTTGCATTCGGAAAAGCAAGCATTGCCATGGGGTTGATATCCAATTCACGCAGCCTGCGCGAGCAGGCATCGGCGATCACCCTTAAGACGCGGTCAGCGCCGTTGGAATTGGAGAAGGCGTGAAACTTAATTGCAGAGGCAGAGAACAGCGTTGGTATCTCTTGAAGGACGTGAAGCATTGGTAACCAATCGGGCTCATCGTCGCGCATAGACAGCAAGAGGAGCCGTTCTGTGCCCCCCGGCAACGCGCTGACAGCATGAACCAGCGTTGACCATCTTTGTTGCAACGCATTCCCAAGACCTTTGTCCCAGACATCAGGCGCGTAGCATCTCGAGAGCCAAACCTCGAGGTTGTAAAGAGCAGATGCGCTCGGTTCGGCCATCACACTGCCAATGAGCGGAAAAGCGTATAAGTCGTCTCTCGGGTTGCTTAGTTGTAACCAGTTGTCTTCCCCAAGAGGACGAATCTTAAGAGTAATTAGACTAAGCCCCCGCAAGAGGGTTCCGTCGATCTTCAACGTTACCGATTTCCGGTCTGCTTCCGAGCTTCGAAGCCAGGACCGGCATGGCTCGGCCGCAAGCAAATGGTCGAAGCTCACTTCGCTTTGATCATGTTCACCCGTTTCCGATTGGAGCCCGACCATGATTCCGCCGACACTGAAGGGCATATCGAGAGAAATCCGGGTGCCCCCTGCCCAAGTCCGGATCGAAAGGTTCGACGGCATCGATGCGCTCTGCACCGTTGCAATCAAGGTAGGCGCACCGGTCTCCGAAAGGTGCACAATGTCTCCTCCGTCCAGCACGGCGATAGAAATTGCGTAGGTTGGTCCATTTCGAAATGGGTCAGGGATGGTTCGCGAACCAACTTTCAGGCTCGCTCGCTTGTCGGGCGATGACAGCACGAGAGCATCGCTTTTAGTCGCTGATCCTTTGATGATCACACTGCCGAGCTTCCATGGTGACACAGTCCCATCAACGCGCTCCAGAGCGGCTGACAGGAGTTTCGGCCGAACGGTGAAAAGTTTTACATGTCCGCCAATGCGGAAGGCGAGGCGCCCCTCTACATAACCCCCTCCACGCTCAAGACACAGGAGGCCAGCGTCATCACGCGTGGCATGTCGAGCATCAGCCTCAATGAAATTCTTGGGCGCTTTCTCTGAACGGATAAGCACACCCTCCAGTGCACGGAAGCCGAGCCAAACAATCAGCTTTCGCTTGAAACGGGTCAAAATCCGTTCGCTTGAATCCGCGCTCGTGCGGAGGAGCGTAAGCGAAAGCGCTTCCGGGTCCGCATCAGCAGGCAAGTCTGCGGCTTGGGCGATCTCGGCGACACTTACTGTCGCAATGCCACGTCCGTCTGCTTCGACTGGCATATCTGTGGTTTTACCAAGTGCCTCGATACGAAGGAAGGCGAGGCGCCGCTTTCCGTCTATGTGTCCGGCGAGCAATTCACTCGAGCCGAAATCAAGCTCTACCTCTGCCTCCGGCCCCCAAAGGGCCGGACCACCAAGGCCCCTGGCAATCGGTTGGCCATATATCGAGATTTGCGGTCGGCGCACGCCGCTGAGCATCCAATGCTTGGATCCTCTTGCCAGCATTACCTTGCCTGAACGAAGGTCTATGTCGGCGCAGTAAAGTTCCGGCATCGTTTCCCGGCTTAGCTTGCAATCTACCGCAAAGCTCTCCTTCGAAACCACGGTAGCAGTCGCGACTACGCCGCTCAGCCGTGTTTCACCTTCGATGACGCGAGTTGTCAAATCGACTTGGCGGCCAGTATTGCTGTCAAAAACAACAAACTCTGACGTCTGGAATAAACGTATGCAGCCTGGACTATCTCCTTCCCAAGAAACTTCTGCAGGAAGAGGGAACGGCAGCGGCCAAAGGCGCCCGGCACGTACTCTGTGCAATTTACCGTCAAGAAGAAGCTTGTAGCGTTGCTGTTGCCCTGGGATCGACAACTGCGGACGACCGTCTTCCCAGACAAGTCGGGGGACGGGCGCGATCCTGGTCGCAGCTCCTCCTGAGCCGATGAACACGTTTTGAAGTTGTTCACCAAAGCATTTCAAATAACTTGATCTCTCCAGCAACGCATTCTGGTCCCGACGCCAATCTACGTAAGCCGACGCCATCCAAGCTGAGTGATCCATGAGAATTGGACGCTGCAGCACATGAACGCCCGCATCCAAGAAATGGAGGGCGTCATCTTCCCAGCGATTTAACAGTACGATATCCTCTTGGTCCGGAAGACCAATTGAGCGCTCTTGCGCAATGAACACCCGCGCTAAATGCTTCAGCTGTGAGCGTGAGACACCTGCGTGAACCTGAAAAGCCTGCACCGAACGGTCAAATCCATCCGATGCGAGACCAAGTTTCCGACATGCGGACAAAAATGTGGAAGTTACTACCTTTCGGGCTTCTTGAGCATCCATTGACCTTCCCAAAAGATTTTCAACATGAGGCCACACTTTAGAGCTGCCTTCTTCGCCATAATGCTCAGAAAGAGTGGCGCAGATTGCCCAACTTGCTGCGAAGCGAAACTTGCGCATCAAGATCTCAAGCTTCCAGTCAGAGAGCGTGTGAAATGAGCGTTTAACGTCGGGCAGATTTTCAGCGTCCAAGGCGAGCCCAAGGAATGGAGACGCACCTGCAATCAGCTGTGACCGCATTACTTGGAAATCGATGGTTCTAAGCTTGTTTTGGGCTGACTGTGCAGCAAGCCTCAGTGCAACCTGTTGCAATTACTACATCCTTAATGTTTTTTGCCGTCCAATTTGCTTGGCCCAGGACTGGCTAAATAGGTGCTGCGCCGGCCATTCTGTGCGCTTTATCTCTTAATTTAACAAACTATTTAAAACAGCTTGGGGGCGTAACTTATAGTTGTCAATACAATGTAGCGCTCGACTTATGGGGCGCGCGTGAAAGACGTTCGCAATCAGTGGGATGAGAGCCTCCATGGTCATATCAGAACGTGGGACAAACTTTTTGCTGCGGCACCATGTGGGGCCAATCCATGCTACAGGCTTAATTAGGAGCACTGTTGGGATCATTTTGTCTGTCTCTGAAGTCGCCTGGGTCAGCGTCGCGATCATCTATGCGATCGACCTGGTCCGGATTGGTGGCCCAAGTCGGCAGCGAATTCCTGAACGGCTGCACCGCTTCATCTCGGAGGCCCCGTATGGTGTGTAAGGAGCAGGACATTGCTGAGCAGATCATTGCTTTGGTCAAGCCGGGAGGCTACGACGAGGCCGTCGCTTGGTTTGAAAGCCAGCCACTCCCCTTGACTTGCCCCCCCACTGGTCCCTCATCCATAACGAGAGTCTGCAGGTTTGGTTTTGATAGTTCGGGGTTCCGGGTGAGCAAACGCGGCGGGCGTGGAGCCCTCAAATTGCTCAAGCGCCTGCCGCGCTTGCTTTGGCGTTTGGTTTCCGAGCGATGAGTGTGGCCTGACGGTGTTGTAGTCGTAGCGCCAGAGGGCCAGTTTCCGCCGCGCATCGTCCAGGGTTCGTAAACCCTCATATGGCGCATCCAAGCAACCAAAACGCCCGCCGCAGCGATCGAAGCAATCGAGACAGGGATGTCAAAGGTAGACATGGTCCCTCCCTGTTCGCGAGCTACTCGAAAGTTATGTCCTCTTCAGTTACAGGTACAAAGCTGTCCTCGGGCACCCCTTGGCCGACGCGCCCCTCGCACCATCCATCAAGATAGCGTCGGACTTTCATCATCCCATCCTGTCCGCCGTGGACGATAAGATCCAAGGGACTGTTGCCTTGGAAGGACGCTCCTCGATGTGAAGACTGCAACCACTCGAGCGCCTGGGCATGGTCGCTAAACAGGCATTGCAGAGCCTTGTAGATGCCCAACGTAGCGGAGATCCGGATCAATGTATCCTGTGGAAGTGTCACCGCATCGAGTGCGCTGGCCCGTATTACCCAGTTACAATAGGTTGATTGATCTGGACCACCGAGAGTGGCAATCCTCTGCGCCTCATCCAGCCCCCAGAGATCGGCAATCTTGGCAAATGCCCGCAAACCTGGGCCACTGAGGCGAGAGCGTTCGATGATCTCAAAGTCTGTCATGGCCCCTCCATTGCGACCCCCCTATGCGACGGGGTGCAAGATACCTCATGGTGCGGGTTCTGTCGCTGAACTCAGATATCATGTCGTGATAGGTAGGCCAAACGGAGGGAGGCGCTGGCTGTCAGCCATAGCTTCTATACGGCCCTCAAATATCTCCCTGGCCTGTCAGCCATTTGTGTCGTCGAGCGAGGCACCTCAAAGGGGCTGACGATCATGGAAATATCGACATCGACTTCCCTTAGACGCTCCAGCAGCGGCGCCATTTTCAAGCCCTGAGCATAGGCTTTTTCGCCCTCATCTTGCGGCGCGTGCCCCATCAATCGCCGGCGGATCGCATCCGATCGGTCTTGGTTTAATAGATCACCATGGAACGTCGTCCGGAAGGCGTGGAAATCCAAGCCGCGCCAGTAGCAGTCCTGTGACTTCCTGTAATAGCCGAAGGCCTTGGTAAAATTCTCCGTAAAGGTCTTCTTGGTGGCCCCACGCGTGAGCTCTGGAAACAGTCGCGACTGAGACTGCTGACGGCGCAGGTTAACAAGCTGCAGAATTCCCAGCTCAATGAGGTTCGGGTGTATCGGCATCCTCCGTTCGCCTGCCTCCGATTTGACGCTGTTTCCTTCAATGTTACGGATCGTCATGTAAGCGATCCCGCTCTCACTGCCAAAATCTTTAGGCCCCAGCTGCAGGCATTCTTCCATACGCAATCCTTGGTGGCGTGCGATTAACGGGGCCCAGAACAAGGGTTCGCCTGGCTCCTTGGTTTCACCCTGATATACCGACGAGGCGAAGAGCGTGTTGATCCGATCATCCCAGCTTGTGCGCGCCCGGCAGTCCTGGGAACGCTTCAATTTGTCCACTTCCGCCGCGGTCCAAGAGCAAATCTCGAAGGGGTTAGTGTCAATCAGTTGCATCGCATGCAACATCTTGCCGATCGCATTGGGAACGCGGCAATGCTTAAGGTAGGTATCGACACGCAATCGCGGCACGGTTGCACTGTGCTGTGCAGCCTCTAAGTCAGCATTGGTATGACCTGGATTTTGCGACACCTGCATACTCCGCGCCGCGGCGCACTCAATCTCGCGCGCATCAACCCGTTCGATCAACTCTCGATATCCGTCTGTCGCCTTCAACTCTTCGGTTTTACCATGATCGCGGGGGACGCGCCAAATCGTATCCAGCGCATCTTCCACAGCAGTTTCAGAGATACTCTCAAAGGGTTGGTCACCCAATAGATCGATCCAGAGGCGGCTCGCAACGTCCAGCTTTGAGCCACTCGATTTGACCCAACTCACCCCTGCCTCTTTGTGGCGCTTTTGACGCTTGCAGAAGTTCTCTCCATATCCGGCAGTTTTGACTGAGACATAAAGCTCGAAGGCTTCCTTAAGAGTTATGCCGCGCTGCTTACCAAGTATTCTTCTGGCATTTTCGTGCAAGTACTCAGGGTTGACGGTGATCTTTGGGGGTCGCGCAGCAATCCGTGCTGCCAGCACAGCCTCTTCAGCGGCGGCTGCGGCTGTACGTTGGTCCTCTTCCGACTGAACTACTGAGGCAACCCGCAGGTCACCTGTCGAAGCGCCGTTTTTGACAGCCGCTACCGGTGCTGCTTTGTTTTCGTAGAGCGGTGGCGCTGGGCGAAGGGATGTCGGTGTAGGCGCGGGTTCGGTCGCGGAAGCAGGGCTGCGGCCGGCCGCGAAAAGCCCTGAAGCCAATTGTGGGTCGATTGTAACCGTGCCGTTTTGTGGCACAGCACCCGCTGGACGGCGAACGGCGGCCTCGCCGCGCATCTGTGCCATGGCGGACCGGAAAATTGGGCTTGGGCCATCATAAATCCCCTGATCGCGGCGGACACGTTCTTCGCTGATGTCGATAAGCACATGCATTGCTCGGATCGCGAGGCTCAGCCAATCCGGATCTTCCTCGTCAAGCTCAATGCCAAGTTCGGCAGCAACGTGGCGCAAGGGTTGGCGGCATATTTCGCGGTCCCGCAACAAGATCGCCTGACGCAACGTCTCCTGCAAAGCGGCTTCGCGTTGCAACTCAAAGGCGGCTGCCTCTGCCGAACGTTGCGGCGCCACCGCACGGGTACGCTCAAAGCATTCGAGCTCGAAACGTGCGAGATCGGTAAGCAAGCGGTCTGCGATATCGGCTGCGATTGGCATCGTCTTCTCCGTCATGGCGGCGAAGATCTGATCACTGATCCGGGTCAACCGGGCAGCAAGGGTCTCCGCGTCTCGCAATGACGTGGTACGGAGTGAAAAGACGCGGAAACGCTTTTTCGTCAGAAGGTCGATTCCGTTTCGAATGGGCAGCCTACGGCGCCAGTAGAAGCCCGAGGGACGATGTTCAAGATGGAGTTGGGAGGTGCGACTCTGAGCCATGGCGAGACGTCCTTGTGCACGTGTTTGTGCACTGCCATGTGCACCGAAATGTGCACCTCATCAGTGAGCATCGACTCCCGAAGGAGAAAATCCAATGATTTCAATGTAGTCTGAAGAAATTGGCTCCGGCGGTAGGGATCGAACCTACGACCAATTGATTAACAGTCAACTGCTCTACCGCTGAGCTACGCCGGAACACGAGGGGTGTATATGAATCTGTAAACGGGTTGTCCAGAGGGTTTGTTGCAAAAAACCGGCTAAATTTCAGCGAAGTGAAAATTCAGACGTCGGGGCGAGATGGGATGCAGGATGAATTTTGTTTTGTTGCGTAAGTTCAATGAGATGGGCGAAGACATTGCGTTGGGCAGCGCCGTGCAAAGGGGGCGGAAGATCGCGGTAGATTTGCGCCCTCAAAGATGCGGGCGTTGCCGCGCCAGTGCTTAGCGCCGCGAGGATCTGGGCGCTGCGGGTCTCGCGATGGGCGCGTTGCTCGGCGATGAGGGCGCGCGGGTCAAGCACCGGCGCGCCGTGGCCCGGATACAGGATACGTGGGGCGAGAGACTCGATACGGGCGAGGGACTGATAATAGTCATGCAGATCGCCGTCGGGGGGCGAAATGAGCGTTGAAGACCAGCCCATTATGACGTCTCCGCTCAGCACAGCATCTTCGAACCCAAAGCTGAGATGGTTACAGAAATGGCCCGGCGTATGCAGCGCGGTGAGCGCCCAATCGCCATGCGCCAGCGTCTCGCCATCACCCAGCAACTGATCGGGCGCAAAGCCATGATCAACACCTTCACCACCCCCTGGAACGCCGCGCGCGGCCAGTTCGGTCATGATCGCCGAACGCCCTGCATCTGGGGGGCCAAAGGCGTAAACCGGGGCTCCGGTTGCCTCAGACAGTGCGCGTGCTCCGGGCGAGTGATCAAGATGGGCGTGGGTGACAAGGATATGGCTGATGCGTTCGCCCGCGCCAAGCCCGTCCACAATCGCGCGCAGATGTGCGGGATCATCGGGGCCGGGGTCGATCACCGCCACATCCCCGGTGCCAATGACATAGGAGCACGTGCCCTGATAGGTCATCGGCGAAGGGTTGGGCGCCACGATTCGGCGCACGCCTTGTTGCAATTGTTCCATCTTTCCCTCGCTTGTTGGCCCGGTTAGGGTTCTGCCATGAATTTACTCTGGCTCAAACAGATGATGCCGCGTGGGCTTTATGGGCGGGCCGCGCTTATTCTGGTTTTGCCGGTCGTTACGATCCAGTTGGTCGTGTCGGTGGTGTTTATCCAGCGCCATTTTGAACGCGTGACCCGGCAGATGACGCAATCCATGGTGCATGAGATCGACCTGCTCGATCGCGCGGCCCGCACAGCCCCGGATTTGGCGACGGCGCGGGCGCGGCTGGCGGATCTCGATTCGGTGCTGGGTTTCACAGTAAGCTATCCGGCCCCCGCTGTGCTGGCCAATGCCCGTGGCGATCAGCGCAGTTTTCTTGATCTGACCGGGATTGTGGTGATCGCGACGCTGCGCGCGACGCTGGAAAACGTGCGCTACATTGATCTTAACGATGGCAATGATCAGGTGACTGTGGTGTTGGAAACGCCACACGGGGCGCTTGCACTTAGCTTTCCGCGCAATCGCGTTTCCGCATCAAACCCGCATCAATTGCTGGTGCTGATGATGTTTGTCTCGGTGTTGATGACGCTGGTGGCCTATCTCTTTTTGCGCAATCAGTTGCGCCCCATTCGCCGTCTCGCCGCTGCGGCAGAGGCGTTTGGCAAGGGGCGCAACGTGTCATATCGGGTCAGCGGGGCCAGCGAGGTGCGCTCGGCGGGTTCGGCCTTTTTGGATATGCGCAACCGGATCGAGCGCCAGATCGAGCAACGTACATTGATGCTGTCGGGCGTCAGCCACGATCTGCGCACGCCGCTGACACGGTTGCGGCTGGGGCTGTCGATGCTGGATGAGGGCCCCGAGGTCGAAGCAATGGAGCGGGACGTCGATGAGATGAACCGCTTAGTCGATGCGTTTCTCGATTTTGCCCGCGAAGGCGCGACGCAAGGTGAGCCGGAGTTGGTGGAAATCTGTCCCTTCGTGCGCGCCGTGGTCGCGGATTGCGCGCGCGCCGGGCAGGATGTGACGCTGCGCAATTGTGACGGGCAGGGGGCGGCGACGTTCCGCCCCGATGCGCTGCGCCGTGCGTTGGAAAACCTGATTGGCAACGCCGTGCGTTATGGCAATCACTGTGATGTCTCGGTGTCGATTTCACAAAAGGGCTGGCGCATCGTGGTCGAAGACGATGGGCCGGGTATTCCTCCTGATCGACGCGACGAGGCGCAGCGCCCCTTCACCCGGCTTGACCCCGCGCGCAATCAGGATCGCGGGCCGGGGGTTGGCTTGGGGCTGTCGATTGCGGTCGATATTTTGCGCAGTCACGGGGGCTCGCTCAAGCTGGGCGATAGCGAGAAACTCGGCGGATTGCGCGCGGAAATGATCTTGCCGCGCTAAGGGTCAGGTAACTCGGATGTGCTAGGTCCCATCAAAGCTGCGCGCTGCCTCTTGCCCAAAAGCGGCTGCGCGCGCATTGTAGCGTTTGAGTGACAAGGACGTGTTGAACCGACCCAACCGACCACCTAGATATTGGGTTGAACAGGGAAGGGACATGGCCGCCGATGAACGGGACCAAGCCCTTTTGCCACAGAGGAATACTTATGACCGAAATAACCCCCGTCACCCATCCGGTTTTGCCGCTGAGGGACATCGTGGTGTTTCCGCATATGATCGTGCCGCTTTTCGTGGGGCGCGAGAAATCAGTGCGCGCACTTGAGGAAGTGATGGCCGAGGATCGCCAGATCCTGTTGGCCAGCCAGATTGACCCGTCTGAGGATGATCCAGACACCGATGGAATCTACCGTATCGGTGTTCTGGCTAACGTGTTGCAATTGCTTAAACTTCCTGACGGCACCGTCAAGGTTCTGGTTGAGGGCAAGAGCCGCGTGAAGATCATCAATTTCATCGTGAACGAGTCTTACTTTGAGGCTGAGGCTGAGCCGCTGTTTGAGCTGCCCGGAGATCAGGCATCGGTGCGCGCTTTGCTCAACACCGTGGGCGATGAGTTTGCCCGCTACGCCAAGATCAAAAAGAACATCCCCGAAGAGGCGCTGGTCGCTGTCGGCGATGCAGGTGACGCTGATAAGCTGGCTGATTTGGTGTCGGGTCATCTGGGTCTTGAGGTCGCGCAAAAGCAAGATTTGCTGGAAACGCTTGATGTCGCGGAGCGGCTGGAAAAAGTTTACGGGCTGATGCAGGGCGAGGTTTCCGTCCTTCAGGTCGAGAAAAAGATCAAATCGCGCGTAAAAACGCAGATGGAGAAAACCCAGCGCGAATATTATCTGAATGAGCAGATGAAGGCCATTCAGAAAGAGCTGGGCGACGGCGAAGAAGGCCAAAACGAGATCGCCGAGTTGGAAGAGCGGATCGCCAAGACGAAATTCTCCAAAGAGGCCAAAGACAAGGCAGAGGCAGAGCTGAAAAAGCTCAAATCCATGTCGCCAATGTCTGCCGAGGCCACGGTTGTGCGCAACTATTTGGACTGGATGCTCGCGATTCCGTGGGGCACCAAAAGCCGCGTAAAGAAAGACCTGATCGCAGCAGAAAAAGTGCTGGATGCCGATCACTACGGTCTGGAAAAGGTCAAGGAACGCATCGTCGAATATCTCGCCGTGCAAGCGCGTTCGGCTAAGCTGAAGGGGCCGATCATGTGCCTCGTCGGCCCTCCGGGTGTGGGTAAAACCTCGCTTGGGCGCTCGGTTGCGCGCGCCACGGGGCGTGAGTTCATCCGCATCAGCCTTGGCGGCGTGCGCGATGAATCCGAGATCCGCGGTCACCGCCGCACTTACATCGGCTCGATGCCTGGCAAGATCATTCAGGCGCTGAAAAAGGCCAAAACCACGAACCCGCTGATCCTGCTCGATGAGATCGACAAGATGGGGCAGGATTTCCGTGGCGATCCGGCTTCGGCGATGCTCGAAGTGCTTGATCCGGAACAAAACTCGACCTTTGTCGATCACTACCTTGAGGTCGAATATGACCTGAGCAACGTGATGTTCCTGACCACCGCGAACAGCTATAATATGCCGGGTCCGTTGCTGGACCGGATGGAGATCATCCCGTTGGCGGGCTACACCGAGGATGAAAAATCCGAGATCGCGCGTCAGCACCTGATCCCGAAACAGATCAAGGCGCATGGGCTGAAAAAGGGTGAGGTTTCCATCACCGATGGCGCGCTGTCCGATGTGATCCGCTATTACACCCGCGAGGCCGGGGTGCGCAGCCTTGAGCGTGAGATCGCAAAACTCGCGCGTAAGGCCGTGACCGAGGTGATCAAGTCGAAAGGCGAGATCAAGTCAATCGTGATCGACGAAGCCAAGGTCGCGCAATATCTGGGCGTCAAACGGCATCGCTACGGTCTGGCCGAGAAGGAAGATCAGGTCGGCGTCGTGACGGGTCTGGCTTGGACGTCGGTGGGCGGTGATTTGCTGCAAATCGAGGCGCTACGTTTGCCCGGCAAGGGGCGGATGAAGACCACCGGCAAGCTGGGCGATGTGATGAAGGAATCGATTGAGGCGGCATCTAGCTATGTGCGCTCGGTCGCCCCGCAAATGGGCATCAAGCCGCCGAAGTTCGAAAAATGGGACATTCACGTCCACGTCCCCGATGGCGCGACGCCCAAGGATGGCCCCTCGGCGGGTCTGGCGATGGTGACCTCGATTGTCTCGGTTCTGACAGGCATTCCGGTGCGCTCTGATATCGCGATGACCGGTGAAGTCAGCCTACGCGGCAATGCGATGCCCATCGGCGGTCTGAAAGAAAAACTGCTGGCGGCCCTGCGCGGCGGGATCAAGACCGTTTTCATTCCGGAGGAAAACGAAAAAGACCTCGCCGAGATCCCCGACAACGTGAAAGAGGGGCTGGAAATCGTCCCCGTCACCCATGTGACCGAGGTGCTTAAACGCGCTTTGGTGCGTATGCCCGAGCCCGTTGAATGGGATGAAGAGGCCGAAGAAGCCGCCGCTGCCGCTGCCGCCAAAAGCGGGTCTGACGGGGCAGGGGCCGCAACCACCGCGCATTGAAATAATCGCCCGTCGCATGCCTTGCGGCGGGCGCTTTGCTTTACCTTTTCAGACCCGCCAACCCCTCCCGAAATTAGGGAAAAAGGACCTATCATGGCCAAATCCGCTAAACCCAAGACCACTGTGAAATCCGCGACCAAAGCGCCAGCTAAGCCGCGCGCCGTCAAATCTGCGCCCGCGTCTGCGGCGACGCTTTCAGTGGCCTCCCACCCCGTAGAGACCCCGGAAACCAAAGTCGTTGTGAGCAAGAAAACCTTTGTCGAGCGCGTGATGATCGCGGCGGGTGTTAACAAGGGGCAGGCGCGCCAGATGTCGGAAGCGGTGCTGAAGGTGCTGGGCGAGGCGCTGTCGGATGGCGAGGAACTTAGCGTTCCGCCGCTGGGCAAGCTCAAGATCAACCGCCAGTTTGAAAAGAATGGCGATGAAATTCTGGTGGTGAAACTGCGCCGCCCCTCGGGTATGCTCGCCGATGCTAGCGCGGATGAAAAAACAACACCGTCCCCTCTTGCAGAGGATGAGGACTGAGGCTAGAAAGCGCGCCACGGGGGCGATTAGCTCAGTGGTAGAGCGCATCGTTCACATCGATGATGTCGGGGGTTCAAATCCCTCATCGCCCACCATTCCCCCCTAAGGCGCGCCCCTGATCCGGGCGCGCCTTGGTCGTTTTAGGGCTTCGCGCCGGAATGATAAAACCGCTCTTGCTTGCAGCTCACGACCCGATTAAAGAGCGGGTAGGGGGCGGTTAGCTCAGTTGGTAGAGCGCTTCGTTTACACCGAAGATGTCGGGGGTTCGAGCCCCTCACCGCCCACCAGATATCCCCTTGGAAACGCTAAAAGTGCTTGCAAGCCAAAGGGGGTGCCCATCCTGAGGTCACAAAACTGGCCCCATTATGACGGGCAAGATTCGGCACATCGGCACTGGAAGCGGGAGATGCTACGTCCGTCTCGTGATTGCGGCAGGAAGAAGGTATGCGGTGCGCGCACCCACCGTCCTTATGAGCCCCTGATCTAAAATTCAGCCTTAATGGATGAATTATCAGGAAATTTCTCCATGGAGCGCCCAGAGGTGGTTCCGGAAATCTGAACAACTGGGATAAGTGGATTTTCCGCGCAACAGCAGCATGATGCTGCGAGCGAGGAGAAGACCATGGCAAGACGACCACGCTGGAACCACAGCCCGGCATTCAAAGCGAAAGTGGCGGTGGCCGCAATCAAGGGTGAGAAGACCCTGATTGAGCTGGCTCAGGATTTCGACGTTCACCCGAACCAGATCAAGCAGTGGCGTGATCAGCTTCTTGAGGGCGCGACCGGGGTATTCGGTGATGGGCTGAAGGCCGAGCCGGAACCGGTCATCGACGTGAAGACCCTGCACGCGAAGATTGGAGAACTGACGCTGGAGAAGGATTTTTTATCGAGCGCGCTCGGCAAGGCGGGTCTGTTGCCGAGCGCAAGAAAATGATTTCTCCCGCAGCCAAGCTGAGTGTCAGCCGTCAGGCGATCATGCTGGGGAACCGCCGGGGCAGCGTCTATTACAAGCCCCGCCCGGTGTCGGAGGCCGATCTGAAGCTGATGCACGGGATCGACAAACTGCATATGGAGTTCCCGTTCGCGGGCAGCCGGATGTTGCAGGGGCTGCTGGTCCAGGAGGGGTTCAAGGTCGGGCGGCTGCACGTTGCCACGCTGATGAAGCGCATGGGCATTGAGGCGTTGTATCGCAAGCCGAACACCTCGAAACCGGCGCCAGGGCACAAGATTTACCCCTATCTGCTCCGGAAGCGGCCCATCACCCGGCCTAACCAAGTATGGGCGATGGACATCACCTACATTCTGATGGCGCGGGGCTTCATCTACCTGACTGCCGTGCTGGACTGGTTCACCCGGCGCGTCCTGGCATGGCGGGTGTCGATCACACTGGAGGCCGACTTCTGCATAGAAGCTGTGGAGGAGGCGCTGGCTCGTCACGGCACGCCCGAGATCTTCAACACGGATCAGGGCAGCCAGTTCACCTCGACCGACTTCATCAAGGTGCTGGCCGCATGCGAGATCAAGATCAGCATGGACGGGAAAGGGGCCTGGCGGGACAACGTCTTCGTAGAGCGCCTGTGGCGGACCATCAAATACGAAGAGGTTTACCTGCGGGCATACTCCAGCGTCTCGGAAGCCCGCGCCGGGATCTTGGCTTCTACAACAGCCGCCGCCCGCATTCATCGCTTGACGGGAAAACCCCCGATCAGGCCTACTCCAACCAGCCCATGCCCGAAGCGGCGGCGTAATCAAGGCGGAAAACCACTTGGCGAACGCCAGAAACCTGTTCAGACAAACCGAGCCACCTCTCTCAACAGAGTTTCTCAGTAAAATTGATATGGTCGCGTGAAATGAAACTATAGGTCTGCGACAAACTCCAGGCGGTTTAAGTTGAGCCAAGCACCTAGCGCTCAACGCGTCTCGGTCCGAAATTGAGAGATATTTATACCAAAACCAGACTGCCGTTCATGAATTTCATCGTCTTTGGAGTGAACACCTTTAGTTCGTTTGCAGCCTTTCCGCGTTCCATGTTGTCTAGAAAACCACAAACATCGAACATGTCCAAATCCCGAAACCCAGACGGGCAATATTGCCACCATTTCAGGTCTAAAAGGCGATCTGTAATCTCTTGTGGGAAGCGTGGACGAATTTTCTTTGCTGGGTTCCCTCCAACAATCGTATATGGAGGAACATCCTTCATGATGACGCTCCCACTGGCTACGACAGCACCGTCACCAATTGAAACTCCGCTACGTATTATACAGTGAGCTCCCAACCAAACGTCGTTGCCGATGGGCTCTGTTGCACAAATCCTGTGAGGGATTCATCTCGTGAATCCAGCATGGTAGCTGGGTTGCATGAGCAAACCGAC
>NZ_JBLXEM010000016.1:0-44512 GCF_048263065.1 Thioclava sp.
CTTAGGCTCAAGTTTCAAGTGCAACACCCAAAGCCCTGAGGGCATAGGATGTTGCGATGGACAGACGATGCAAGCACCTCAGCAGCGAGGAACGAGGCGTGATATTCGCCGAACATAATCGGGGCAGCAATCAGCGGTGGATCGGGCAGCTTTTGCGCCGCCCGGCAAGCACGATCTGTCGCGAATTGGCGCGGGGTCGGCAGGATGACGGCAGCTATTGCCCGCAATCGGCGCGGCTTGTCTATGATGTCCGCCGCACGCGATGCCGCCGCCCGCGAAAGCTGGTCGAGGGCAGTGAACTCCAACGGTTCGTTCACACTCACCTCGTTCATCGCCGCTGGTCACCCGAGCAGATTGCGCACAGACTGCGGCTCATGAAGCCCGATGACCCTTCGGATCGCGTCAGCCATGAAACCATCTATGCAGCGATCTATGCGCAGCCACGCGGCGGCCTGAAGGCTGCAATGATTGAAGCGCTGCGGCAGGCCAAGCCCAGGCGTGGGCTGAAACGCACGACGATTGCGGGCAGTGACATGGTCCCGGAAGCATTGCGAATTATCAATCGCCCCGAGGAGATTGAGGCGCGGCTGGTGCCTGGCCACTGGGAGGGCGATCTGATCAAGGGCGCGTTCAACCGCTCGTCGGTGGGAACCTTGCTCGAGCGCAAGACCCGCTTCGTCGTTCTATGCAAAATGAACGGAAACGGAGCCGAGGCGGTTCTCGACAGCTTCACCCGACAGATGAAACGTCTGCCCCTCGCACTGCGCAAAAGCATGACCTATGACCGTGGATCGGACCCTCTCATGGTTTGCGAGCAAACCATTGCCGGGCAAGGGATGGCCTGCACCCGGAATTGGCCCGTCGCCTGAAGATCGACATCTGGTTTTGCGATCCACACGCGCCCTAGCAGCGCGGATCGAACGAAAACACCAACGGTCTGCTGCGCCAGTTCATGCCCAAGGGAACCGACCTCAGCGACACCACTCAAACCTGGCTGAACGACGTCGCAGCCCTGATGAACAACCGCCCGAGAAAAACCCTCGGCTGGAGCCCCCCCGCCGAAGCTATGGCCGAAGAAATCGAGGCCTTCAAATCAACCGTTGCGCTTGCAATTTGAATCCGCCCTATTTCCGAGTGAGAAACACTCTCTCGCTCGCGTCACCCAAGCTCCGGAGGGCCTCACAATGTGCCAACGTGTGGCGTGCCGAACGCCACGAACAAGAGGCACTCGGAGCTAGCTAACGACAGCATAGCGGCGCCGATAGTTATCCCTGACTGCCATTGAAATCTATTTCTGGGGTTGGATGCCGACCCATTCCTGTCTGGCACATATGTCACCACGACCTCCGCTGCGTTTCAATTCTCTTCATCCAAAATCTGCCCTCACTCGGTTGTTCATCGGTACAGCAACGGCATGGAATCTGATCCTGCACCTCGCCTGCTGCACCAAAATCCGGGGGCAGTCGGCCAATCGCCCAACCTTTGAGCGAGCATGCGAGCTATGCAGATTGGCGCAGAGCGCTCTGATCTGTCGGGGTCTGTTCAACGCTTTTCCCATGCTATAATGAAGAGGCCACGACAGGAAATTGCCCACACTCACGCGGGCGCGACAGAAACGGAAAAATCCATGGCCTTTTATCGTTCTCGCAAATCCACCCATGGGCGCAATATGGCAGGCGCGCGCGGCCTCTGGCGCGCCACCGGCATGACCGATGATGATTTTGGCAAGCCGATCATCGCCGTTGTGAACTCGTTCACGCAATTCGTGCCCGGCCATGTCCACCTTAAGGATCTGGGCCAGATGGTCGCGCGCGAGATTGAAAACGCCGGTGGAGTTGCCAAGGAATTTAACACGATCGCAGTCGATGATGGCATCGCGATGGGCCATGATGGGATGCTCTATTCGCTGCCGTCGCGCGAGATCATCGCGGATTCGGTTGAATATATGGTCAACGCGCATTGCGCCGATGCGATGGTGTGTATTTCGAACTGCGACAAGATCACGCCCGGCATGATGATGGCGGCGATGCGGCTGAATATTCCGGTCATCTTCGTCTCCGGCGGGCCGATGGAAGCGGGCAAGGTCACGATTGATGATTTGGAACGCGCAGTTGATCTGGTCGATGCGATGGTGATCGCGGCGGATGACAATTACACCGACGCTCAGGTCGCCGAGATGGAGGCCAACGCCTGCCCGACTTGCGGGTCTTGCTCGGGGATGTTCACGGCCAACTCGATGAACTGTCTGGCCGAGGCGCTGGGTCTGGCGCTGCCGGGCAATGGCTCGATGCTGGCGACCCATGCCGACCGCAAGGAGCTGTTCCTTGAAGCCGGTCGCAAGATCGTCGAGATCACTCGTCGTCACTACGAGCTGGAAGACAAGGGCCTGCTACCCCGTGAAATCGCCACCGTCGAGGCGTTTGAAAACGCGATGAGCCTTGATATCGCGATGGGCGGTTCGACCAACACGGTGCTGCACTTGCTGGCGATTGCCCATGAGGGCGAGGTAGATTTCACGATGGACGATATAGACCGGCTCTCGCGCAAAGTGCCGGTGCTGTGTAAGGTCGCGCCTGCGAAACAGGACGTGCATATGGAAGACGTGCATCGCGCTGGCGGCATTATGGGAATTCTGGGTGAGATGAACCGGGCCGGGCTGATCCATTCCGGGGCCCGCACGGTGCATTCCGAAACCATGGGCGAGGCGCTGGCGAAATGGGACGTGATGGTCGCCAATGATGCGGCCGTTGACGCGTTTTACCGCGCAGCGCCGGGCGGAGTGCGCACCACGCAAGCATTTTCCACCCAGAACCGCTACAAAGAGACTGATCGCGACCGCAAGACGGGCGTAATCCGCACGGCTGAGCATGCGTTTTCGCAAGATGGCGGGCTGGCGGTTCTGTCGGGCAATATCGCGACGCAGGGCTGCATCGTGAAAACCGCCGGGGTGGATGACTCGATCCTGAAATTTTCGGGTCCGGCCAAGGTGTTTGAAAGTCAGGATGATGCAGTTTCAGCGATCTTGACGGGTAAAGTTGTCGAGGGCGAAGTTGTCGTCATCCGATATGAGGGGCCGCGTGGCGGGCCGGGCATGCAAGAGATGCTGTATCCGACCTCTTACCTGAAATCCAAGGGCTTGGGCGCGAAATGCGCGCTGCTGACGGATGGACGGTTTTCGGGCGGCACTTCGGGCCTGTCGATCGGCCATGTCAGCCCCGAGGCCGAAGAGGGTGGACTGATCGGACTGGTGGAAACCGGCGATCTGATCGAGATCGACATCCCCGGTCGCACGATAAATCTTGCCGTCGATGATGCCACGCTTGAGGCGCGCCGTGCCGCCAAAGGTCCGCTGCCATGGAAACCTGCCGCACCGCGCAAACGCGCCGTGTCTACCGCGCTCAAGGCTTATGCGTTGCTGGCGAGTTCAGCTGCCAAGGGTGGCGTGCGTATTCTGCCTGATTGATCCTACGGGTTACGCAGGACAAACTACAAAAAACGGACGCGCTCCACCTAAGAGCGCGTCCGTGTGTCGTTTAAATGCTCTGTGCGCGAAGCATCAGGCGATTTGTTTGCCGCTTTTCGGCCCAGCTACCAGCCAGATGATGAAACCCAGCACCGGCAAGATGAGGATCAGCAATATCCACAAAATTTTGCCCCCCGTCGACGCGCCTGATCCCAAGATCGACACAATGGCCCAAATATCCAAAATGAAGACGATGGCGGCCCCAATCATGCTAAACATGAACACTCTCCCTTTCCGTTTATGTTCTGCGAGATGAACTCGCAGCGCGCGGCATTTGTTCCAACGCCCCAAATCAAAAGAAAAACGGAAGGAGCCGCCAACAACGCCAATCAGCGCGTGGCCTGCCTTGGGATTTCGGGAAGAAAGGCTCAAGCTAGGCCATCTCATCCTCGTTTAATCCATTGAAATCACGCATTTTAACGCTCCGTTTTAGGAGTCATGAAACACCAATAAGCGTCAAAATAAATCCATTCTGGCCCTACTGTCTGTATTTAGGTCAGGGCGGGTTGCGTGAATTTTTCAATCATGCACGCAACATCGCCGCGCGGCGGTTATGAACCAGTATTTTAAGCGCGTGACGGCGGCGGCCCCCGAAGACCGTCATGAGGACTGCATGCCATTGAAGACCGGATTCTACGGTTGCGAAACTGCACCATCGCCCAATCATAACAAGGCACGTAGTCATTGGGGACTAACTTGAACAACGGATAGGCCATCGTCGACAACAAAAAAATGGCATAGGTCAGATGGATCTGGCAGGCGTTATTGATCATGTTGCCCGGCAAGACGTAAGGTCCGATTGGTCACGCCAGCAGGACCAGCAAGATCAACCAACTCAGCGCAACAACGGTGACCATGAAGACAACCCAGCCGCGCGGGTTGTGTGCTCCGCTATCGGAGCTTTGCACCCTATTCCTGTAATTCTTGCTCTTTGAAGAGGAGGTCTGCAAAGGCGAGCACTCGACACCCGAACTGGTTGCGCATGACGTCGCGCAGAGCCTCGAAGTTTTGATACTGCAGCGCTTGGGCCAGCCGCGAGACCTTTGCAGGGGCCAGTTTGGAATTTCTCGCCAACGTATGATCCATGTGTTTTATCTCTGTACCGGCGAGTTTCACGCTTTCCTGTCCCGAAGGGGGGACCGACCTGACCCATGTATTTCCGCGCCACACCAAAGCGACTTTGCCCATAGCCACAAAGGGCGAAGGTGCCTACATCATCGATGCGCAGGGTAAGCGTTATCTTGACGGGTCGGGCAAGTGCTCCGTGCCCCTCACGCTCCAGAGTGGTTCACAGTCGTCAGTGTTTTCAACGACAACTTTGCTTTAGACACCCGCCCGCTCGGTTCTCTCAGTGGGCTACCAGCTTCACCCTTTCGACACACCGCCCCGCCATCAGATCTGCTCCTGTTTGGCGATGCCGCTTTGCGTTATGATAGCGTGCATCGCTATGTCATGGGGCTGGGGGAAAATTGTGGTGATCCGTGCTGCGTCCAACCCGATCCCGATAGCCATGGGAGGCGGCGCAATCGCGGCAAGCGTGCGGTCGAAATAGCCCCCGCCGTAGCCCAGCCGAAACCCCGCACCATCCCAGCCAACGACCGGGGACAGGGTGATGTCAGGGACAATGTCGGCCCCCTCGGCGGGCACGGGGATATTCCAGAACCCGCGCGTCATCCGCGTCTGCGGCGTCCATTCGCGAAAGGTCAGAGGTGCATTCTTGGTGGTGACCAGCGGCAAGGCGGCCCGTGCCCCACGCTTGGCTAATTTGGCAAGCCAGAAGCGCAAATCAATCTCGGCCTTGATTGGCCACCAAGCCGAAATCGTCAACCCGTTGAGGGTGTCAAAGCGCTGTGCAAGCAGATGCTCAAGATGATCGGCAATGGCGATCGCGGCGGCTTTGCGCGTGTCTACTGAAAGCGCCGTGCGCTCTGTCAAAAGCCGCGCCCGTTCCGCCTTGCGCCAGCGCGCCACATCACGTGCCTGTTGTGCGTCAACGCCAAGCGGATCGAAATAAGTCGGGTCGATTTCGTGGGCCAGACAGGGCGGCGAAGCATAGCTGCCCGGCGTCGGTTTGTTCTTACTCATTGGTCCTCCCCCTTCCCGCCAAGCAGATCGCACTCCGGGCAATGCTCCAAATATTCTCAGGCATGAGGGGTCCTATTGGCAAGCGACTCTTGCACGATGCCGCGCAAGATCAGGGCATGGCAGCGGTGAAAACTGAGTGCGCGGATATGACAGTCCTGCGGCGCTGCCAGCGAAGCGACGCGCTCTACGCAGGCCTTAAGATTGCGTTCCCCTTTGAAAGAACGATGATCGTGTGATGACCGTCCGCGCGTCGCTCAAACCGGATCACGCCGCCAAGCGCCTCAATCGCATCTGTTGCGATGGACAGACCAAGGCCGCTGCCCGTCTGGTCGCTGTCGCTCCCCTTGATGAATTTCTGATGGGCTTGCGTGGCAATTTCCGGGGGCAAACCGGGGCCTTTATCACGAATATCGATGCTCAGATCCGGGCCTGTCGCCGCCAAGGTCACGGCGACTGTCTCACCCGTCGGACTTGCCTGAATCGCGTTCTCGATCAGGTTGCGCAGCGCGATGGTGAGCAGGAACGGATCGGCGAGCAGAGCAGGGCTGATGGCGGTTTCCTCAAATTCAAGCGGCACCCCCTTGTGATCCGCGAACTCGGCGAGAGCGCTGAGCACCTGCTGCAAAATCGCTATCAGGTTGACCGGTTCGCCGCGCTCTTTTCTGCTTTCGACCCGTGCAAGATCAAGCAACTGGTGCACCATCCGATCCGTTCGGCCAACCGAGGTCTCAATGGCCGAAAGCGCATGATCGCGGGTTTTGGCATCAGGCGCTCGCCGCGCAATATGGGCTTGCGTCTTTAGCCCGGCAAGCGGGGTCTTCAGCTCATGGGCCGCGTAGGAAATAAAGTCGCGCTCGCGATCACGCGCGATGCCCAAACGGGCAAGCAGATCGTTGAGCGCGCTCGCGACAGGGCGAATTTCGCGCGGTCTCCGGTCGGTGTCGGGCAGCGCGCCGAGGTCACTGACCTGCCGCGTTGCCAAGTCCCGCGCGAAACGATCGAGCGGCGCAAGCCCTCTGGCGATGGACAGCCAGATCAACGCCCACATTATCGGCAAAATCACCAGCGCAGGCCAAAGAAAGCCTGCAATCACATCGCGCACCAGCCGGTCGCGCAACTCAAGGCTGTCGCCGACAGTGACCTGCCCGCCAATGTTGCGATCAACGATTGTGTAGACGCGCAACGCCTTGCCGCCTTGGGTGACGTTGCGAAATCCGGTCGCGCTTGCGGGCACCAGTTGCTCGCTTGGTGCGCCATCAGAACGCCCCACCAGCCCGCCCGAAAAGGACCATATCTGGCAGAATTGCTGATGCTCATAGCTCGTGCTCTCGGGCAGTGATATTTGCCCCGGCGCGTCACGGTTGAGCGCCATCTGGTTTTTTGACACCAGCGAGGAAACCATCCGCGCCGCCTCGACCAGACGCGCATCAAGAACCCTTTGCACTTCGGCGCGGGTCGAATGCTCGATCCAGAGCACAGCCGAAAGCCAGACCGCGAGCGTCGCGCCGGTCAGGATCAGGAAAAGGCGGAGGCGGAGGGAGATGGCGTTTGCTCCTCGGGGCGGATGCGGTAGCCGATACCGCGCAGGGTTTCGATGAACTCGCGCCCGAGCTTGGCGCGAAGATGGTGAATGTGAACCTCGACGGCGTTGCTTTCGACTTCCGCGTCCCAGCCGTAAAGACGCTCTTCAAGATCGGATTTCGCCAGCACGCGACCGGGGCGCTCGGCCAGCGCCTGAAGCACGGCGAATTCGCGCCGCGAGAGTCTTAGCGGCTGGCCGTCGAATGTCGCCGATCGCGCGCTGAGGTCAAGCACCAGACCGTCATGGGAAATGCTTGCCGAGGCGCGCCCATCGGCACGACGAGTCAAGGCGCGCAGACGGGCAGCCAATTCGTCAAGATCAAAGGGCTTGCCAAGATAGTCATCTGCGCCCGCATCCAGCCCCGCCACGCGGTCCTCGACATCGTCGCGCGCGGTCAGCAGCAGCACGGGCATGTCGGCGCGCCGCGCGCGTAACTCGCGTAGCAAATCAAGCCCCGACCCGTCGGGCAGCATCAGGTCCAACACGAGTGCTGCATAGCGCGTGCCTGCAAGGGCGGCGCGCGCATCCTCAAGCGTACCGACCACATCGGGTGTAAAACCCGTCATGCCCAACCCCACCTTGAGCCCATCTGCCAGAATGTGGTCATCTTCGACGACGAGTAGACGCATATTTTCTCCTTCGCCGTGCTTGAAGCGCACGAACCTTAAGACTGACTTAAGATTCGCCCGCGATTTGGCGAGCATGAACACTTATACCCAACCTCCCGTTTTTCTTCGCGCCCTGATCGCTTTGGGGATCGCTTTCTTTCTCGCCATGTCGGGCCTTGCGCAAGCACAGGGTTTTGAGTTGCTCAAACCCAAGGGCGGCGGGCCGCTTAGCCCGGAGCAGGCGTTTCAGGTTCAGACGCGTTGGGTGGATGACGGCACGCTGGATGTGTCGATTGATATTGCGCCGGGCTACTACCTATATCGCGACCACTTGACGGTCAGCGCCAAGGACGGCGCTGCGCCCGTGCTGCACAGCACGCCGGGCGTAATGAAGGATGATCCCAATTTCGGCACCGTTGAAATCTGGCACGATCACACGCAGGCAACGGTGAGCGGGATCACCGGGCCGTTCACACTGCACTGGCAGGGCTGCGAGGAAAAGGGGCTGTGCTATCCGCCGCAAAGCCGAGAGATCACGCCGCCCGCGGGGATCGGCGCGACCTCGGGGAATGCGATGTCGCAGACCGACCAGAGCGCGCCAAGCAGCGCGCCCCAGACTACAAGCATGGCGGCACAAGCATCGCCGCAAACCCTGAGCCTGTCCTCGGATGGCGGACTTGTCGCCGGGATCGCGGCAAAGGGGGGCGCGGCGTTTGTGGTGCTAAGTTTCTTTGGCTTTGGTCTATTGCTGGCCTTTACGCCTTGCGTACTGCCGATGGTGCCGATTGTTGCCGCGATGTTGGGCGCGCAAGGCAAGGGGCTGACACCTGCGCGCGGTTTGGCGCTGACTGGCACCTATGTGCTTGCGATGGCGTCGGCTTTCGGACTGTTGGGTATCGTCGCCGCGTGGTCGGGGCAAAACCTGCAATTCCTGCTGCAGGCCCCGGCGGTGATTGCCGCATTGGCCGCGCTTTTTGCGCTGCTGGCGCTGGCCTCTTTCGGGCTGTTCGATCTGCGCTTGCCGCAAGGCTTGACCAACAAGGTCAGCTCGCTCAAAGGACCGCGCGGCACGCTTGCCGGGGCGGCGCTGCTGGGCTTTACCTCGACGCTGATCGTGGGGCCTTGCGTGACCGCGCCGCTGGCGGGTGCGTTCCTGTATATCGCGCAAACTGGCGATGCGACGCTCGGGGCTGCGGCGCTGTTTGCACTGGGGCTGGGACAGGGCGTACCGCTGCTTGCAGTGGGGCTGTTTGGCTCGGCTGTTCTGCCGCGCATGGGCAGCTGGATGACCGGAATCAACCGCGCCTTCGGATTTGTCTTTCTCGGCATGGCGATCTGGCTGTTGGGGCGCGTGCTGCCGGGAACTGCGCTGCTTGCGCTTTGGGCGCTGTGGTTGATCGGCGTGGGCGTCTGGCTTGGCGGACGCGATCGCTTTGACGCAGCGACGCCCGCGATCCGCCGCGTTGGTGGCGCGCTTGGAATCGCCGCATTGCTGGCCGGCGCGCTTGAGGCCATCGGCGCGGCCAGCGGCGCAAGCGACCCGCTGCGCCCGCTTGATCGGTTTACCGCCCGCGCAGGTGCAGCACCGCAGGCAACGGCCACATTGACCGAAGCTGATTTCACCCATGTCGAGACGCCCGAGGCGTTAACCGCCGCGCTCGCCAGTGCCAAAGACAAGCCAGTGATGCTGATGGTCACGGCAGATTGGTGCACCGAATGCGCCACGATCAAGCGCAAGGTGCTGCCCGATCCGCAGGTGCAGGCCGCGCTGAAACAGGTCACGCCAATTGCCGTCGATGTGACGAAAACGGGCGCATCGCAACAAGCGCTTTTGAAATCGCTTGGGGTGATCGGCCCGCCGACGCTGATCTTTCTTGGCCCTAACCATCAAGAGGCGCAGGGCAGCCGATTAGTCGGAGACGTCACAGCCCCCACCCTAACCGCATCACTCAAGGAGATCGCGCAATGATGCATGCAAAAATCGCCATGCTCGCCCTCGTCGTGCTTGCCGCTTGCGCACCCGAACCGCCCCAGACAGCGCCCGCCCCGGCCACGCCACAGCTTAGCGCGCATCTGCGTGAGATCTATAGCGCGACCGAGGATGACGGCCGCTTGATCCCGGCGGTCAATCCGAAATATCTCAGCGAGGATAAGGCCCGTCAGGAGGTCGAATACTGGACGGATAAGCCGCCCGGCACGATTGTCGTCGATCCTTGGGCGCGCAAACTTTACTTTGTGCAAAAGGACAACCGCGCGCTGCGATACACCGTGGCTGTGGGTGAGGACGGGCGCGGATTTGCGGGTGAGGGTCACATTCCCTATCAGCGCGATTGGCCAAGCTGGACGCCGACGCAGAACATGATCAAGGACGACCCCGCGCTTTACGGCCCTGTCAAAGACGGGCTTAAGGGCGGGCTTGATAATCCGCTGGGCGCACGCGCGCTGTATCTGCATCGCGGCAACAAGGACACGTTTTACCGCATCCACGGCACGATGGACGATTCCAGCATCGGCAAGGCGACCTCGGCAGGCTGCATCCGGCTGTTCAACCAAGACATCATCGACTTGGCCGACCGGGTGCGCTCGGGCACGGATGTTGTCGTGCTGACCCGCGCTCAAAGCGGCCAGGGCACGGTGCCGCCGGGCCAGCCCCTGCCGCCAGTGCCCTATAGCGCCGATGATTTTCCCAATCCCGAAACATCCGTAGGAGACCAGACATGATCGACCGCAGAACCTTTCTTGCACTAACCGGCACCGCGCTGATCTTGCCCCGCGCAAGCCTTGCCGCCGACATCACCCCCGAGGCTGTCTTTCACGACCCCAACGCCCCCGCGATGGGCAATCCTAAGGGCGACGTGACCCTTGTCGAGTTCTTTGACTACCAATGCCCCTATTGCAAATCGAACCATCCCGTCATTGAGCAGGTGATGAAGGAAGACGGCAATTTGCGCGTTGTCATGAAGGATTGGCCGATCTTTGGCGCACCTTCGGTCTATGCCTCGCAACTGGCGCTGGGCGCGCAGAGCATGGGCAAGTATGAAACCGCGCTCGAGGCGCTGATGGCGACCAAAGGCAAGCTGTCCAACGCGCAGATCGAGACGGTGCTCAGCGCGGCGGGAGTTGATCCGAAACAAGCCATGGCGGGCTACAAAGCCAACCGCAAACAGATCGACGCGCTGTTGATACGCAATGACCAGCAGGCGGTGGCAATCGGGTTGCAGGGCACGCCCGCCTATATCATCGGGCGCGATGTGTATCCGGGTGCGGTCGATGCGGCCACTTTGCGCGATGCGATTAAGACCACCCGCGCGGCTTGAACTCCGGCGCGCGGATGATAGCCCCCCGGCAGGCCTGACAGGCACCGGGGGCTTTATCATGTTTGCGGACAATATCCTGCGGTTTGTGCCAGAGCCTTGTCGATATTGAACGCGCTTAGGCAAAAACAGCGCGCGCATTTTTCGCGGATCGGACGATTTGTGCTAACATGCTTGGCAGGCAAGGGAGGAACCTGCGATGAACCGACGCGAGATTTTCACCCTGATGGCAGGGGCCGCCGCCGCAGGTTTGGTGCCAAGGCGCGCGCGGGCCGAGGCGGTGATGGGCGACGGTGGTCTTTACCAGCAGCCGTTCTTTCACGACAGCTTTCTTGATTTCGGTGATGACCTGAACGAAGCCGCCGCAGCGGGCAAGGGCCTGCTCGTTCTGTTTGAGCAACGCGGCTGCCCCTATTGCCGCGAGATGCATCTGGTCAATTTCCAACGCCGCGAAATCATCGAGCTGATCGAGGCCAATTTCACCGTCGTGCAACTTGATCTGTGGGGCGCGCGAGAGAGCGTCGATTTTGACGGCGAGGCGCTGGAAGAACGCGCGCTGGCGCAAAAATGGTTCGTGAATTTCACGCCGACGCAGATCTTGATTCCGGCCCAAAACGCCGGTGCCGAAGATCTGCGCCAAGCCGAGGCGTTTCGCATGCCGGGCTATTTCAAGCCGTTCCACCATCTCTCGGGTCTCGAATACGTCGCCAGCGGTGCCTATCGCGATCAGCCGTTCCAGCGGTTCCTGCAAGACAAGTTCGCAGCGCTTCAGGCGCAGGGCATCGACCCGAATGTGTGGTAGATCTCGATCCTGCGCCCCCCAATCTCGGATGCGGTAGCCCATCTCACTAGCATAAGCCGCTCGTCGATCTGCACGAGCGGCCATGCGTCAGGAGGCGTTCGATTCATATGCACGCATCGTGCCCGAACGGGATGCAGATAGTCGAGTAAAACAATCGGGGCGTTACAGCTGGACGCGTGGCTCTGCGCGTCCAGCTACCGGGGCGTTGAGCGAAAACACGCAGCCTTGCGCGCTATCTGGCGTGGCGATTCCTTCTTGCGCAGTGGTCACAAAAAGCAGCCGTAAATCGGGGCCACCGAACGCGGGGCAAGAACTGTGCCGTCCTGCCACAGCAAGCGCGTAGTCAAAGCGGCCATCGGGCAGGTAACGCGCAACGCGCCCCGCCCCCCATTGCGCGTTCCATAGCGCGCCTTCGGTATCGGTCACCGCTCCGTCGGGGTTGAGCCCCTCTGGTGCAAGATCGACAAAGACCTCGGCCGTGCCTTCGGGCCAGCCCTGTGCATCCAGCGCCAGCATCATGATTTTTCGCGTCGGCGTGTCGGCGAAATAGGCGCGCCGCCCATCGGGGGAAAAGCATATCGCATTCGGGATCGTGAGATCGCGCAGCACCGGTTCCACAGCGCCGTTGAAATAGCGATAAATCGTGCCGGCTTTCGGTTCTGCTGCCTTGCCCATGGTGGACGTCCAAAACCCGCCCATCGGATCGGCCCGCCCGTCATTGCAGCGGGTGTCGGCGTGCGTGGCCTCGATCGCGGCGATGGGTTCATGAGCGCCGCTTGTGATGTCGAACCGGCGCAACCCCGTCTCGGTCGAGATCAGCAACGTGTCGCGGTCGATCCAGCCCGCCGCCGAGGCCATCTCGCCAATTTGCCACTCCAGCGCCTGATCGCCCGCGCGGCTTAGCAAGCGTCCGCGCAAGATGTCGAACCAGAAAAGCTGGCCGCGCTCGGGGTGCCAGAACGCGCCCTCGCCGAGGGAACAGGCGCGGTCGTCGTAGATCGTGGCGGTCATTGCGTGAACACCTCGTCAAAGCGGGCGACCAAGGCGTGCGCCTTTTGCGAAACGGTTTCGGCACTGTCGCCGGGGCGATAAATCGCGCTGCCAATGCCGAAACCCGCCGCCCCGGCGCGCTGCCAGTCGGCCATGTTTTCAACCGACACACCACCCACGGCATAAAGCGCCACGTCGCGCGGCAAGACGGCGGCCATCGCGCGCAACCCCACTGGCCCGATCAGATCACCGGGAAACAGCTTGAGCGCATCTGCCCCCGCCGCAATTGCAGCGAAAGCCTCGGTCGGGGTCATTACGCCGGGATAGCTTTGCAGCCCTGCAGTCTTGGTTTCCCCAATCACCGCCGGGTCGCAATTAGGCGACACGATCAGTCGCGCACCAGTCGCCGCAACAGCGCGCACGTGTTCAGGGGTCAGGACGGTGCCCGCGCCGATATCTGCCTGCGTGCCAAAGCGCTCCACCATGGCCTTGATGCTGACAAGAGGATCAGGCGAGTTAAGCGGCACCTCGATGCGAGTGATCCCAGCGTCGATCAACGCTTCGGTAACGGGCAGCGCCTCGGGCGGGGTGATCCCGCGCAGGATGGCTATCAGGGGGCGGCTCATGGGCAGGCTCCGATGGTTTGCCAGGCAGCGTGCAGCCCGGCGAGGGTTGTGGGTTCGGTCGGATAATCTTGCGTCTCCACGCCATTCGCGCCCAGCGCGCGGGCATAAAGCGCAGCGAGTTTTGGACTGCCGATCAGAGCGACGGTATGCCCCGTCCATAGATCGCGCGTCGCCGCCAGCTCCCAGCCGATCAGCATCCCCGAGAGACGCGAGGCGGCGCTATTCGGATCAAAACCGTTGAGCAATGCGCCGGCGCGCAAGGCGAACAGCTCGCCATAGGCACGCGCAGGGTCGGCCAGTGCTTCAACGCAGGCCGCGTCAAAAGCGGGCAGATCCGAGCCATCAGTGTCCAGCGTATGGCGCAGCACCGAATGCTTTGCGAGCAACTCGAATAGTTCACCCGTCATGCAGCTTTGAAATCGCTCAATCTGGCCTGCGCGCAGCCGCACCCATTTCGTATGTGTGCCGGGCAGACAGACGATACCGTCAAAATCAGGGGACTGGGCAAGCAAACCTGCGATCTGGGTTTCTTCGCCGCGCATCACATCGGGCGGATCATCTTGGCGAATGCCGCACGCGATATAGACCGGGCGGGCGGCGTGATCTGGCACCCGGATCAGCTGCGCGCGCGGATCGGTTGGGGTCGCACGATAGGGCGCCTCCGTCCAGCCCTGACGTGAGCCGACCATGCCGCAAGCGACCACTGGAATACCGCCCCAATCGGTGCCCCATTGCGCGATTTCCGCTTCGAGCACGGAGCCGAATTGCGCAGGTTTCAGCCGCCCCATTCCTTGATCACAGCTGCGCTTTGACAGCACCTCATTGCCACGCATTGCCCAAAGGCGCAGATGAGTGGTGCCCCAGTCGGCAGCGATCCAGTTAGGGGCGGCGTCGGTGTTCAGCGCAGTCATAGCTTTTCCCCTTCGATCACCCACATGGTTTGCGCGAAGCTACAAGGCAAGCTCACGCCGTGCCCCATCAGAGCCTGCCCGCTCAACTCCAGCGCGCCCTTTTTCAGCGCAGGCGCTCCGCGTGAAAGCCCCGGCGCTTGCGCACGGTTGCGCAGGTTCAGCCGATACCGCGCCTGCGGGTCCAGCCCGCTCAGCTGCAGAGGACGCGGCAGGATCTGCGCAGAGGTTTCGCCTTGGCCCACAAAAACTACGAAACGCGCGCCATCTTCGGCCAGTTGTATTTCTGCGATCACAGCGGGGTCGGCGACCTCGAGACGAAGAATGTCGGCACGTGCGCGCCAATCGCGATTGGCTTTCCACCATGTCGTGACATCGGACAAGACTTTGGCCTCTTCTTCGGTCAACTCGCGCGGGTCCATTTCGAAGCCCATGTGACGCTGGGCCGCCACCCACGCGCGCATTTCCATGTCGATCACGCGACCCGACGTATGGCACCGCCGTGGCCCGACATGCGAACCGGTGACAACCATCGGCAGAAACAGCGCCGCGTCATGCTGAATACGCAGCCGTTCAATCGCGTCATTGCTGTCTGACAACCACACCCGCGTCGTGCGTTCAAGAATACCAAAATCAATCCGCCCACCCCCCGAGGCGCAGCTTTCGAACTCCACCCCCGGATGTGCGGCGTGAAGCTGATCCAAAAGCGCATAGATCCCGCGCGTCTGGGCGGCATCGGCATGGGGTAGGACGCGGTTATGATCCCATTTTACATACTCGATCGGATGTAGCGAAAGCAGCGCGCTGATTGCGCTGAACAGATAATCGCGAACGTCCTTGCGCGCGATATCAAGCGCCCGTTGCTGGCGGCCTTCGATTTGATCGGGCGGCCCAAGCAGCCAATCGGGATGCGCGCGCGCCAAATAGCTGTCGCGATTGACCATTTCAGGTTCGAACCACAGCCCGAACCCCATGCTTAGCGCGTTCACATGCGCAACCAACGGACCCAAGCCATCGGGATATTTGCGCGGATCAACCTGCCAGTCGCCAAGGCTGGTCGTGTCGTCATCGCGCCGCCCGAACCAGCCATCATCAAGCACGAAGCGTTCCGCCCCCAGCTTGGAGGCGCGATCCGCGATCTCGAACAACTCGCTCAGATCATGGTCGAAATAGACCGCCTCCCAGCAATTGTAATGCACCGGGCGCGGCAGAGCTTGGTCTGGAAATTGCACGATCCGGTCGCGCAGATGGCGCTGAAAAGCAACCGCGCAGCCATTCGAGCCCACCGCGGAATAGACCGCGTAAAGGGGCGCGGTTTCGAAATGTGTGCCCGGCATAGGTTCGCTGCCCGAGGCATGCCCGAACTGAATTTGGCGCCGCCCATCGGGCAATTCCTCGGCCACCATTCGATGACCGCCCGACCAGCCATAATGAAAGGCGCGGGTTTCGCCGCTGGTCTTGCTCGCACCGCGCGTGGGCAGGATCAGGCCGGGAAAATGTTCATGCCCGGTGCGCCCGCTGTGATTGTCGCGCACCCGCTGGCCGGGTGACCAAGCCGTTGCGGTCACTTGGAATTCACCACACCAGCGGCCCGAAAACTCCAGCATTTCGTCGCAAAGCTGCGATGCAGGAAAGACCGGGGCAGCCAGCCAATGCAGCGTGATTGGCGTCTCGCTATCCAGCGCGGCCCGCGCGGTGATCATTCCGGTGGCGGCGTCGAGCGCGAAATCGGCCCGATAGCACACACCCAACGCCGCATCGCGATAGACCAGCGCAAGCTGATCCGCGCGAACCGTTTCTGACGCGAAGCGAAAGGCCGGGCGCAGCACGCGACCCTGCGCATCGCGCGCGATCAAACCCGGCTCACCGGGGAAGGTTTGCGAGGCTTCAGGGCAGATCGACAGATCGGGATTGCGATCCAGCATCCCGCCCGTCACATCCATCTCGGCGCTGGCGGCAAGCTGCGCCAGATCCTCACTCTCGGGCAGGGCAGCTCCCCAGTAGATCACCTTTGGCAGCCGGTCATCGCGGCTGGCCAGAACAAGGCTTTGGTGCGTATCTCGCAAGTGCCAAGTGCGGATCATTTCACCGCCCCGAGCGTGAGCCCTGCAATGAAGTGTTTCTGCATCAGAAAGAACATCGCGACAGGTGGTAGCGCAGCCAAAATCGAGCCCGCCGACACCAACTGCCACGCCGCGACCCATTGCCCGTTGAGCGAATTCAGCCCTGCGGTGATCGGCTGCGTATCGGCCCCCGTGGTCAGCACCATCGCCCAGAAATAATCATTCCAGATGAAGGTAAAGATCAGCACCGACAGCGCCGCAATCGCCGGGCGCACCAGCGGCAGCACGATGTGCCAGAAAATCTGCCATTCGCCTACGCCCTCGACCCGCGCCGCCTCGATCAGCTCGCGCGGCAATGCCTTGATGAAATTGCGCATGAATAGCGTGCAGAACCCGGTTTGAAACGCGATGTGGAATAGCGCGAGCCCCGTAATCGTGTCATAAAGCCCCATCTTCACCGTAAGATCGCGCACCGGCACCATGAGGATCTGGAAGGGCACGAAATTGCCCGCCACGAAGAGGAAAAAGATCAGCAGATTGCCTTTGAATCTGTAGACCGCCAGCGCATAGCCGGTCAGGCAGGACAGCGCCACCGCGCCGATCATCGTCGGGATCGTGACCCGAAACGAGTTCAGCATATAGCTGGCAAAGGGCGAATTGCGAAACACATCAAGATAATTCGAAAACGCCAGATAGGACGGCATCCCGAAATAGTTGCCCTGCGCAAGATCGCTGGACGGGCGTAGCGAGGTCATCGCGACCCCCAAAAGCGGCAGCAGCCACAGGATCAGCATGACCGGCAGCGCCACCTTATAGGCGGTGCGTGCGGCGGGACTCATGGATTGAACTGGACGCGGAAACATATCAAAGCCCCCTTTCGTCGCGCCACATCTTCCAGATGAAGCCCGAGATGAAAATCATCATGATGGCAAACAGCACCACCGCGATCGCCGCGCCGTAGCCCATGCGATAGCCGTATTCCGACAGCGCCTGCTCGTACATGTAATAGGACAGCACCCGCGACGAGCCATAAGGTCCGCCCGAGGTCATGATCGACACCAGATCAAAGCTGCGCAACGCCCCGATCACGGTCACGACCAGCGCGATGAAGGTCGCCGGGCGCAATTGCGGCAACACGACATACCACAGCATCTTGATGCCTTTGGCACCGTCCAGCCGCGCGGCCTCAATCTGGTCGGGCGCAACCGAGTTCAACCCCGTCAGATACAAGATCATGCAATAGGCGATCTGCGGCCACAGCCCGGCGGCGATAATCCCGTAGGTCACAAGGTTCTCATCGGCCAGCACCGCGATGCCATAACCGCTGAACCACTCCAATATCTTGTAAAACAGCCCGAAATCGGGGGCGTAGAACCATGAGAAAATTAGGCCGACGACGACCTGACTGATCACGAAGGGAAAGAAGAACAGCGATTTGTAGATCCGGATTCCCCGGACGGTCTGGTTGAGAAACAGCGCGATAAACAGCCCCAGCGGGATCGCCAGCATATACAGCACCAGCCAGATTACGTTGTTCTTGAGACTGGTATAGAACGCCTCGTCATCAAGAAGTTCGACGTAATTTTGCATCCCGATCCACTGCGCCGGACTCAGCCCGTCCCACTGATAGAACGAGATCCACATCGAGCGCCCGATCGGGATAAGTACATAGATCAGGAACATGAACATGCCCGGCGCGAGAAACAGCCAAGGCGCTAGCTTGCGGCTAAGTCGGCGGCGCTTGCGCGGCGCGGGTTGGCCTGCAGAGCCTTGGGGAATGGCGGGTGAAACACTCATCGGCGCTATCCTCAGTCTTAGGGAACAATCCGGGATGAAACAGGAACGGTGCCCCATGACAGGGCACCGTCAGATGATCGTGGATCAGTTCTTGTAAACGCGCTGACGGGTCTTTTCGAGGCGATCAAGGATCGCATCAACGCGCTCGGGCTTGGCCATGAATTCCTGGAAGCCCTCCATACCGGCCTTGGCCATTGCAGCGGGCGCGTCACGGTCAAAGAACTGCGCAATGCCACCGTCGGCGGTCGAGAGAATCTCGAATCCCGCTTGCAGATAGGGATCATCGCCCACCGAGGCGTCCTTGTTGATCGGCAACTGTCCGAGTTCCTCGTTCATCTTGGTCTGCACATCCGCACGTGCGATATAGGCGAGGAATTTCTTGGCATCGGCCACGTTCTTGGCACCCGCCGGAATATGGATCGTATCGGTCGGGGCCTCTTCTGCACGCGCGAGGCCCGGCGTGATTTCGGGAAAATCCATAAAGCCGAGCGTGTCATTCGTCATCCCGCCATCCTTGAAGCTGGCAACGGCGAAATTGCCCATCACATAGTTCGCGGCCTTGCCCTGAACGATATTAGACACCGCATCCTGCCAGTCGATCGCGGCGGTATTGGGCGTGGTGTAGGGCAGAACCTTGGCCCATTCGGCAAAGACCTTGCGCACACGCTCATCCGTCCACGGGATCTCACCATTGGTCAGTTGCATGTGGAAATCATAGCCATTGGTGCGAAGATCGAGATAGTCGAAAATCCCCGCAGCGGGCCAAAGGGCCTTGGTGCCGGTGGTCAGGCAGTCGGCGCCGATCTCTTTGAACTTCTCGCAATTGCTGATGAACTCGTCCCAAGTCTTGGGCACTTCGACATCGGCTTTCTTGTAGAGATCCTTGTTATAGTAAATGCCCCACTGGTAGTAGGTATAGGGCACACCCCATTGCTTGCCGTCGATCGTCATCGATGACAGCGCGGGTGCGAGGCTGTCCTTCAGACCGTTCTCCTCCCAGACATCCGAGACATCCAGAAACTGCCCCGATTTGACAAAAGGTGCCATCCGGTTACCGGCATACCAATTCGCTAGATCTGGGCTGTCAGCGGTCAGAAAGTTGCGAATCGCTGTCTTGTAACCTTCGTGATCGAAGATGTTCACAACGACTTTAACGTCAGGATTTTCGGCCTCAAAGCCTGCGATCAGTTGATCGAAGGCGGCTTTGGGCGCCGGATCGGACGCGTCGGTATTCAGCGTCAGCGTGCGTTGCTGCGCCAATGCAGGCAGGGCCATACCGGCCAACAGCGCCGCAACGGCTGCGGTTTTCAAAAGTTTCATCGGTTCTCCTCCCGGTTTTCGTAAGGCAAGGTCTCGATTTTAGTTCCAAATAATGAAACCTTGTTTTACATATTGAAATGTTGCCGTGAATCGCGCATCCTGTCAACAGCCCTGTGGAGGAGGCCTATGACAAAACACGAATCCCACCCCGCGAAAGTGGACGGCACGGTTGGCCGCACCTTGACCGTGCTAGATCTTGTGGCCGAGTTCGGGCGCCCAGTGCGGTTTGCTGAACTGCTCCCGGTGTCAGGGCTACCCAAGGCCACGCTCTATCGCTTTCTGCAAACGCTCACCAATCAGGGCATGCTGGCCTATGATGACGAGCGCCAAAGCTATGCGCCGGGGCTTCGGTTGGTGCGGCTGGCGCATGCCGCTTGGGCGCAAAGCTCGCTCGCGCCAATTGCGGCGCCCTACTTGGATGCGCTGTCGGCCAAGACCGGGCAGACGCTGCATCTTGCGCAGCTTGATCAGGGCATGGTGCTGTATGTCGACAAACGCAACGCCGCGCGCCCGGTCGAAATGTTTTCACAATCGGGCAAGGTCGGGCCGGCCTATTGCACGGGTGTCGGTAAAGCGATGCTGGCCTATCTGGCGCCCAAGCCGCTAGAGGCGGCAATCGCGCACCAGAGCTTTCACCGTTTCACAAAGACCACGCTGGCCAATGAGGCCGACCTGCGCGCCGAACTGGCCGCGATCCGCACGCGTGGCTACGCGTGGGACGATGAAGAACACGAACCGGGCATCCGCTGTGTCGCGGCCCCGATCCTGTCGCAAAGCGGGCGTGTCTTGGGGGCGCTGTCGATAACGGCAGGCCATGGCGCTGGCCATGACGCACTAGAATCTTACGCACCGCTGATCCTTGAGACGGCGGACCAGATCGCGAAAGCTGCCGCAAACTGGCGCTTTCCCGAGCAAATCAGGGAGGAGACCCGATGAGCGGAGTTGCATTGCAGAAAGTCGTCAAGCGTTTCGGCGACGTAGAGGTGATCCACGGCGTCGATCTGACGGTCGATCATGGCGAGTTTTGCGTTTTCGTCGGCCCCTCGGGCTGCGGGAAATCCACGCTGTTGCGCATGATCGCGGGGCTGGAACAGACGAGCGACGGCGCGATCCGGATCGGCGATGCAGATGTGACACATGCCGAAGCCGCCGAGCGCGGCATCGCGATGGTATTTCAGACCTACGCGCTTTACCCGCATATGACGGTGGCGGAAAACATGGGTTTCGGCCTCAAGATGAACGGTCATCCCAAGGAGGAAATCGCTCAAAAAGTGCGTGAAGCCGCCGATATTCTCAAGCTCGAACCGCTGCTCAAGCGCAAGCCAGCGGCGCTTTCGGGCGGGCAGCGTCAGCGCGTCGCTATCGGGCGCGCGATCACGCGCGGGCCGAAAGTGTTCCTATTCGACGAACCGCTTTCCAACCTTGATGCCGAGCTGCGCGTCGAGATGCGCGCTGAGATCGCGCGTCTGCACCGCGAGATCGGCGCGACGATGATCTACGTCACCCATGATCAGGTCGAAGCGATGACGATGGCCGACAAGATCGTCGTGCTGCGCGCGGGCATTATCGAGCAGGTCGGCGCACCGATGGATCTGTATGATGATCCCGATAACCGTTTCGTGGCGGGTTTTATCGGCTCGCCTTCGATGAATTTCCTTGCCGGGACAGTCAAGGCGGGGGCGGTTGAAGTGCCCGGTCTGGAAAGTACGATCAAACTCCCGTTTGCCCTGCCGCCCGAAGGCACCGAAGTTGAAGTCGGCTTGCGGCCCAATGCGCTCAAGATCGTCGCGGATGCGGGCGCTTTCGCGGTCGATATGGCAGAAAACCTTGGCGGAGTCAGCTATGCCCATCTGCGCGCCCCAAGCGGCGAACGCATCATCGTGGAAACTGACAAACGCCTTTCGACGGCAGGTGGCGGCACGGTCAGGCTGCACTTTGACCCGGCCGATGTCTACGTCTTTCGCGCCGATGACGGTGCGCGGGTACGCGGATGAGCCTTCGCATCGGTCTTGTCGGTTTAGGCGCGATTGCGCGCGCGCAACATCTGCCCGCGCTTGAGCAGGTCGCGGGCGTGCATCTGGCCGCACTGGCCAGCCGCAACGCGACACTGCCCGATCTGCCCTGCTACACCGATATCAAGGCGCTTTTGGCGGCGGAACCTGATGTCCCCGCGATCTCGCTATGTACCCCGCCGCAGGGGCGGTTCGATCAGGCGATGGCGGTGCTGCGCGCGGGCCGTCACTTGATGCTCGAAAAGCCCCCGGGTGCGACGCTATCCGAGGTCGAAGCCTTACGCGAGGAAGCCGCACGCCGAGGCCTGTCGCTGTTTGCAACATGGCATTCTCGCGCAGCCGCTGGGGTCGATGCTGCGCGCGCTTGGGTGGCAGGCCAACGCCTGCGCAAGGTGGTGATCGAGTGGCGTGAAGATGTGCGCAAATGGCACCCCGGTCAGGACTGGATCTGGCAAGCCGGAGGCTTGGGCGTCTTTGACCCGGGCATCAACGCGCTGTCGATCTTGACGACAGTTCTGCGCGAGCCGGTGCGGATCACCTCTGCCGATTTGCTGGTGCCAGAGGGACGCCAGACGCCGATTGCCGCCCGGCTTGAAATGCGCGCGGCTGATGTGGCTATCCAAGCGGACTTTGACTGGCGCGAAACGGGTGACGAACTGTGGCGCATTCGCTTTGAGACGCAAGATAGCGCCGCAACGCTTGATCAGGGCGGGGCACGGTTTGCGATTGATGGGCAGGTGCAGCCTGTCGCGGTAGCCTCGGAATATGCCACGCTTTACGCGCAGTTTCGTGATCTCGTGGCGCGTGGCGAAAGTAATGCCGATTTCACGCCGTTGCGGCTGGTGGCGGATGCCTTTTTATGTGCGCACACGCAGCGCGTCGCGCCTTTTGTCGACGACAGCAATGGCTGAGCCGATTTGTCATATCGCACTGCCCTCGGGGATGCAGGCCAGCATTTTGCCTTTCGGCGCGGTGCTACATTCGCTGCGTGTGCCGGATCGAAACGGGCAATTGAGCGAGGTGATGATGGGGCTGGCAAAGCCTAGCGATCATCGCCGCACCCGCAGTTTTCGCGGCGTGACTGTCGGACGATTTGCCAATCGTATTGCGCGGGCGCGCTTTGCGCTGGATGGGCAGAGCTTTGAGTTGAGCGCAAATGAGGGCGCGACCTGTTTGCACGGTGGCGCAGAGGGATTTGATCGGCGCGAGTGGCAGATTCTGGATCAGCGCGCACACTCGGTTACGCTGGCATTACATAGCCCCGATGGCGATCAGGGTTTTCCGGGCGATCTGGATGTCGAGGCTGAGTTCAGCCTATCCGAGCCGGGTACACTGACCCTGAGCTATCGCGCCCGCGTCTCGCGCCCCTGCCCGGTGTCGATTACCTCGCACGGGTTCTTCAATCTCGCGGGCAGAGGGCCGGTGAACGACCATCTGCTCTGCATTAATGCGGCGAAATATCTGCCCGTTGATGGCGTAAATCTCCCGCTTGGCGCGCCGCAACCTGTGGCTGGCACAGTTATTGACTATCGCGCACCGCGCCCGATCTTGCGCGAAGGCGACCCCGGTGTGGACCATTGCTTTTGCCTCAACGCCCAAAATGACCAGCCCGCCGCGACGCTTTACGATCCCATGTCCGGGCGCGAGATGCGGCTTTCGACAAACCAGCCGGGATCGCAGCTTTATACGGTCGATACACCCTCGGGCGACTTGCCCGCGCATCACGCGCTATGTCTTGAACCGCAAGCCTGGCCCGACGCGCCCAACCGCCCCGATTTTCCCGATGCGATCCTGAGGCCGGGCGACACCTATCATCACCAAACGCAGCTGACATTCACCACGAGGTCAAAATGAAAATCACCGCCATCGAAACCTTTATCGTCCCACCGCGCTGGTGCTTTGTCAAAATCTCGACCGATGAAGGGATCAGCGGCTGGGGCGAGCCGGTGCTTGAGGGCCGCGCGGCCACGGTTGCGGCCTGCGTCGAAGAGCTTTCGGATTATCTGATCGGCAAGGATCCGGGCCATATCCAAGACCATTGGACGGTGATGTATCGCGGCGGATTCTATCGTGGTGGCGGCATCCACATGTCGGCGATTGCGGGCATTGATCAGGCTCTTTGGGACATCAAGGGAAAGGCGCTTGGCGTGCCGGTGCATGCGCTTTTGGGCGGGCAGCAGCGCGACCGCATCCGGGTCTATAGCTGGATCGGCGGCGACCGGCCCGGCGATACGGCGAACATGGCGCGGGAATGCGGCGCGCGCGGCTTTACAGCCGTCAAGATGAACGCCACCGAAGAGCTGCAATTCATCGACAGCCACGCCAAGATCGACGCCGTTTTGGCGCGCGTGCAGGCGATCCGTGAGGCGATGGGCCCCGATTTCGGGATCGGGATCGACTTTCACGGTCGCGTGCATCGCCCGATGGCCAAACAGCTTGCGAAAGAGCTGGAACCGTTCAACCTGATGTTCATCGAAGAGCCGGTGCTGAGCGAACATGCCGAGGCGTTGCGCGAGATTTCCAACCATTGCGCGACGCCGATTGCACTGGGCGAGCGGCTGTATTCGCGCTGGGATTTCAAGGCGATCCTGCAAGGCGGCTATGTCGATATCGTGCAACCCGATCCCAGCCATTCCGGCGGTATCACCGAGACATTCAAGATAGCGGCAATGGCCGAGGCGCATGATGTGGCGTTGGCACTGCATTGCCCGCTGGGGCCGATAGCGCTGGCGGCGAACCTGCAACTCGATGCGGTCTGCTACAACGCGTTCATTCAGGAACAATCGCTGGGCATTCACTACAATCAGGGCTCGGATCTGCTGGATTATCTGATAGATCCCAATGTGTTCGACTATCAGGACGGCTTTGTCGCGATCCCGCAGGGGCCGGGGCTCGGCATTGAAGTGAACGAGGAAAAGGTGCGCCAAGCCGCTGCGGAAGGGCATCGCTGGCGCAATCCCGTCTGGCGTCACGCCGATGGCAGCTTTGCGGAGTGGTAAGATGCGTCACGTCCTCAAACTGAACACCGATTGGCGTTTTGCTGAAGGCTTCGATCCGGCGTGGACGCAAGCAGCGTTGCCCGGCAATCCCGTCACGCTCCCCCATAACGCCATCGATCTGGAGATGAGCTATTTCGACGAGCGTGCGTTTCAGCGCGTCTTTACCTATCAGCGTGAGATTGACTGGCAGCCGGACTGGGCGGGGCAGATCGTGCAGCTGCGCTTTGACGCGGCGATGACGGATGCGGTGGTTTGGGTGAACGGCGTTGAGGTTGCTCGCCACCGTGATGGCTACACGCCGTTTACCGTGCCGCTGGAAAATCCGCTTGGATTGGGAAGACTCCGCGTGACGGTGCGTATCGACGGCAGCGAGAACCCCGAGATCCCACCTTTTGGTGGGCGCATTGATTATCTGACCTATGCCGGAATTTATCGCGATGTCTGGCTGGAGGTGCTTCCCGCGCGCCATATCCAGAGCCTCAAGATCGAGACGCCTGATGTGCTGGCAGAGCAGAAGCGCGTGGTGGCGAAGCTCGAAACCTCGCAACCCGGAGCAGTGGAGCTGGTGTTGCGCGATCCCGAAGGTGCGGAAATTAGGCGATGTGAACAAGCTACTTCTGATAATGTCGAAATTTCTGATATATCAGACATAGTGCTCTGGTCCCCTGAAACCCCGACGCTGTATTCCCTCGAAATAACGCTTCCCGATAGCGGCGACAGGCTGGTTCAGCGGTTCGGTTTTCGCCACGCCGAATTTACCCCCGACGTGTTTTTTCTCAACGGCGAACGGGTCGTGCTGCGCGGCTTGAATCGCCATCAGAGCTTTCCCTATTCCGGCTATGCACAGGGCCAGCGCAGCCAAGAACGCGACGCCGAGATTTTGCGTTTTGATCTGGGCTGCAATATCGTGCGCACCTCGCATTATCCGCAAAGCCCTTATTTCCTTGATCGCTGCGATGAGGTCGGCCTGATGGTCTTTGAGGAAATTCCCGGCTGGCAGCATATTGGCGGCCCCGGCTGGCAGGATGAATCGGTGCAGAATGTCGGGCGGATGATCCGGCGCGACTGGAACCATCCCTCGATCATCATCTGGGGTGTGCGCATCAATGAAAGTCCGGATGCCGATGATTTCTACGCGCGCACCAATGCGCTGGCCCATCGTCTCGATCCGACGCGCCCCACCGGCGGCGTGCGCTGTATTCCCGACAGCCATCTGCTCGAAGACGTCTATACGATGAACGACTTCGTTCTGGGCGAGTTCGAATTGCCCGGCACAAACCGCCCGCGCATAGGCTTGCGCGATCAGCAGGAGGTCACGGGGTTGCCCAACCGCGTGCCCTATCTGGTGACCGAGTATAACGGCCATATGTTCCCCACGAAGGCGGGCGACCCCGAGCATCGCCAGCACGAACATGTGCTGCGCCATCTTGAGGTACTGAATGCCGCACATGACCCCGATGCCGGCATTGCGGGCTGCATTGGCTGGTGCATGTTTGACTACAACACGCATAAAGATTTCGGTGCGGGGGATCGGATTTGCCATCACGGCGTGATGAGCATCTTCCGTGAGCCAAAATTCGCCGCCTATGCCTATGCCAGCCAGATGCCGCCCGAAGAAAAGATCGTGATGGAACCCGTCACCGTCTGGGCGCGCGGCGAGCGCAATATCGGCGGCGTGCTACCCTTGATCGTGCTGAGTAACTGCGACGAGGTCGAGCTGTCCTATGCCGATGTGATCAAACGAGTCGGCCCTGATCGCGAACGCTTTCCGCATCTGCCCCATCCGCCGATCATCATCGATCACCGCCATTTCTCTGAGACCGAGCTGGGTCAATGGGGCGAAAGCTGGCATGGCGGGAAGGTCACCGGGTTCCTAAATGGTGAAGTCGTCGCCGAGCGGATTTTTCCCGCCGACGCGCTGTTGACGACGCTTGAGCTGGCACCTGATGTGACCCGCGCCGCGGCAGAACCCGATAACGAGATCCACGTGATGATCCGCGCGCGCGATCAGGCGGGCAACAAGCTGCATTTCCTGAATGAACCAGTGTTTTTAAGCGTAGAGGGTCCTGCCCGGCTGATCGGCCCGGACTGCCCGGTTCTGGCAGGCGGCGCGACGGGATGTTGGCTGCGACTGACGGGCGAAACTGGCACGCTGCGCCTGACAGCGCGCCTTCGCGAGCAGCGCGAACAGATTGTGATCAAGATCAGCGCCCCTGATCAGGAATAGGCACAGCGCGGAAAATGCGCTATCGCGCCCTCACGGATCTGGTGTGCATTCATGTGCGGATCTTTGGTCCGAGGGCAGCGCAATAGGTGCCAATATGGCGCTTGAAACGTGGCAGTGACAATCCTGACTGCGCCCTCATCGCAACCATAGCGCTGCGGAATTTCGAAGGTGGTCAGTCAGCGATGTCGCTGCGCCTGAGGCTTACCACCACGATTGCGAGCCATGTCATTAGGCGCAGTATCATCGCTACGAGTGTACGTCTTTCAAAAGCGCCCCCTTGCAGGATGTGCCACAGGAACGCCAAGAAGATCAAGGCTGTGCTTGCCGCGATTGCGATGGCAAGTGCGCGCCCCCATTGCGCCCCGCGCCATAGCCCGACGCCCGCTGCCACGTATGCAAATCCCGCCAAGAAATTGAACCACAAGACAAAGGGTGCGACCGCCCCCATATCGACGCCGCCAAACAGCGCGCGCCCGCCCGAGACGATAGTCACTGCTCCAAACAGCACCGCCACGATGGCGGCAATGGTTATCGAACGCGGTCTTGTGCGCATCGCTCCCTCCGGCTTTCTATTCATCCGAAAGACGGCCATCGCGCAGATGGATCAGGCGATCAAAGCGGTCAAAAATCTTTTCGTCATGCGTCACCGTCACGATGCAGGCCTCTTGCTCGGCGGCGAGTTTGCGTAACAAATCCATCACGAGCTGCGCGCGCTTGCTGTCCAGCGCCGCGGTGGGTTCATCGGCCAGAATGATGCGCGGGCTGTTGGCAAGCGCACGCGCGATGGCGACACGCTGCGCCTCACCACCAGACAGCAGCGCGGGCTTAACCGGGGCGCGGTGGCCGACCTCGAGATAGTCCAGCAATTCGCGCGCCCGTTCGCGCCCCTTGGCACGCGGCCAACCCGCAAGGTCGAGCACGAGCGAGACGTTTTCCTCGGCCGTAAGGAAGGGCAGCAGGTTATGGGCCTGAAAGATGAACCCGATCTTATCAAGGCGCAGCTTGCGCAGATCGCCGCGCAGCCATTTGGTGTCAAAGACCGGCTCCCCATCCAGTTCGACGCGCCCCGATGAGGGGCCCACGATACAGCCGATGATATTGAGCAGCGTGGTCTTGCCCGAGCCCGAAGGCCCAAGCAGCGCAATCACCTCGCCCGCATGAACCTGCAGATCCACATGACGCAGGGCATCGACGCGGGTCTCGCCCTCGCCATAATGCTTGGCCACGCCTTGCACGTCGATCAGGATATCGCCCAAAGCCATCTGTCAGCTCCCCAATGCGGTGGCGGGATCCACCTTGAGCGCGGCATGCACGCCCAAGCCCGAGGCCACGAGACACACCACAAAGATGATACCCGCCAGAACCAAGGCGTTGAATGGCTCCAGCACGACGCGGCGTGGGAAGTCGTCTTTGACCAGCAGGATCAGCGCGAGGCCGATCCCCCAGCCCGAGGCACCAAGGATTAGCGCCTGCTGCACGATTAGCCCGATGATCGTGCGATCGGGCGCGCCGATCAGCTTGAGCGTGGCGATCTGTTTAAGCTTTTCCATCGTCATCGTGTAAATGATTAGCGCGATCACGACGGCGCTGACCGAGAGCAGAATGCCAAGGAACAGACCGATCTGACGGCGCGCGCGATCCACGACGGAGGCGAGCAAAAGCTGCTCTTGCTCTGCTTGGGTCAGCGCGGCGAGGTGCTTCCACTGACGCACGGTCGCGGTGAGCAAATCGACATCCGCCCCCGGTTCAACGCGCGTTATGACAGCGGCAACACTGGCGGATTTGACCGCATCCGTGCCGCGCGCCGCCTGCACCCGCGAGGCGGCGGGGTCGAGTGTCGTTTGCAGCGTCATCGCATCGCTCAGCGTCATGAACACCGCCGGATCGCCGCCCGAATTCATCGCATCCTCGACCAGCCCGACCACCGTGAAACGGTTGCGCCCAAGACGGATCGTGTCGCCAACTGCGAGGCCGGTTTTACGGTCGGCGACCAGTTCGAAATGGCTGGTTCCAATACCGCGACCTTCGACGATCTCACTTGGCCCGCCGGGCCGCCCCGTCTCGTAGCCGATTACATACAGTCGTAGCGTCTTGCCAGCATGTGTGGCCTCTATGGTTTGATAGGTGATCGCGCCCGCCTCGGCCACGCCGGGCATGCGCGCCACCGCGTCGCGCGTGTTGGTGGGGATCGCTGAGGCTTCGGCAAACGGACCTTGCGTTCCGGCCTCGACAACCCAGACGTCGGCGGCGGGGGCTTTGACCACAGCCAAAGCATCGGCGACCAGACCGTTATAGATGCCGATCATCGCCAGCACGACGGTCATCAGCAACCCCAGCCCGAAACAGGTCAGGATAAAGCGAAACAGCCCGTGACGAATGTCTTTGAGTGCAAGGTTCATTTCGTATCCTCGACGCGCACGGCGCGGCCGTCGCTGGCGCCTTTGGGCAGCGTGGTGACAATTTCGGCTCCGTCCGGCAATCCGCCTGTGACCTCAACGCGACCCATATCGTCACGCGCGCCAAAGGTCAGCTCAGCTTGGCCCAACTTGCCATCCTGCACCAGCCAAACCTGTCCCAGATGGCCGTCAAAGCCCGAAATCGCGATCTCTGGCACCATTAGGGCAGTGTCGCGATGGCCGGTGGTGATGCGCACATCCGCCTGCTCGCCCAGATACATCGGCTGCGGGCAATCCGAACAGGTCAGCCAAACTTGGCGTTCCTCGTTCACGCGGTCGCTTTCCAGACCGATGCGCGCAATATTGCCGTGAAACTCGGATGCCGGTTTGGAGCGCAGCCGGATCGTGCCGGGTTGGCCAAGCGCCAACTGGCCCGCGCGCTCTTCGTCGATATAGGCCTGAATCCAGACAGTTGTCGGGTCGATCAGGGTGAAAATCGTATCGCCCGCCTTGACCACGGTGCCGACCTCGGCATGGCGTGCCACGACAATCGCGTCATAGGGCGCGGTGAGACGGTGATTGGCCAATAAAGTCTGCTCCAGACGCAAGGCTGCCGCCGCATCCTCGCCCTGCGCTTTGATCACGGCTTGCTCGGCCTCGGCCACTGCCAGATCAGCGCGCGCAACGTCTTCGTCGCGCTGGGTTTCTTCAGCGCGCTGCACCGAGGCGATGTTTTGCTTTGCGAGATTTTGCTGACGTAAATTTGCCGCTGCGCGCTGTGCAAGCATGACGCGTGCGGCATCGACTGCGGCGGCGGCCTTGGCAAGGTTGGCAGCATTGGCGTCAAGCACGGCGTGGGCACGCGCGACGCGGGCCTCTTGCTCGGCGGGGTGCAATGTCGCCAACTCCTGACCCTTCGTGACGTGATCGCCCGCATCGGCAGACAGCGTCGTCAGCGTCGCGCCAACCTCGAAACCAACGCGGCTTAGAACGCGCGCTTCGACGCTGCCAAGCCCGTAGATCCGCAACGCTACATCGTTTTCAGGCTGTGCGACCGTGACGCTCAGCGGGCGCGTGCGAAGAAACGCCACCCCCGCGCCAATCGCGACAACCGCCACCAGCCCATAAATCCAGATTCGCCGCATGGCTTAGACCTCCTGCGCGGTTAACAGCCGCATCTGTACGTTGAAAATGCGCATCCCTTCGTCACGCAATGCGAAATCGCGCGCCCCCAGTGACCAGCGGATCGCCACCCCCTGCACCAGTGACGTGATCAGAATGGCGATGTCTGGTGCCTCCAGATCGCGCCGCAGCGCGCCATCGTTTTGTGCATTGGATATTTCGGCCACCAAAAGCGCCTGAAAGGCCACAAGCCGTCCGCGAAAGGCCAATCGCAGCTTGTCGTTCTCGACGTTCAACTCACGCGAAAACAGCAGCATTGGCATCGCAGGGGTTTCGGCGATTTTATCAAATTGCGCGCCGACAAGCGCGGTTAAGCGGGCAAGCGGCGCGCGGTGATTTGCCAGCGCGGCCTCCCAAGCGGTCGTCAACTGATCGGCGACATGATCGGCGACAGCTTCCCACATCTCAGATTTGGTTGGGAAGTGACGAAACAGCGCCGCCTGCGTGACGCCCACAGCCGAAGCAACCGCCCCCGTCGTCACCCGATCGGGTCCGATACGGTCGGCCAGATCAAGGACGGTCGTCACTATCTCGGCTTTGCGATCTTGAGCAGATTTGCGCATTGGCGCCCTCGTAAGTTAGTAAGTGATCGCTTACTTATGGGGACGAAATGAGTCTGTCAAGAGACATAACACGACAGTTTGGTGCTTACTTTAGGCAGGGTTCGTCGATCAAATCCGCGGGCTTGGCCAGACCTTCCAGGTCACTTGGGTCTGCGATAATCACACGACTTCCATCAATAGCGACACCGTAGGGTTTAAGCTGTCGGAACGCGCGGCTCAGGTTTTCGGGCGTCATTCCAAGGCTTGAGGCAAGGCGGCGTTTTTCGATCCCGAGTTCGAAGCTTTGGGTATCTCCGGCAAGCTTACGCTCAGCCAAAAGATGGTTCGCCAGACGTTCAAGCGAGCTGCGCAGCTTCAGGTTCTTCGTCGTCATAATGTTGGCGCGGTAGCATATAGCCAGTTCCGTAACGACCGCGCGGGCGAAATCCGGGGCAAGATCGAACATCGCGCTGACGTCTTCTGAAGGCACCAGAACAATGCGGGATTTCTCAAGCGTGCGGGCGGACATGAGGTAGCGCGCCTGCCGAATTGTCGCAGCAAGGATAAATGTCGAGGTCGGACGAAGCACGGCCATCGTCGTTTCATGGTCATTCCAATTAGCAAACAGCTCGACAGAGCCAGAGATCAGAACATGCAGAAAATCGCTTTTATCGCCCTCAGTGATCAAGTCGATCATCGGCGGTAAATTCTGTACATAAGCCCCACGCATCAACATCGAAAAGCGGGCGTCATCAAGGCTTGAGAACAGGGCGAGCGAGCGGATTTCTTCCGATTCGAAATCACTTGTATGAATAACCATCCTATACCTCCGGTTGAAATTAGACGCCGCCGACCAAACAAATGTCAAGCGCGCGATGGACATACGACCTGAGCTAGCTTGATCCAAGGCGCGTCATAAGATGATAAATGTAAGCCGATGATTTATTTATATAATTTCGCGAGAGTTTTTGATTTGCGTCAACTATTTCGGTCGGGCAACCCTGTTGATGTCGGCGGGACTTAGCCGGCCTGCGGTCGGTCCAATTCCTGGAGAGGCACTATGCACACACTCGATGGCGTCACACACTCGGATCAAAACCGGGCCTTGGGACTCAGCACTTTCGCCTTCACCATCTGCTTCGCCGTCTGGACAATTTTTTCGATCATTGGCGTGCGGATCAAACAGGAACTCGGCCTGAGCGAATTTCAATTCGGCCTGCTCGTCGCGACCCCGGTTTTGACCGGATCGCTGACGCGGCTGTTCTTGGGCGTTTTGACCGAGAAATACGGCGGTCGGATCGTGTTCGCCTTGCAAATGTTGCTGACCGCAGCGGCGACATGGATGCTGACCTGGGTGTCTAGCTACACAATGTTTCTAGTTGCGGCGTTGGGCATCGGCCTTGCGGGCGGTTCGTTTATCATCGGCGTTGCCTATGTTTCGCGCTGGTATGATTCAAGCAAGCAGGGCACTGCGCTTGGCATTTTCGGCGCAGGCAACGTGGGGGCCGCAGTAACGACCTTTGTAGCCCCGTTCGTAATGGTCGCCTATGGCTGGCATGGCGTGGCCCAAGTTTGGGCAACGGCGTTGGCGCTGATGGCGGTGATGTTTTTCCTGTTTGCCAAGGACGACCCCGAATTGATCGAGCGACGCAAAAAAGGCGTTCATGCGCCCTCTCTTGCCGAGCAATTCGCGCCCTTGAAGAACCTCCAGGTTTGGCGCTTTTCTCTCTATTATTTCTTTGTCTTTGGCGGGTTCGTGGCGATCGCGCTTTGGACGCCGCATTACCTGATGGATGTCTACCATGTCGACATTCGCACGGCGGGGATGGCGGCAGCGGCGTTCGGTCTGTCCGCCTCGGTGTTTCGTGCCTATGGCGGCCATCTTTCCGACCGCTTTGGCGCCCGTTTGGTGATGTATTGGAGCTTGGGATTTTCTACCATCCTGCTGTTCATGCTGTCCTATCCGGCGACCGACTATGTGATTCAAGGCAAGAACGGCCCGATCGCCTTTTCGACCCGGTTGGATTTCTGGCCCTTCGTCATCATCCTGTTCGCGCTTGGCTTTTTCATGAGCCTCGGCAAAGCGGCGGTGTTCAAGCATATCCCGGTTTACTACCCTAAACATGTCGGCGCGGTCGGCGGCCTTGTCGGCATGATCGGCGGTCTCGGCGGATTTGTCTTGCCGATTATCTTCGGTGCCGTGCTTGATCTAACCGGTATCTTCACCTCGGCTTTCGCACTGCTGTTCTTGCTGGTGGGGGCGTCGCTGCTTTGGATGACCTTGGCGGTTCGCTCTATGGAGCGGGCGACACATGGCGCCTCGCTTGATACCTTGCCCGAGCTTCCCGAGATGCAGGGAATGCCGTTGCCAGAAGGCGTGTTGTCCCCGAAAACGCTGCAAGATTGGCACCCCGAAGACGAGGAGTTCTGGCAGACCAAGGGGCGCAAAGTCGCGCGGAGGAACCTCTGGCTGTCGATCCCCGCACTGCTTCTGGCCTTCTCGGTCTGGATGGTGTGGTCGGTCGTGGTAGCCAAGCTGTCCTCGATCGGGTTCAACTTCACACCCGAGCAGCTGTTCTGGCTCGCAGCACTCCCGGGGCTTTCGGGCGCGACTCTGCGGATATTCTACAGCTTCATGGTGCCAATCTTTGGGGGCCGGCTGTGGACAACGCTTTCGACCGCTTCGCTGCTGCTGCCTGCAATGGGCATCGGCTATGCGGTGCAAAACCCTGAAACGCCCTATTTCATCTTCCTTGTTCTTGCCCTGCTCTGCGGGCTTGGCGGGGGCAACTTTGCCTCGTCGATGGCCAATATCGCCTTCTTCTTCCCGAAGGCCGAAAAGGGCAACGCGTTGGCACTGAATGCAGGTCTGGGCAACCTTGGCGTGTCCGTCATGCAGTTCTTGGTGCCGATCGTCATCACCGCTGGCGTCTTTGGCGCGATGGGCGGCGCCCCGCAGGAACTTAGCGCGGGCAGTCAGTTGTGGATGCAAAACGCAGGCTTTGTCTGGGTGCCGTTTATTGCGATCTCTACCATCGCGGCTTGGATCGGCATGGATGACATTGCTGATGCAAAGGCCAGCTTCTCTGAGCAGGCGATCATCTTCTCGCGCACGCATAACTGGATCATGTGCATCCTGTACACCGGCACGTTTGGCAGTTTCATCGGCTATTCCGCGGGCTTCCCGCTTCTGACCAAGCTGATGTTCCCAGAAGTAAACGCGCTGCAATTCGTGTTCCTTGGCCCGCTTGTCGGGGCGCTAAGTCGCGCCGGAACCGGCTGGGTCAGCGACCGCTTTGGCGGCGGACGGGTTACGTTCTGGACCTTCGTTGGCATGATCGTGGCGGTGTTCGGGGTGATCTTCTTCCTTGGCATCAAGGAACAGCCGGGCGCGTTCTGGGGCTTCTTCGCCTCGTTCATGGCGCTGTTCTTCCTGACCGGGGTCGGCAATGCTTCTACCTTCCAGATGATCCCCGCGATCATGGCCCGCGAGATTCCGCGCCTGATGCCGGACCTCGACGCGCAAGCCAGCCGTCGGCAGGCCGAACGCGAAAGCGCGGCAATTATCGCCTTTACAAGTGCCATCGCGGCTTATGGGGCCTTCTTCATCCCGAAAGCTTACGGCACCTCGATTGACTTCACCGGCGCACCAACTGCCGCGCTGTGGGGCTTTTTGATCTTCTACGCGATCTGCGTGGTGGTGACCTGGTTCTTTTATAGCCGCAAGGGTGCCCCGGTTCCCTGCTGAAATCCTGTGACGCGCGCCCCGGCGACCCGGTGGCGCGCGCCCTTCCCTGTTCCCAAGGAGACGAGATATGAGCAACCTGCTCGATAGATTGAACTTCTTCCAGTCTAACAAACTGGAGCAATTTTCCGATGGTCACGGCCAGGTCACCCGCGAAAACCGGGACTGGGAGGAGACCTATCGCAACCGCTGGCGGCACGACAAAATCGTGCGCTCGACGCATGGGGTGAACTGCACCGGGTCGTGTAGCTGGAAGATCTATGTCAAATCCGGGATTGTCACTTGGGAAACGCAGCAGACCGATTATCCGCGCACCCGCCCCGGCCTGCCCAACCATGAACCGCGCGGTTGTTCGCGCGGGGCAAGCTATAGCTGGTATCTTTATAGCGCGGCGCGACTCAAGCACCCAATGGTGCGCGGCCGCCTGATGCGAATGTGGCGCGAAAAGCGCAAGACATTGGCCCCGGTCGCAGCGTGGGAGGCGATCCAATCTGATCCGGCCCTGCGCGCCGAATACACCAAGACCCGCGGCAAGGGGGGCTTTGTGCGCGCCAGCTGGGACGAGGCGACCGAGATCGCCGCCGCCGCCAACGCCTATACGGCCAAGAAATACGGTCCTGACCGGGTGTTTGGCTTCTCGCCGATCCCGGCAATGTCGATGGTGTCTTACGCCGCAGGCGCGCGCTATCTTTCACTGATGGGCGGCTCGATCTTGTCGTTTTATGACTGGTATTGCGACCTGCCGCCCGCCAGCCCGCAGACCTGGGGCGAGCAGACCGACGTGCCGGAATCAGCCGATTGGTTCAACGCGGGCTATTTGCTAATCTGGGGGTCGAACGTGCCCCAAACCCGCACGCCCGACGCGCATTTCTACACCGAGGCGCGCTATCGCGGCACCAAGTCAGCGGTGATCTGTCCGGACTATTCCGAGGCGTCGAAATTCGGCGATATCTGGCTGAACCCGAAACAGGGCACAGATAGCGCGATGGCGATGGCGATGGGCCATGTCATCTTGCGCGAGTATCACCTTGATCGTCAGGCCGAGTATTTCGAGGACTATATCCGGCGCTATTCCGACATGCCTATGCTGGTGGTGCTTGATAAAAAAGGCGATCAGCTTATCCCCGGCAAACAGTTGCGTGCCTCTGATCTGAGCGATGCTCTGGGCGAGGCGAACAACCCCGAATGGAAAACGGTCGCCTATGACGAGGCCACCGGCGAGATGGTCGCGCCCAATGGTTCGGTCGGGTTCCGCTGGGGCGAAGAAGGCAAGTGGAACCTTGAGGAACGCGCAGGCAAGGCAGACGTCAAGCTGCGCCTCAGCCAAATTCTTGAGGGCCAGCATGATGCTGTTGTCGGCGTCGACTTCCCCTATTTCGGCGGTGCGGCAAGCGAGAACTTTGTCAAATGCGAACACCCCGAGGTGTTGACCCGCAATGTGCCCGTGCGTCGTGTCACGCTGGCCGATGGCAGCGAGGCGATGGTGGCCACGGTGTTTGACCTGCTGTGCGCCAATTACGGCTTGGACCGTGGTTTGGGCGGCAAGTGGGTCAGCCATGACTTCAATGACGACGTTCCCTACACCCCGAAATGGGCCGAGAAAATCACCGGTGTGAAGGCCGAAAAGATCATCGCCGTGGCGCGCGAATTCGCGGGCAATGCCGAGAAGACCAAAGGCAAGTCGATGGTCATTCTTGGGGCGGGTATCAACCACTGGTATCACATGGACATGGCCTATCGCGGCATCATCAACATGCTGGTGATGTGCGGCTGTGTCGGCCAAGAGGGCGGCGGCTGGAGCCACTATGTCGGTCAGGAAAAGCTGCGCCCGCAAACGGGTTGGTTGCCGCTGACCTTTGCGCTTGATTGGACGCGCCCGCCGCGCCAGATGAACGGCACCTCGGCGTTTTACGCCCATTCCGATCAGTGGCGCTACGAGACACTGAGCGCGAGTGAAATCCTGTCACCGACCGCGCCTGAAGGCGACTGGAACATCTCGCTGATCGACTACAACGTGCGGGCCGAACGCATGGGCTGGCTGCCCTCGGCACCTCAGTTCAACGCCAACCCGCTAGAGGTCGCAAAGGCCGCGAAAGCGGCGGGTGTCGATCCCAAGGACTATGTGGTCGACAAGCTGAAATCGGGCGAGTTGCAGATGTCGTGCGAAGACCCGGATGCGCCCGAAAACTGGATGCGCAACCTCTATGTCTGGCGCTCGAATCTTCTGGGGTCTTCGGGGAAAGGGCACGAGTATTTCGTGAAACACCTGCTGGGCACCGATAACGGCGTCATGGGCAAGGATCTGGGCGAAGAAGGCCGCGCCAAACCCAAAGAGGTCGTCTGGCATGACAAGGCCCCCGAGGGCAAACTGGACCTGCTGGTCTGCATCGATTTCCGGATGTCCACTACGGCGGTCTATTCCGATGTCGTACTGCCCACCGCAAGCTGGTATGAGAAAAACGATCTCAACACGAGCGACATGCACCCGTTCATCCACCCGCTTCAGGCGGCGGTAGACCCAGCTTATGAGTCAAAATCGGATTGGGAAATCTTCAAGGCGATCGCAAAGAAATTCCAAGAGGTTTCCAAGGGTGTGCTGGGTGTTGAAACCGACATCGTTCAGGCCCCGATCCTGCATGACACTGCGGGCGAATTGGCCCAACCCGATGTGCTGGATTGGAAAAAGGGCGAATGTGATCTGGTGCCCGGCAAAACGGCGCCAAGCTATGTCACGGTCGAGCGCGACTACACCGCAATTTATGATCGCTACATGGCCGTTGGTCCATTGCTCGACAAGCTCGGCAATGGCGGCAAAGGCATCGGTTGGGACACCAAGCACGAGGTCGAAGAACTGCGTAAACTCAACGGCGTCTGGGAGGATGGCCCCGCCAAAGGCTGCGCCAAAATCGTCACCGACATTGATGCCGCCGAGATGATCTTGATGCTCGCGCCCGAGACCAACGGCCACGTTGCCGTCAAGGCTTGGCATGAACTTGAAAAGCCGACGGGGCGCGAACATGCCCACCTTGCCGAGGGGCAGGAACACGTCAAAATCCGGTTCCGCGACATCGCAGCGCAGCCGCGTAAGATCATCTCGTCACCGACTTGGTCGGGCATCGAAAGTGAGGAAGTCTGCTATAATGCGGGTTATACCAACGTCCATGAGCTGATCCCGTGGCGTACCCTGTCGGGCCGCCAGCAGCTTTACCAAGATCACCTGTGGATGCGCGCCTTTGGCGAGGGGTTTGTATCGTATCGCCCGCCGGTTGATTTGAAAACGGTGACCAAGGACGTGATCGACGGTGATGAAAAGCACGTCGTGCTGAACTTCATCACGCCGCACCAGAAGTGGGGCATCCACTCGACCTACACCGACAACCTGTTGATGCTCACGCTCAACCGTGGCGGGCCGGTTGTCTGGATCTCCGAGGTCGATGCAAAGAAAGCCGGGATTGTCGATAACGACTGGATCGAGGCCTACAACGCCAACGGGGCGCTGACGGCGCGCGCGGTGGTCTCGCAGCGGATCAAGGAGGGGACGACCTTCATGTATCACGCGCAAGAGAAGATCATAAACACGCCCGGTTCGGAAAAGACCGGCAATCGGGGCGGGATCCACAACTCGGTTACCCGCACTGTGCTTAAACCGACCCACATGATCGGCGGCTACGCGCAGCTTGCCTACGGCTTCAACTATTACGGCACTGTCGGTGCGAACCGCGACGAATTCGTCATCATCCGCAAGATGAAAAAGATCGACTGGCTCGACACGCCCGCTACCCAGGAGGCAGCTCAATGAGAGTACGCGCACAAATCGGCATGGTGCTGAACCTCGATAAATGCATCGGGTGCCACACCTGTTCCGTCACCTGCAAGAACGTCTGGACCAGCCGCGACGGCGTTGAATACGCATGGTTCAACAACGTCGAAACCAAGCCCGGCCTTGGCTATCCGACCGATTGGGAGAACCAGAAACGCTGGAATGGCGGCTGGAAACGCACCCGTGGCGGCAAGTTGATCCCACGGCAGGGTTCGAAATGGCGGATCGTGGCGAATATCTTTGCCAACCCCGACCTGCCCCAGATCGACGACTACTACGAGCCGTTCGATTTCGACCATGAACACCTTGCGAACGCGCCGGAAATGAATGCGTTCCCGACCGCGCGTCCGCGCTCCAAGATCACCGGCGAGCGGATTGAGAAAATCGAGAAGGGCCCGAACTGGGAGGAAATCCTCGGCGGTGAATTCTCGAAACGCTCGGCGGATTACAACTTTGAGGGCATCCAGAAAGAGATCTACGGCGAATACGAAAACACTTTCATGATGTATTTGCCGCGCCTGTGCGAGCATTGCCTCAACCCCGCGTGCGCGGCGTCCTGTCCTTCAGGCGCCATCTACAAGCGCGAGGAAGACGGCATCGTGCTGATCGACCAAGAGAAATGTCGCGGCTGGCGGATGTGCGTATCCGGCTGCCCCTACAAAAAGGTCTATTACAACTGGTCCACCGGCAAATCTGAGAAATGCACCCTGTGCTATCCGCGCATTGAATCTGGCAACCCGACCGTGTGCTCGGAAACCTGCGTCGGGCGCATCCGCTATATCGGCGTGATGCTGTATGACGCCGACAAGATCGAAGAGGCGGCGAACGCACCCGAAGAGAGCCAGCTTTACAACGCACAGCTTGGGGTTTTCCTTGATCCCAGCGATCCGGTTGTGATCGAAGCCGCGCGCGCGGATGGCGTGCCCGAGGATTGGATCAAATCCGCCCAAGCCAGCCCGATCTGGAAGATGGCGATGGACTGGAAGGTCGCCTTCCCGCTGCATCCCGAATACCGGACGCTGCCGATGGTGTGGTATATCCCGCCGCTCTCGCCGATCCAGAACGCCGCCGAGGCCGGGGCGATCGGCATGGATGGCGCGATGCCCGATGTGCGCAACCTGCGCATCCCGCTGCGTTATCTCGCTAACATGCTGACAGCAGGCGATGAGGCGCCGATTGCCACCGCGCTGGAACGGATGCTGGCGATGCGGGCTTATATGCGCGCCAAAACCGTGGACGGGGTGATTGACGAAGGCATCGCCAAACGTGTCGGCCTGTCTCCGGCGATGATCGAGGACATGTATAAAATCATGGCGCTGGCCGATTACGAGGACCGTTTCGTGATCCCGACGACGCACCGCGAACAGGTCGAGGTCGCCTATGACATTCGCACCGGCGAGGGCTTTACCGATTGCAATAGCTGCTCGACGGGGATGTCGAAAGCCTCGCTGTTTGGTGGCCAGAAACGACCGCTCAAAATGCCGCAGGAGGCGCAATGATGGAAGCCGTTTTACAAGATCGCTCACTCAAGGCGCTGTCGCTGCTGCTGTGCTACCCCACGGCGGAATTGCAGGGCGCGATGTCGGAAATCGGCGGCGTTCTGGCCGCCGAGACACGCCTGACCGCAGCGGCGCGCCGGGATTTGCGCCCGCTGGTGGATGCGTTGAGAACGCGCACCCTAATTGATCTCGAGGAAGAGTTCGTCATGCTGTTCGATCGCTCGAAAAGCCTGTCGCTTAACCTTTTTGAACATGTCCATGGCGAAAGCCGTGATCGCGGCGGCGCGATGGTCGATCTGCTTGAGACCTACCGCGCCGCTGGATTTGAGCCGGCAACAACGGAGCTGCCAGATCACTTGCCGGTGCTGCTGGAATTTCTTGCGACCCGCCCCGCAGATGAGGCGCGCGATATGCTGGCAGACGCGGCCCATATCTTAGCCGCGGTGGCGCAGCGCCTTGAGCAACGGCAAAGCATCTATGCCGGAGTCTTTGCGGCATTGGTGCAACTCGCCAAGGCCGAGGTCGATGAAGACGCGGTCGCGGAAATCCTTGCGCGGCCTGATCCAGACCCGACCGATCTGGAGGCGCTCGACAAGATTTGGGAAGAGACCGAAGTCACCTTTGGCCCCGACCCGAATTCCGGCTGCCCACAGGTGCGCGACATGCTCGCGCAAATGGACACACCCAATTCTCGCCCGGCCGACACCGCGGCTGAATAACGGAGGCTCAGATGAATACGTTTCTCTTCTTGATCTATCCCTATATTGCGTTGTCGGTGCTGTTTCTCGGCTCGATCGCGCGCTATGACCGCGACCCTTTCACTTGGAAAAGTTCGTCCAGCCAGTTGTTGCGCACCACACAGTTCCGGATCGGCTCGATCTTGTTCCATGTCGGCATCCTGACGATCTTTTTTGGCCACCTCGTAGGGCTTTTCACGCCGCTGCCATTGCTTGCCGCAATGGGCATTGGCCACGAGGCCAAACAGATCCTCGCGATGGTTGTTGGGGGCGTTGCGGGCCTCGCTGCGATTGTCGGCGGTGCGATCCTATTTCACCGTCGCTGGACCGATCCGCGCATTCGCATCAACTCTTCGTTTGCCGACATCGCCATCTTGGGTCTGTTGCTCGCGCAGCTGCTATTGGGGCTGTTCACGATCTTCATCTCGGCACAGCATCTTGATGGCGAAGAAATGGTAAAGTTCATGCATTGGGCGCAGGGCATCGTGATTTTTCGCCCCGTTCCTGTCGATCAGATCGCAAGCGTCTCGATTATCTTCAAGCTGCATATCTTCTTGGGGCTGACGATCTTCCTGCTGGTTCCGTTTACGCGGCTTGTTCATATCGCCTCAGGGTTCTTTGCACCGCTGCGCTATTTGTTCTTGCGTCCGGGGTATCAACTCGTGCGGTCTCGTCGCAGCAAACCGCTGCCGCCGCGCACTGACTCTGATGTGGCAAAAGCACGGATTGCGGCGGCCAAACGGCCCACAGCAGCGGAGTAACGCGATGAACAAGCCCCTGTTTCCTGATGTCGTGGTGAATGGTCAGATCATTCCATCCACCGCGATTGCCGCTGAAACCCAGAACCACGAAGGCCCGCGCGACAAGCCGGGCATCGCGTGGCGCAAAGCGGCCAATGCGCTGGCGGTGCGCGCGCTTCTGCTGCAAGAGGCGGCGCGGCGCGGGCTTACACCCGAGCCTCAAGAAGTCGCCCCCGGTCAGACCGAAACCGAGGATGAGGCGCTGATCCGCGGCCTTCTGGAGACGGCAATCGACGTGCCCGCCCCCGGTGAGGACGCGATCCGCACCGAGTGGGAGCGCGACCCAACGCGCTTTCGCGCCCCTCCGCTGTGGGAGGCCGCCCATATCTTGGTGGCCTGCGATCCGCGCCAAGAAGACATGCGCGCCGCAGCCGAGAAACGTTCACGCGATTTGGCGGCAAAAGTCATCGCCAAACCGAAAAGCTTTGCCCATGTGGCCAAGGAAAACAGCGATTGTTCTTCGCGCGGCGAAGGCGGTTTTCTAGGGCAACTCGGGCCGGGCGATACCGTGCCCGAGTTTGAGGCCGTATTGCGCCGCCTTAGCGAGGGAGAAATCACTGCCGAGCCGGTGCTGAGCCGGTTTGGCTGGCATATTATCCGCCTTGATGCCACGGCCGAAGGGGCACCGCTGCCCTATGATGCGGTGCGCCCGCATATTGCCGAGGCGATGGAAAAAGCGGCTTGGACCGCAGGCGCGCGTGATTTCATCGCGGAACTTGCGGCTACAGCCGAGGTGTCGGGCGCCGACCTGCGCGCGGGGTGAGGGATGATCAGCGACCCGTTTGCACGCAACCGCTCTTGGGCGGAGGAGCACGGGAGCAAGACAAGCGTAAGAGAAAAGGACACTGCTGATGTTTCCGGTCGCAACCGTAAGCTGCCCCGGTAGAGGCGACGCCGATCTGTTGCTGGGCCGGTTCGCGCAACGCGCGATAGCTGCCGGGTTGCGGGTTTGTGGCACGGTTCAGGTCAATACTGAGCGCGCAAAATCACATGCTTGCGATATGGATATCCAAGTGCTGCCCGACGGGCCGGTGCTGCGGATATCTCAAGCCCTTGGCGCTGGGTCGCGGGGCTGCCGCCTTGATCCGGCGGCGCTGGAAACAGCCGTGCACGCGGTCGCAGATGGTCTTGAGGGGGCCGATCTTCTGATCATCAACAAATTCGGCAAGATGGAGGCCGAGGGCCGCGGATTTCGCACGGTGATGGCCGAGGCGGTCGCGTTGGGCATTCCGGTTTTGACCGGCCTGAACGGGCTGAACGAGGCCGCATTCGCCCGCTTCGCCGAAGGTTACGCACAAGCACTCCCGCCAACCATCGACGCGCTGTGCGATTGGCTTGACAGCTTTCAGAAGAAGACGGCTCCTTCTGCGCCACGAATGACGCTGTCGGTTTAGCAACGGGTACAGGATACGAACAGCGCCATACTCGCTGTCGCCAGAAAGAACGCCCGCCTGTCTAACTTTACGATTGTGATCGATGGGGTGTCGTTGAAAGCCCCCTTCCGCCTGAACACTAGACTGTTTGAAACTGGCGTTTTCGGATTATCTGTTCTGGCTGGGAGAATAGCGAAATTCACATGCCTATATCGAGCAATGCTTCACCCCATACCTGAGCGAGCAGGGTGCGTCTTTGCTCGGTTTCTATCGTCTCGCCAGCTCAAAAGGGATATCGCCCCCCAAGTAAGGCAGTACATTGCGCCCAGACCAAGAACATATTGCCCTTGCACGGGCCCGATAGTCGCGCGGTCTATCAATTGCGAAGCTGAAGTCAAAGGTTCGGGATGCACCAAAAGTTTTCCGACATAAGCGATGCTTTGAATGAGCAGTATCCAGAAGTAATTTCGCCGAATGCGCCGCCCGATTGCGACGGCCATAGAAACATGGTGCGTCGGTCTCCAATAATCTTCGGCTAGAACGCGTTGCCAGCCCTCTTCCATATGCAGATTGCCGTCGTGCAGCATTGGCGCAAAGAAATGAACTTCCATCCATCTGCAACGCGCACGCCAAACATTGAAATATCGATACCGACGCGCCTCCAACATCAAAAAGAAGAAGATCAATACGCCCACAAGTATCAAAGGCAGGGGGGATGCGGCAGGCGACGAAAAGGCAATCGATAGTGCGATCCCCAGCGTTACGACTGCCCAGTTCGTAGTTGTGTCGAGCCGCGTCCGCCAGAGTGTCGATCTGTAGACCTCGCCGCGATACAGGTGCGCAATCGCCCCAAGCTCTGCTGCGTCAAGCTGTTTCCTTTCTTCGGCATTCTCAACCGCCATAGTGAGCCTCCCCCACTAACAGCGTTGCATATACGACATGAACCACACAACAATTATCCTGATCGACGCCAAGATGACCACTGCGCGGCTTGATCGCCTTACCCATCACCGTCACATCGTCGAAACCGGCAACGAAAGCTGGTGCTTCAAGACTCGCGAATAAACGAGCCGCCGCTGGCCCAATACAGCTGCGCTGTGTGGTGGCTACACCGCTTCGGGCCAGCTATCCTTGCGCACGAAAGAGGGTCATTTGGACGCCCGTAGAGGTAAAATTATGTGCCGAAAGACTATTACAACGTCCTCCAGCAAGGGCAGAAATTCGTAGGAAGCGGCCCCTGCAAAGCAAAGCGCAACAACGCAGGATCGGAAAGACCCGCTGTCGGTCGCTTTCAGGGGTGACCGGAGAAGTGCGGCTGCCGGGGCGGCATACGCAGAATTGGCTCGACACGAGTCCGCAAGCGATCACGTTTTCATAGAACCGAAGTGAGGGCCGGTGGTTGGTTTTGCATGGGGGGTGCGGACAAAAACTTGGACTGTTTTCACAGCATAAGGCCGAGGCTTTTACGGTATTCGATTGGGCTTCGGGGGTGCGGACAAAAACTTGGACTGTTTTCACGGCATAAGGCCGAGGCTTTTACGGTATTCGATTGGGCTTCTGCC
>NZ_JBLXEM010000017.1:0-41906 GCF_048263065.1 Thioclava sp.
ACAGATGTCCAAAGGTGTTCCTGTCAGCCTGTGCCCTCGCCGCCGTCGTCATGTTCTGGTTATGAATCCTGACCCTAACGATAGCGGCATGTCCCAATTCGACTGACCTCTGCGATAAATTTGAACTGATACCCACCGCTCTTCTATCCCCTAACCGATGACCCAAGCAAAGCTTTCTCTATGCTGCATCAGACACATGAGGTTACCGTAGGTTTGTAGACGCTTAACTCAGTAGTGTGGAAACCAAAGATAGATACACTGGTGCAAAGACGGTAGGCGCTCGCAATTGCAGCAGTCCAATCGCTTAGCCTTAGTCTCTCGCGCAGCACCCGCGAGCCCCCTAGCCCTCGCTCGCAAACCCCTGTAAACCCGCGCCAAACGCATCTTTCCAAGGGGCATTCATGGCGCGTCATCTGATCACCTCGGCCATTCCCTATATCAACGGGATCAAGCATCTGGGTAACCTCGTGGGCAGCCAGTTGCCCGCCGATCTGTTCGCCCGCTATCAGCGCGCGCGCGGACATGAGGTGATGTTCATCTGCGCCACGGATGAACATGGCACCCCGGCGGAACTTGCTGCGGCCAAGGCGGGCAAGCCGGTGGCCGAATATTGCACCGAAATGCACGAGGTTCAGGCCGAGATCGCGCGTGGCTTCAAGCTGTCGTTTGACCATTTCGGGCGTTCTTCGAGCGTGCAAAACCGCAAGCTGACGCAGCATTTCGCGGTACAGCTTGCCAAGGCCGGGTTGCTGCGCGAAGTGACCGAAAAGCAGATGTATTCCAAGACCGATGGCCGCTTTTTGCCCGACCGTTATATCGAAGGCACCTGCCCCAATTGCGGCTATGAAAGCGCACGCGGCGATCAATGTGACAATTGCACCAAGCAGCTTGATCCGGTCGATCTGATCAATCCGCATTCGGTGATTTCCGGCTCGACCGATCTGGAGCTGCGCGAAACCAAGCACCTGTTCCTGCGCCAATCTGCGCTAAAAGATCAACTTGATGCGTGGATTGATTCCAAGACCGATTGGCCGCTACTGACGACTTCAATTGCCAAGAAATGGCTGCATGATGGCGATGGTTTGCAAGATCGCGGCATCACGCGCGATCTGTCTTGGGGGGTGCCTGCGCAATTTGAGGGCGCACCGTGGTCGGGCATGGAGGGCAAGGTTTTCTACGTCTGGTTTGACGCTCCGATTGAATATCTCGCCGCGACGCAGGAATGGGCCGACAAGACCGGCGGCGACTGGGAACGCTGGTGGCGCACCGACAAAGGCGCCGATGACGTGACCTACACGGAATTCATGGGCAAGGATAACGTGCCGTTCCACACGCTATCTTTCCCGGCGACGATTTTGGGTTCGAACGAGCCGTGGAAGCTGGTCGATTACATCAAGTCGTTCAACTACCTGAACTATGATGGCGGCCAGTTCTCGACCTCGCGCGGGCGCGGTGTGTTTATGGATCAGGCGTTGGAAATCCTGCCCGCCGATTACTGGCGCTGGTGGTTACTAAGCCATGCGCCCGAAAGCGCCGATAGCGAGTTCACTTGGGAGAATTTCCAGGCCTCGGTGAACAAAGACTTGGCCGATGTGCTGGGCAATTTCGTCTCGCGCATCACCAAATTCACCCGCTCGAAATTCGGTGAGGCACTGCCCGAAGGCGGTGAATGGGGCGATCAGGAAGCCGCGTTGATCGACGAGCTGACCACCCGCAGCCGCGCCTATGAAACCTACATGGAAGCGATGGAAATTCGCAAATCTGCCGCCGAACTGCGCGCGATCTGGGTGGCTGGGAATGAATATCTGCAAGCCTCGGCCCCGTGGTCGGTGTTCAAGACCGATCCCGACCGGGCGGCTGCGATTGCGCGGCTCGCATTGAACCTGATCCCGCTTTATGCGGTTCTGTCCACGCCTTTTATCCCCGATGCCGCCGATAGTATGCTGGGCGCGATGCAGACCGAGGACCGTAGCTGGCCGCTAGATGTGAAGGCTGCGTTGACCGCGCTGCCCGCAGGTCATGCCTTCACCACGCCAGAGGTTCTCTTCCGCAAGATCGCCGATGAAGAGCGCGAAGAATGGCAAAATCGTTTTGCTGGAATGCGCGACTAAGGCGTAAACGGCCTGCGGCGTTAACACTTCCCAAAACGCGCCTTTTGCGGCACTCTGTTGCAAAAGGCAGGAGCAGGCCATGACATTTTCACACGACAAAGGACCGCGCTGATGGGGCAGGTTCTGGGTGTGCTTGGCGTGGCCGGATCGCGTCTGGTGCTTGCCAGTGTTGCCGTCGCAATCTGGCTGCTTTCGCGCCCCGGCGGCTGGGCCGTTCTGGTGGTATTGGTGTTGCTCGGCCTTAGAGTTTTCCCCAATGCACCACAATAAGGCTATACTCACGATCAAACTGCAAAGCAGCACATAATCAATAGGACAAGCATGAACATTATCGACTTACTGGGCGGCGGCGACATTGTGATGATCGCGATCGCAGGCTTCCTGATCGTTTGTGTCTTTCTGGGCGTGCGGATCGTGCCGCAGTCGGAAAAATACGTGGTTGAACGCTTTGGGCGCTTACGCAGCGTGCTCGGGCCGGGGCTCAACTTTATTGTGCCATTTCTGGACCGCGTGCCGCATAAAATCTCGATCCTCGAACGCCAGTTGCCCAATGCGCTGCAAGACGGGATCACCGCCGATAACGTGCTGGTCAAAGTCGAAACCTCGGTCTTTTATCGCATCATCGAGCCGGAAAAGACGGTCTATCGCATTCGCGATGTCGATGCCGCGATTGCTACCACGGTCGCGGGGATCGTGCGTTCGGAAATCGGGGTTCTGGAACTTGACGAGGTGCAATCTAACCGCGCGCAGCTGATCTCCAAAGTGCGCGAGCAGGTGGCCGCGATGGTTGATGACTGGGGCATTGAGGTGACGCGCGCCGAGGTGCTGGACGTGAACCTTGATGAAGCGACACGCGCCGCGATGATGCAGCAGCTTAACGCCGAGCGCGCCCGCCGCGCAACCGTCACCGAGGCCGAGGGACGCAAACGCGCGATCGAACTGAACGCCGAAGCGCAATTGTTTCAGGCGCAAAAAGAGGCAGAGGCCCGCCGCGTCACCGCAGATGCCGAAGCCTATGCGACCGAAGTCGTCGCAGGCGCAATCGCCAAAAATGGCCTCGCGGCGGCGCAATATCAGGTGGCTTTGAAGCAGGTTGATGCCATCGCGCAAGTCGCTAAGGGTGAAGGAAAGCAAACCATTATTCTGCCCGCCGCAGCACTCGAGGCCTTTACCGACGCCTTCTATCTACTAGGGAAAAAGTGATGGAATACTGGCAGCAAGGTTGGGTTTGGGTCGTCGCTGGTGTGGTGCTGGGTGTGTTGGAAATGCTGATCCCCGGCTTTGTGTTTCTGGGCTTTGCGATTGGTGCAGTGATTGTGGGCGCGCTGATCTGGATCGGAATTCTTGGGCATGCGTTGCCATTAACGCTTTTGATTTTCGCAGCAGTGTCGGTGGTGACATGGCTGGTGCTGCGCCGCGTGATGGGCGTGCGGCACGGACAAACCAAACACTGGGACCGCGACATCAACGAAAACTGAGCCGACGTGAAGGAACGTGAGCGCATGATGCGCCGTTTTCCTCACAGTTATAACGGTTAGAATTGTTGCAGTCTCATAGGCAAAGCGCCCCCGCAGGAACGCTTTGCAAAATGGACACGGCGCCTTTCGGGGCGCCGTTTTTCAATAAGCCAGTGATCGCTGATCATAACGAGCAAGGGAACGTGTCGCCCGTCTCTGCGTTTCTACAGTGCAAGGAAAGGAATTGGCATGATGCGACAATCCAATCTTGGTGGGTTGATTATGACCTTCGTGGCGCTCATTGCGGCGCTGGGCGTGGTGATCTGGCTCGTAGCTGACACCCCGCTGGACGGCGGCGCTCAGGTCGCCACCGACCCACCACCCTATGAACAAATATCCGATCCGAATGCGGCAAGCGTGACCGTCGCCCCCACACCAAAAGGTGGGGTGACTGCGGATCCGACCAAGACACAGTAGGGTGGCATTTAGGCCCCGCGCAACTCGGCGATAATCGCTTGGGCTGCGGCGCGCGGATCAGGGGCGCGATGAACAGGGCGCCCGACCACGATATGATCTGCCCCCGCCGCGATGGCCGAAGCAGGCGTCGCGATACGCTTTTGATCGCCCAGATCGGCCCCGGTCGGGCGCACACCGGGCGTCACAATCAGCTTGCCTGCAGCCTCGGGCAAGGCTCGGATCAGCGCGGCTTCCTGTGGACTGGCGATCACGCCATCCGCCCCCGCCTCAAAAGCACGGCTTGCCCGTTCCACCACCAGATCGGCAATGTCGCCGGGCTTGATTAGCGCACCGTCCAAATCGGCGCGATCCAAAGAAGTCAGGATCGTGACCGCAAGAATTTTCATATCCTTGCCAGCTGCACCCTGCTTGGCCGCGTTAACGATATGCGGGTCGCCATGCACGGTCAGAAAATCCAACTCGAACTGGGCCAGACCCTTAACCGCCGCCTCGACCGTCGCGCCGATGTCGAACAGCTTCATATCCAGAAAAATGCGCTTGCCCTGATCAAGCTTGAGTTCACTCGCAAGTGCCAGCCCGCCCCCCGTCAACATCCCTAACCCGATCTTGTAAAACGAAACGGCATCGCCCAGCTTGTTGGCCAGCAGCAACCCCGCGTGGGCGTTTGGCACATCAAGGGCGACGATCAGCCGATCATCGGCGGGTAGCATGTGATCAGTCATGGGGGCGCTCCTTTAACGGTTCGCCCCGTGATGAGGCGCAAAGGCGCTCCCGTCAAGCATGCGGGGCGGCGTTTACAACCCACCGATACCGCGGCGCTGCGCCTCACGGGTCAGCGCGCGGGCGAGTTGGCGGTGGCATATCTGCTCACTCGCCTCGACAAGAACGGGGATGCGCAGGGGCTGCGTCAAGCCAGGCGTAAAAAATTCTACGACCGCCTCAAAGCGGCGCTGTGCAGCGTTATAAATCAAAAGTGCGATCCGGGTGGCGGTAGCGTGATGCATTTTTCAGACCTCCACGATCAAAATAAAGTTATCTTAAGATGAACGCCAAAGATTACGATTTGGTTTCGTGCCGCGACAAAATATCCCTGCAAGCCCCGAAAATTGCTCTTGAAGCTGCGCCGCAGCGCGCCCATTTCTTACTCGAGACCCGGCCAGTGGGCGCCTTTTCTGGGCCCGAATTTTTCCGGGGGCTTTATCAAAAAGGAGAGACCGATGGACATGGAAAAGTTCACGGAACGGTCGCGCGGCTTCCTTCAGGCCGCCCAGACCATCGCGATGCGCGAGGGCCATCAACGTGTAGTGCCAGAGCATCTTTTGAAGGCATTGATGGATGACGATCAGGGCCTTTCGTCCAATTTGATCGCCCGCGCAGGCGGCGAACCCAAGCGCGTGCAAGAGGCGGTCGATCTGGCGGTGAACAAGCTACCCAAAGTGTCGGGCGGCGACGGTCAGGTTTATGTCGAACAAAGCCTTGTGCGCGTGCTGGACGAGGCTGAGAAGATCGCCAAAAAAGCCGGTGACAGCTTTGTGCCCGTTGAGCGCGTGCTAATGGCGCTGGCTTTGGTGAACACCCGCGCGAAAGACGCGCTTGAGGCCGGGGCAGTTACGGCGCAATCGCTCAACACTGCGATCAACGATCTGCGCAAGGGGCGCACGGCCGATAGTGCCTCGGCTGAGGAAGGCTATGACGCGCTTAAGAAATATGCGCGCGATCTGACCGAGGCTGCCGAACAGGGCAAGATCGACCCGATCATCGGGCGCGATGACGAAATCCGGCGCACCATGCAGGTGCTGTCGCGGCGCACCAAGAACAACCCCGTTCTGATCGGGGAACCGGGCGTGGGTAAAACCGCGATCGCCGAGGGTCTTGCGCTGCGCATCATTGACGGCGACGTGCCCGAGAGCCTGCAAAACAAAAAGCTGCTCGCGCTGGATATGGGCGCGTTGATTGCCGGGGCGAAATATCGCGGTGAGTTCGAGGAACGTCTCAAGTCGGTGCTCAAGGAAATTGAGGCTGCGGCAGGCGAGATCATTTTGTTCATTGATGAGATGCATACGCTTGTGGGCGCGGGTAAATCCGATGGCGCGATGGATGCCGCCAACCTGATTAAGCCCGCTTTGGCGCGTGGGGAGTTGCACTGCGTGGGCGCCACGACTCTGGATGAATACCGCAAATATGTCGAAAAAGACGCGGCTTTGGCACGCCGTTTCCAGCCCATAATGGTCGAAGAGCCGACGGTCGAAGACACGATTTCCATCTTGCGCGGCATCAAGGACAAATACGAGATGCACCACGGCGTGCGGATTTCGGATAGTGCCTTGGTGGCGGCTGCAACGCTGAGCCATCGTTACATCACCGACCGTTTCCTGCCCGACAAGGCGATCGACCTTGTCGATGAAGCCGCCTCGCGTCTGCGCATGGAAGTAGACAGCAAGCCTGAGGAACTCGATGCGCTGGATCGCCAAATCCTGCAAATGCAAATTGAGGCCGAGGCGCTCAAGAAAGAGGATGACGTCGCGTCCAAAGACCGGCTCGAGAAAATCGAGAAGGAGCTGGCCGAGGTGCAAGAGCGTGCCTCTGAGATGACCGCCAAATGGCAGGCCGAACGCGACAAGCTGGAATCGGGTCGCACGTTGAAAGAGCAACTCGACAAGGCGCGCGCCGAGCTGGATCAGGCCAAGCGCGAAGGCAATCTCGCCCGCGCAGGTGAGCTGTCTTACGGCATCATCCCGTCGCTGGAAAAGCAGCTGAACGAGGCCGACTCTGCCGAGGGTGACGACCTTTTGGTCGAGGAATCGGTGCGGCCGGAGCAGATCGCGGAAGTGGTCGAGCGCTGGACGGGTATTCCGACGTCGAAAATGCTGGAAGGCGAGCGCGAGAAACTGCTCAAGATGGAAGAGGAGCTGCATAAGCGCGTCATCGGTCAGGACACTGCGATCACTGCGGTGGCCAATGCCGTGCGCCGTGCCCGCGCGGGCCTGAACGACGAGAACCGTCCGCTGGGTAGCTTCCTTTTCCTCGGGCCGACCGGCGTGGGGAAAACCGAGCTGACCAAGGCCGTCGCGAACTATCTGTTTGATGATGATCAGGCGATGGTGCGTATCGACATGTCCGAATTCATGGAGAAGCATTCGGTCTCGCGGCTGATCGGCGCGCCTCCGGGCTATGTCGGCTATGATGAGGGCGGCGTGCTGACCGAAGCGGTCCGTCGGCGTCCCTATCAGGTCGTCCTGTTCGATGAGGTCGAAAAGGCGCATCCGGACGTGTTCAACGTGCTGTTGCAAGTGCTTGACGATGGTGTGCTGACCGATGGTCAGGGCCGCACGGTCGATTTCAAACAGACGCTGATCGTCCTGACCTCGAATCTTGGGTCGCAGGCGCTTAGCCGGTTGCCCGAGGGCACCGACACGAGCGAGGCCAAGGAGCAGGTCATGGAGGCCGTTCGGGCGCATTTCCGCCCCGAATTCCTCAATCGTCTCGACGAGATGGTGATCTTCGACCGGCTCAACCGCGCGGATATGACTGGCATCGTAACCATTCAGCTCAAGCTACTGGAGAAACGCTTGGCGCAGCGCAAGATCACGTTGGATCTGGATGAGGCGGCGCGCAAATGGCTGGCGGATGCGGGCTATGATCCGGTTTACGGGGCACGTCCCTTGAAACGGGTGATCCAGCGTTCCTTGCAAGACCCGCTCGCCGAGGCAATCTTGGGTGGCAAGGTGATGGATGGCGACACCGTCACGGTTTCTGCAGGCCCCGACGGGCTCGTTATCAACGGGCACGCGGCCACGCCCAAGGGCAAACCTAACGGCGAAGGCGTGCCTTTGCACTAAAGGAAACCAGCCGGGGGCTCTGCCCCCCGGACCCCCCGGGATATTTCCGTCAAGAGGAAGATGGCGTACAAGATGGGTCTGGAGACAATCTAACCATGCCCGCCCTGTGCCGCGATTGCCTAGAAAGTTTCGAAGACGCGCCCAAACGCTGCCCGCGTTGTGGGCGCGCGCGTATTTTATCGCATCCCGAACTGTTTGAACTGTCGATCGCGCATATTGATTGCGACAGCTTCTACGCATCTGTTGAAAAGCGCGATGATCCGGCGCTGAGTTCAAAGCCGGTGATCGTTGGGGGCGGCACGCGGGGAGTTGTCACCACCTGTTGCTACATCGCGCGGATCTCGGGTGTGCGCTCGGCGATGCCGATGTTTCAGGCCCGCAAATTGTGCCCTGACGCAGTTATCATCAAGCCACGTATGGATCATTACGTCGCCGTTTCACGCCAGATCCGCGAGCGGATGGCGGCGCTGACGCCACTGATCGAGCCGCTTTCGCTGGATGAAGCGTTTCTGGACCTAACCGGTACGGCCAAGCTGCATAGCGCCCCTCCGGCGCTGCAAATGGCCCGATTAGCGCGAATGATCGAGATAGAGATCGGGGTCAGCGCCTCAGTCGGGCTGTCGCATAATAAGTTTCTCGCCAAGATCGCCTCGGATCTGGATAAACCGCGCGGGTTTTCGGTAATCGGGCGCGCGGATACCGAGCCGTTTCTTCATGACAAGCCAGTTGGCGTTTTGTGGGGGGTCGGGGCGGCAACACGAGCGGCTTTGGGACGCGCTGGTATTCGCACGCTGGCCGATATTCGCCGCGCAGGGCAGGAGCGGATGGTGGCGCGGTTTGGGGTGACCGGGGCGCGTCTGTTTGATCTGGCGCATGGCCATGACACGCGCAAAATCACCCCCGGTGCGCCGATCAAATCGATCTCGAATGAGACCACATTCGGCATGGATATAAGCGGGCGGGATGCGCTATTGGCTCAGCTCTGGCATTTGGCCGAAAAGGTGTCTGCGCGTATGAAAGCGCGCGAAATTGCGGGGCGCACGGTTACGCTCAAGCTCAAGCGCGCCGATTTTTCTACGCTGACTCGGCAAACCCAACTTGAAGAGCCCAGCCAGCTTGCCGACACGCTATATCGCGCGGCGGAGCGGTTGTTTGATACGCTGCCGTCCGCGACTGCGTATCGCTTGATCGGGATAGGATTTTCGGACCTGTGTGGCGCGGACGGGCGTGACCCGGTGGGCGATTTACTGGATCCGCAAGCCAGCAAGCGCGCCGGAGCCGAGCGTGCTGCCGATGCGATCCGCGCGCGCTTCGGCCGCGAGGCGATCAGAACCGGGCGCGGACTGGATGCGAAAGATAAAACCAAATCCTGAGGGCTCATTTACGCGATCTTCACTCCTGCTCGGGCATGTTTCTTGAGATGATATACTAAGGACGGGTTGATAAGATGATCTCTGGATGATGCGCTGGTGGCCGCAATCAGAACATCTGATGACAGAGCTGAGAAATTGGCTGCGCGAGGTCAAGGCACAGCAAGCCTCGTGAGGGGCTATTCGGCGGCCAGACGCATGGGCTGCGCACCGATGGCACAGATGCGAGCAATGACGCGCTCCATCAGCGCGTGGAAGGTCGCGAACTCCTCATTGGGTTCGATCAACGCCTCATCCATGTAAAGCGCGCGGTCGATCTCGATCTGCACGACGTGAACATTGTCGCGCGGTCGGCCGTAGCGTTGCGTGATATAGGCCCCGGCGAAGGGATTGTTACGCGACACGGCAAGGCCCTCATCGGCGAACACTGATTCGATCTGCGCCACAAGGCTGCGCACCGCAGAGGCACCATAGCGATCCCCCAGAACGATTCTGGGTCGGCGCGCCCCCAAACTGTCGAGCGCCTCGGACGGCATCGAATGCACATCAATCAAAATGGCTTGGCCGTGGCGATGATGGGCTTGGCTCAACAAATCTTCCAAGGCGGCATGATAGGGGCGCCAGACATTGTTCAGGCGGGTCTCTGCCTCGATCTGGGCGATCTTGCCGCGATAAATCGCACGCCCTCCAGACACCACGCGAGGTATTACCCCCAGCCCAGCTGCCACGCGCGGACCGGGGTGCGACCGCCCAATCCCCGCGATCAAGGCCGAATCAAGCTCGTCATCAGAACGGTTCAGATCAACCCAGGCACGCGGGTATTGCGCCGCGATCAACGTCGCGCCATATCGGGGCGCAGAGGCCAGCAAACGATCCACAAACGCATCCTCGGATGACCGCAACTGCCTTATATTCAGCACAGAGCGCTGTTGCAGGCTTGCCGGGTAGTAAGCACCCGAATGCGGAGAGGCAAAAATCACCGCCGTCTGCTCGGTTTCGGGACGCAGCAGGGTAAACGCCGCCGGGGGATGTGGTTTTTCGGTCATGAAGCCTCACGATAATGCGCCGCAGCTTACACCGGAACGCTTTGTAGCCAAATCCCCCTTGAAAGCCCTTTCGACTCCTTTTATAGACCCCCAGACCGACGCGATCCCGCGTCTTTCGGTTTGTTCATCTGCCCTTAGGACATTTGACGTAATCGAGGCGATGAAACGGGGTCAGGCGGCTGTGGGCGGTTAGCTCAGCGGTAGAGCACTACGTTGACATCGTAGTGGCCACTGGTTCGATCCCAGTACCGCCCACCATGATTCACCGCCCCCGGTGTTCGGGGGCATTCGTTTTTCAAGGCGCACGCGCGCCGCGAATAGGAGAAGGCCAATGAAGGTCCGTAACTCGCTCCGCTCGCTCAAGCAGCGTCATCGCGATTGTCAGGTCGTGCGCCGCAAGGGCCGCGTCTATGTGATCAACAAGACGCAGCGTCGCTTCAAAGCCCGTCAGGGCTGAAGCAGACCGAGCCTAACGTATAAAGCCGCGCCGTGTATCACACTGGCGCGGCTTATTCATGTCAGCTGTGGACAGGTCTATTTTGCCCCACCTTCGCGCCACGCAGAAAGCGCGGCATTGTGCTCGGGCTCCTCAGGGGCGCTTAGTGCGGCGGGCGGTGTAACCGTTTTCTTCATGCGAAAATAATACGCCTCGCGCGCGCCGAAATAGAAACTCACTACAGCCCCCAGCAACCACCAAAGCGGTTCGGGGATATAATTCAGCCCGACCATGCGCTGCGCGAACCCCACGGGATCAATCATCGCATAAACGAATAGCCCCACAATCCCAAAGGCCAGGACTGGACGCGGCAAGCGATTGATACCGTTTACGATTCTATCAAACACACCCGGGCGGACATATTCAAACTCTGCCCCATGCTCTTGTAGCGCTGCAACATAGGCAGCCTGCGCGGCTTCAAGTTTCTTGGTCGCGTTGGGCACGAATACTTCGGCCATTGAGGTCGCCGCATCCCCCACCGCCTTGGCCGCCCCTGCCCCGCCAATCAGCTTGTCGATCACACCCATTTCGAGACCCGCTTGCGATGCTCGCCCTCGCTTAACCGGTAACGGGGCGAGATGAACTCCTCGGCGCGCAAAATCCAGCCGCCCTTGGTGCCGGCGCGTGTGTTGGCGTATTTGCGGCTGGCCGGGCGTGCATCGGCGACGCGGTAGTAGTAGTTGCGTCGCGCGATTCCATAAGCATCGACGAAATAGCCCGGTGCCGCGGCTTGCGCCAATTCCGCCGCCGCGATGGTTTGCGGACCGATCACGCCATCAATTACGACGCGCTGGCCCATATCGGTCAACAGTCGCTGCAAGATCACAATCGCATTGCCGCCTGCGTTGACATACATATCGAAAACAGAAGGCTGGATCGCGCCCGGCAGCTTCTTGATGAGCGGCTCTTCAAAATAATGCTTGATGAAAATTTCGACGGCCTGTTCGCGGTTTAACGCGCGCACATCCATCTCATCGACGCGACCATCGCCGGTCTGATCGAGGTCAAGCCGCTGCAACGTGCCCAGCGTCACCCCGTATTTTGTAGCCCCACCCGGATCATCGGGATCATCGACGTAACCGCCTTCACGCGCAACGATTTCTTGCGCTATCTGCGTGACAGATTTCATGGCCTATCCCCGTTTTAACAACGGCGACAGGCTTGCAATTATGGGTTAAAGGCCACGAAAAGCAGCGCGCGCTAGGGAAGTAATCAGCAAAAGATTACGAGGTCGGCGCCTCATAGACGCCTTGCTCTTTGAGCGCGTCGATAACTTCCTTGGGCATGTAATTCTCATCATGCTTGGCCAAGATTTCAGACGCGACAAATGTTCCGTCTTCCATCTGGCCGGTGCCGATCATGCCCTGTCCCTCTTTGAACAGGTCCGGCAGAACGCCCGCGAATTTCACTGGAACGGTTGCGCCGCCATCGGTAACGGAGAAGGTGATAACCTCTCCCTGACCACGTTTCAGGGTGCCGGTCTCAACCAGTCCACCCAAGCGAAAAACTTCGCCAGGCTTGGGCGGTTCGGTGGCAAGTTGCGAGGGGGCGCGGAAGAAATTGATGCCATCGCGCATCGAATAGCCGATCATCCCGGTCGCCAAGACCAAGGCGACGGCGGCCACGGCCAGCACCTGAATACGGCGTTTCTTCTTAAGGCTCTTCATCTTCTCTCCTCCTCGCACCCGATCTTACGGGAAAACCGGCGCCAGCATAAGCCCCTCGGCCTCATCCATCCCCAGCATCAGATTGGCATTCTGCATCGCTTGGCCCGAAGACCCTTTGCACAGATTGTCCAACGCGACCACGACCGTAGCGCGGCCGGGGATACGATCCCCTGATACACCAATATGAACAAAATTGGACCCCGTAACTGACCGTGTCGAGGGGAGTGCGCCGAAAGGTAGCACCTCTAGGAAGCGCTCAGAAGCATAGCGATCCTGCAATGCTTGATAAATTGCATCGACATCGCCGCGAACATAGGCGGTCGCCAGAATGCCGCGATTGAACGGTGCAAGATGTGGGGTGAATTGGACCATCACGGGACGACCGGCCAAAGCACTGAATTCCTGATCGAACTCTCCGATATGACGATGTGTTCCGCCTGCAGAATAGGGATACGTTCCACCCGACAGCTCGGCATGAAGCAGGTTTTCCTTAAGCGCGCGACCCGCGCCAGACACCCCGTTTTTTAGATCGAGTATGATCTCATCAAGGTCGATTACGGCCGCCTCAATCAGCGGACGGATCGCGTATTGCCCGGCGGCGGCATTACAGCCCGTGCCTGCCACCAGCCGCGCGTCGCGAATCGCCTCACGATAGAATTCGGTCAGCCCGTAGACCGCCTCTTTCTGCATCTCGAGCGCCGCATGGGGTTTGCCATACCATTTTTCATAGGCGGCAGGATCGCGCAGCCGGAAATCGGCGCTCAGATCGACGACTTTCAGATCACGCGGCAAGTCTTTGATCACTGCCTGCGAGGTTGCATGCGGCAACGCACAAAATGCCAAATCCACGCCGGAAAAGTCAATTTCCTCAATTTTGACCAAGTCGGGAAGGTCCAGATGGCGCAGATGAGGAAACACATCGCCCATGCTCATGCCCGCTTTTCGCTCGCCCGACAGGGCCACGATATCCATCCCCGGATGGGTGGCGATCAGGCGAACAAGCTCGGCACCGGTGTAGCCCGAAGCCCCCAGAATGGCGATTTTTTTGGACATGGATAAACCTTCGCATCATGGACGGGCGGTCAACGCCACTGCGCGCCCTATTTCGGCGCTCCACCCTGCTGCGTCAAGATTTATCCCACGCGGCCCTGTCGCCGACGCATCAGCAAAAGCCCTGCCAGCCCAGTCAGCAAAAGCGGCGCTGTCGCGGGAAGCGGCACTGCCGAGGGGGTCTCAACAAGCGGATCACCCGGCAAAAGCGCCGATGAGAGGTCGAGACCATAGCTGAGCGGCGCGTTGCCGTAGGTAAAGATCATCGCCAAATACAGCGTGCCGCCAAAGCTGCTGTCGAGCGTGATGCTTTGACTGGCGGTCAGGTTATTTGATGCGCTGACCGGCTGAAACGGATCGTATGAGATGCCGAAGTCGCCGGGATCCAGACCATCCCAATCATAGGAAAAGGGCGTAGAGCTGTAACGAATTGACCCGCCCCCGTTCAGATAGCTGCCGGTGAACGCATCCGCTCCCGACAGAAACAGCGTCAGAACCTGCGCACCGCTGGCCAGACCGCTCACTGCGAAGATATCGGTGTCACCTGCGGTCCCGGTGCCAGTGATCGCCGAAGTACCACTCGCAATCAGCGTCGGGCTGGTCCAGATTGAGGAATACTCTCCAGCATCCAGTTCTGACACAGTCAAAGCCGATACCGGGCTGGCCGCAAGGGTTAGCAGACTGACAAGAATACGCAGAGTCGCCATCTTAGGCCTCGATTCGGATTTCGTTCACGAAAGAGTTAACGTCCGATTAAGGCCGAATTAAGCGCCCTATGCGGCAACAAAGCGGATCGGATGGCGCAGAAATTGCGTCGCATGGTTTGACACTGACGCTGGATCACCTGTGGTGAGAAACTTCGACTCTTTCCCCGCGCCCGTAAATTCAGGATGGCGCGTCAGGTAATCGGCAAGGCTTTCGGCCACCAGATTGGCTTGGCTATAGACGGACACATCCTCGCCCAGCGCCTGCTGGAACACGTCTTGCATCAACGGATAATGGGTGCAGCCAAGGATTGCGGCCTCGGGATTGGGCATGCGCCGCTTAAGTGCCTCGACATGCGATTTCACCAGCGCTTCGGCCAGAATTTCATCGCCGACCTCAATGGCATCGACCAAGCCACCACAGGGTTGCGCCTCGACATCCACGCCAATCGCACGGAACGCCAGTTCGCGCTGAAACGCCCGACTGGCCACCGTCGCAGGCGTCGCAAACAGCGCCACGTGTTTCACCGCCACTTCGCGCGGCGCGGAATTGTCGCCCCATTTGCGCTCGGTCAGCGCCTCGATCATCGGCACGAAGACGCCCAGCACGCGCTTGCCCTCGGGGATCCAGCTTTCCTGCATCCGGCGCAGCGCCGCAGCCGAGGCCGTGTTGCACGCCAAAATGACCAGATCGCAACCCTCATCCCAGAGCCGCTCAACCCCTGCGCAGGTCAGATTGAAGATGTCATCGCTATCGCGCACCCCGTAAGGCGCATGGGCATTATCGCCAAAATAGCAAAATGGAACATCGGGCAGGCGCTTGGCGCAGGCATCATAAACCGTCAGCCCGCCCAGACCTGAATCAAACACCCCAACGGCCATGGCACTCTCCCGCGCGAAATCCCGGCGCGGGAATTGCGCCGGGTGGGCATCATTTAAGCCCAAGTCTTCGCGAAAGAAACGTCTTTATGCTTACTCCGCAGCCATCGGTTGCGGATGACCGCCCGCACGGAACGCCGCCAGCAGCGCCTCGCGACGTTTGGATGCCATGACCTCGCCTTGCGCCTTGACCGGGCCGTAGCCACGGATGCTAAGGGGCAGTTCGGCCAGTTCACGCGCGATTTCCAGCGTGTCCGACGTCACTTTGGGCAAGATTTCGGCCATGTCGGCCTCATATTGCGCGATCAGGGCACGTTCCATTTTGCGCTCGGCGGCGCGGCCAAACGGGTCAAGCGGCGTGCCGCGCAGCCCTTTGAGCTTGGCCAGAACCTTGAAGCCGCGCGCCATCCACGGGCCGAATTCGCGCTTGATCGGTCGCCCATTCGCACCTTCTTTCGACATGATCGGCGGCGCGAGATGGAAGTGCATCTCGAAATCGCCGTCGAATTCAGCGCGCGCTTTTTCCGCGGTCGCAAGATGCAGCCGCGCGACCTCATATTCGTCCTTATAGGCCAGCAGTTTATGATAGCCCTTGGCGACCGACACCTGCAGATCGCCGGGCGCGCTATCCACCAGCTTGCGGAAGCGTTTCGCAAGCCGTTTGTTCTGATACGCCACCAGATAATCGGCGCGGAAATCGACGGGATCGACCGGGGCTTTGACCACCTCGGACGTCATTGCCCGCGCGGCCTGTTCAGGATGCACCATCGCCCAGCGGCCCAGATCGAAGGCGCGCTTGTTTTCCTCGGGCTTTGCCCCGTTGAGATCAATCGCGCGGGTGATTGATGCAAGGCGTAGCGGCACATAGCCCTGCTGCCACGCCGCGCCCAACACGACCATGTTGGAGTAAATCGAATCCCCCAGCATGTGGCGTGCCAGTTCAGACGTATCGACAAAGGCCACACGATCTTTGAGCCGCGCCTCAAGGCTAAGACGCAACTGATCGCCCGGCAGGTGGAAATCGCGGTTGCGGGTAAATTCGCCCGTCACGATCTCATGGCTGTTCACCACCGCCCCGGTGCGCCCCGTCGTCATCAGACCCAGCGTTTTGGAACCCGCCGAGACCACCAGATCGCCACCAATCACGCAATCCGCCTCGCCCACGGCGACGCGAATCGCGCTGATATCTTCGGGTTTTTCGGCGATGCGCAGATGGATATGCACCGCGCCGCCTTTTTGCGCGAGGCCCGCCATCTCCATCATGCCCGCGCCCTTGTCATCCAGATGCGCCGCCATCGCGAGCACCGCGCCGATGGTCACGACGCCCGTGCCCCCGACACCGGTGATTACCACGTTATGCGTGCCATTGATCGCGGGCAGCGTGGGCATCGGTAGATCGGGCAGGTCCAGATCCTTGGCCTGCGCCTTTTTGATTTTCGCGCCCTTGAGCGTGACGAAGCTGGGGCAGAACCCGTCGAGACAGCGGAAATCCTTGTTGCACGACGATTGATCAATCGCGCGTTTCGTGCCGAGTTCGGTCTCCACAGGCACGATCGAGACGCAGTTGGATTGCACGCCGCAATCGCCACAGCCCTCGCAGACATCAGTGTTGATGAACACGCGCTTGTCGGGATCGGGGAATTTGCCACGCTTGCGGCGGCGGCGTTTTTCGGCTGCGCAAGTCTGCACATAGATCAGCGCCGAGACACCCTTTTCCTTAGCCAGCCGCTTTTGCACTGCCATCAGCTCGGCGCGCTCGAATTTTTCGACCGTTGAGGGGAAAGCGCTGAGATCGACCTCTTCCTTCTCGTCATAGACCACCACAACCGGCTTCACGCCCATCGCAGTGATTTCGGCGGCGATCCGCTGCGCGCTTAGATCGCCCTCGTTTTCCTGACCACCGGTCATCGCGACCGCATCGTTGAACAGAATTTTGTAGGTGATGTTGGTGCCCGCCGCCAAAGCCGCGCGGATCGCCTGAACGCCAGAGTGATTATAGGTGCCATCGCCGAGGTTCTGGAACATGTGCTCGCGGTTCGAGAACGGGGCCTCGCCGACCCAGTTCACGCCCTCGCCGCCCATATGGGTGAAGCCCTCGGTATCGCGGCCCATCCATTGCACCATGTAGTGACAGCCGATCCCGGCATAGCCACGCGTGCCTTCGGGCAGCTTGGTTGAGGTATTATGCGGACAGCCCGAGCAATACCACGGCGTTCGCGCAGCAATTTCGGGCGCGTTATCGGCGCGCTGAGCGGCCTCGATTTTCGCGATACCGGCCTTGATGGCATCGGTATCGCGCCCTTCTTCGATAAAGATTTCGCCCAGCTTTTGCGCAATCATCACCGGGTCCAGCGCGTAGCGCGTCGGGAATAACTCCACCCGGCGGCCATTTTCCCAGTTGTCACCCTTGTGCCAACCATAAACGCGCCGTCCACGGCGGTCATCAAACAGCGTCTCTTTGACCTGCACTTCGATCAGCTTGCGCTTTTCCTCTACCACGATCACCAGATCGAGCCCCTCGGCCCATTCGTGGAAGCTGTCCATATCCAGCGGGAAGGTCTGCGCGACCTTATAGGTGGTGATGCCAAGGCGCTCGGCCTCGGCGGCGTCGATACCCAGCAGCGACAGCGCATGGCTCAGATCCAGCCAGTTCTTGCCCGCAGCGACCAGACCAATCTTGGCCCCCTCCTTGCCCCAAACGCGCTTATCGATGCGGTTGGCGCGTGCAAACGCCTCGGCGGCAAAACGCTTGAAGTCAATCATCCGGGCTTCTTGTGCTACCGGCGTGTCGTTAAGGCGGATGTTCAAGCCACCTTCGGGCATCTTGAAATCGGGGGTGACGAATTGCATCCGCTGAGGATCGCCATCGACCACAGCCGTTGCCTCAACCGTATCTTTCATCGTCTTGAGCCCGACCCAAACGCCCGCAAAGCGGCTAAGCGCATAACCGTAATGGCCCAGATCAAGTATCTCTTGCACCCCTGCGGGGGACAGTACGGGCATATAGGCATCCACCATCGCCCAGTCCGATTGATGCAAGACGGTCGAGGATTCGCCTGTGTGATCATCGCCCATCGCCATGATGACGCCACCATGGGGCGAACTGCCCGCCATATTAGCGTGGCGCATCACATCACCCGAGCGATCCACGCCCGGCCCTTTGCCATACCAAAGGCCAAACACGCCGTCATATTTGCCGTCACCGCGCAATTCAGCCTGCTGACTGCCCCAAAGGGCGGTCGCGGCGAGATCTTCGTTCAGCCCCGGCTCAAAGCGTACATTCGCCGCCTCCAGCACCGTTTTTGCGCGCGCCATCTGCAAATCAACCGCGCCCAGCGGGCTGCCGCGATAGCCGGTGACATAACCTGCTGTGTGCAGCCCCGCCGCCGCGTCACGCGCCGCTTGGGCCAGTACAAGACGCACCAGCGCCTGCGTACCATTCAGCAATACCGGCGATTTCGTAAGGTCAAACCGATCCGAAAGAGTTATTTCTTGCCTTCCCATTGAGCACCTCCCCTTGCTATGTGGGCATTTGCCTTATGGTAGGTCATAAATTCTGACCTAGAAAGGGAAAATATGTTACAAAGCGGTTTCGTAAATCAGCAAGTGTAAGGTAAAGGAACTTGCGCAGCCAAGTGCAAAGCCGAACCGAAAGTGACCGGAATGGATTGGGACAAGCTTAGAATATTTCACGCGGTGGCCGATGCGGGGTCTTTGACCCATGCGGGCGACGCTCTGCATCTTTCTCAATCTGCCGTGAGCAGACAGATCCGCGCGTTGGAAGACGTGCTTGGAACGACTCTATTTCACCGCCATGCGCGGGGACTGATTCTCACCGAGCAGGGGGAATTGCTTTTCGAGGCCACCTCATCGATGGCGAAAAAGCTGGATAGCGCCTCGGCGCGCATCCGCGATTCCGAGGAAGAAGTGCTGGGCGAGTTGCGCGTGACCACGCCAACCGGCTTTGGCACGCTGTGGCTGGCCCCGCGGCTGATCAAGCTTTACGATAAATATCCCGACCTCAAGATCAACCTGATGCTGGAAGAGCGCGTGCTGGATCTGCCGATGCGCGAGGCCGATGTCGCAATCCGCATGAAGGAGCCCGCGCAGGCGGATCTGATTCGCAAGCGGCTGCTCAATATCCGGATGCGGCTTTATGCGACGCCTCAATATCTGGAAAAGGCCGGCATGCCGCAAAAGATCGAAGATCTTGCGCATCATCGGATGATCTGCCAGACGCCCTCGACGCCTCAGGTGCAAGCGGGCGCGCAGCTGGGGCAGCAGGTGCTGGCCTATGATCAGGCCTCAACCCTGATGGTGAACAACTACTTCGGGGTGCTCCAAGGGGTGCTCAATCATATCGGGATCGGCGTCCTGCCCGATTATCTGACCGCCGACTTCCCCAACCTTCAGTTGGTGCTGCCCGAGCTTGAGTCGGTCGAGGTGCCCGTCTTTCTGGCTTACCCCGAAGAACTCCGCTCATCGCGCCGCGTCACGGTGTTTCGTGATTTCATCCAAGAAGAAATTCTCGCATACCGACGCCAAAAAAGTAGTGAAACAACCGAGGGTTGAGCCGAGGCATAACCGCAACGCATAGCAGGCATGTCCGGCGCGCGACCGATTTTCCCTTGATGCGTTCACACTCTGCCCATAAATGAGGCTTAGAGGGCGAAACGTGTCTAGGCGCGCATCACCTTCTACCTCCCTGTTGGACTTCGGCCGAGCTTTGTCTCGGCCTTTTTTTTTTGCGCGGCGCATTTTCGCGGGTTGCGGCGCTGAAATCCAGCCACTCACACGGCAATAACAAGGTGTCCCTAAATTACACCCTCTCGCCGCTTTTGACCAAGCCGGAAAAGCACGTCGCCATACGCAGCGAAACGGCTGACATTGAGCCGCCCAAGACTCAGAGCCTTCGGTCTCTGCGGTTTTTTGTGCGCCCCTCGGGGCGTTTGGGCCCGCCGACCCCTTCCCCCCTTGGCCCGATTGCCCTATGAAATCGCCAAAGCGCATAGCCCCGGAGAATGCAGATGGACGAGCCGCAGATCACGCAGCAACTCATCGAGGCCCATGGTCTGAAGTCCGACGAATACGACAGCATTCTCGAAATCATCGGGCGCGCGCCGAATTTCACCGAACTCGGCATCTTTTCGGCGATGTGGAATGAGCATTGCTCGTATAAGTCGTCCAAGAAGTGGCTGCGCACGCTACATACCGAAGGTCCGCAAGTGATCTGCGGCCCCGGCGAAAACGCCGGCATCGTCGATATTGGTGACAATCAGGCCGTGGTTTTCAAAATGGAAAGCCACAACCATCCCTCGTATATCGAACCCCACCAAGGCGCGGCCACCGGCGTTGGTGGCATTCTACGCGATGTGTTCACGATGGGCGCGCGCCCGATTGCCGCGATGGACAGCCTGTCGTTTGGCATGCCCGATCACCCCAAAACCGCCCATGTTGTCAAAGGCGTGGTTGAGGGCGTGGGCAGCTATGGTAACTGCTTTGGCGTACCCAATGTCGGGGGCGAGGTGCGCTTTCACCCCTCCTATAACGGCAACTGTCTGGTCAATGCCTTTGCCGCAGGCCTGATCGACAGCGACAAGATCTTCTACTCTGCCGCCTCGGGCATCGGCATGCCGGTGGTGTATCTAGGCGCGAAAACCGGGCGTGATGGCGTCGGCGGCGCAACAATGGCAAGCGCCGAGTTCGACGACACGATCGAGGAAAAGCGCCCCACCGTGCAAGTTGGCGACCCCTTCACCGAGAAATGCCTGCTTGAGGCTTGTCTTGAGCTGATGGCCTCGGATTCGGTGATCTCGATTCAGGATATGGGCGCGGCGGGACTGACCTGTTCGGCTGTTGAAATGGGCGACAAGGGCGGGCTTGGCATCAAGTTGCATCTGGATCAGGTACCCCAGCGCGAAGCCAACATGACCGCCTACGAGATGATGCTCAGCGAGTCCCAAGAACGCATGCTGATGGTGCTCAAGCCCGAGAAAGAGGCCGAAGCCCGCGCGATCTTCGAAAAATGGGATCTCGATTTTTCCATTGTCGGCGAAACCATGGCCGAGGATCGCTTTCTCATCCTGCACCATAACGAAGTGAAGGCCGACCTGCCGCTGTCCAAGCTGGCGTCCAGCGCGCCGGAGTATGACCGCCCTTGGGTGGAAACGCCCGCAGCCGACCCCAAGATTGAGCTGCCCGCGATTGGCCCGATTGCCGCGCTTGAAGCGCTGATCGGTTCGCCCAATTACGCAGCGAAGAATTGGGTGTTTGAGCAATATGACACGCAGGTCATGGGCGACACCGTGCGCCGCCCCGGCATGGGCGCGGGCGTGGTGCGGGTGCATGGCACGCCCAAGGCGCTGGCTTTCACTGCCGATGTGACCCCGCGCTACGTCAAAGCCAACCCGTTTGAGGGTGGCAAGCAAGCCGTGGCGGAAGCCTATCGCAACCTGTGTGCCGTGGGCGCAAAACCGCTGGCCACCACCGATAACCTCAATTTCGGCAACCCCGAAAAACCCGAGATCATGGGCCAGTTCGTCGGCGCAATCAAAGGTATCGACGCGGCTGTGCGCGCGCTGGATGTGCCGATCGTGTCGGGCAATGTCTCGCTGTATAACGAAACCGACGGCACCGGGATTCTGCCCACGCCGACGATTGGCGCGGTGGGGCTGCTTGATAGCCTTGACGATCTGATCGCGGGTCTACCGATGGCGGGTGACGTGGCGATGGTGATTGGTGACACCAAGGGCCACTTGGGTCAATCCGCGCTTGCCTTCGAGGCGTTCGGTATGGAAAGCGGCGATGCACCGCCCATCGATCTTGACGCCGAGCGACGCCACGGCGAATTCCTGCGCGAAAACCGTACCTTGGTCAGATCCGCAAGCGATCTGTCAGATGGCGGTTTGGCGCTCGCAGTATTTGAAATGGCCGAAGCGGCGGGCTTGGGCGTAAGCGTCGAGAGTGACGACATCGCCACCCTGTTCGGCGAAGATCAGGCGCGCTACTTGGTCGCCTGTTCCTTCGATCAGGCCGAGGCGCTGATGGCCGCGGCACGCCGCGCCGAGGTACCTTTGACGACCGTCGGGCGCTTTGGCGGAGAAAGCATCACTTTCGGGGCCGAAACCGCGCCGCTGGCCGAGCTGTCGACCCTCTATCGCAGCGCGTTCAAAGCCGCGATTGAGCGCTGAGGCGCCTTTCGCACTCTGACCCCAAGATGCGTTCGCGCGGTAGCGCCCCCTTGCGGCGGCCTGTTCACACGCTTAGATTTGCCTCAAAGGACGAGGAGCCCTATTTATGGCGATGCAAGCGCATGACATCGAAGCCCTGATCCGGGTGGACTTCCCTGATGCCAAGATCACGATCACCGATCTGGCCGGTGACGGGAACCACTGGGCAGCCGAGGTCATCGACGAGAAATTTCGCGGCATGAACCGGGTGCAACAGCAACGCGCCGTTTATGCCGCGCTTAAAGGGGCGATGGACGGGCCCGATGGGGCGCTACATGCGCTGGCGCTGACGACGAAGGCGCCCGATTAAAGATGGGTGAGGCGCTTTCGGCGCTTTGGATTTTGTTTCGGGGATTTCCCCGGCTTTTATCACACGGGCTTCGCGGGTTGCGCGAAGACAATGCAAAGGATCACAGCGATGAGCGCGCAAGATCAGATCAAGAAAACAGTGACCGAGAATGAGGTCGTTCTCTTCATGAAGGGCACCAAGGACATGCCGCAATGCGGGTTTTCCTCACGCGTGGCCGGGGTGCTGAACTTCATGGGCATCGACTATGCCGACGTGAATGTGCTGGCCGATGCCGACATTCGCCAAGGCATCAAGGATTATTCCGACTGGCCGACAATCCCGCAGCTTTACGTCAAGGGCGAGTTCGTGGGCGGTTGCGATATCATCACCGAGATGATGCTGTCGGGCGAGTTGGACCAGCTGTTCGAGACCAAAGGCGTGACCTACAACAAAGAAGCCGCTGATCAAATTCGCGCCGCCAACGCCTGATCCGGCACGCAGCGCAGAAAATCGCCCCGCCCCAACAGGCGGGGCTTTTTCATGTGCTCAGAGCCGTGCGAAAAGCGGGTCAATCTGACAATAGGCTTCAAAATCGCGCGCCTGATTACGCGCCATTCCGGCCAATTCCATCGCGTAGATGTCCATGCTCAGCAGGGCGCCAGCTTATAGCCACGCTCTGCGGCTTCGGCGGCTGCACCCTTGCCCGTAAAGTTTTCCTCAATCGCCACAGCCGCCGCAACCAGCGTGTAGGGCAGCTCGAAAACCGCGACCTCAGGCCAGCGCGTCACAAGATCGCGCACCAACGCACGCCACTCGTCCCCCGAGCTCGTTAACTGCTTGATGGCATAGGCCACCAGCACATCATCGTTACTATACGTCATCACCCCAGCCGGATTGGCGTCATCCACGCCGACTCTCTTCGAAATATGTTTTTTTGCAATGGGATAGATCGTATTGTCCGTTAACTCTTTTTGCGGATCCGATTTCCCGCTTTGACCAAACGGTTGAAACCATTACGCGGCTTCGCTAGCGTTTGTCGCAGAGTTTTATGTGGACAGCCCCATGCCCCCCATCGACACGCCTCATCTATATCCGCGCAATCCCGGCACGCTGCTTGATCTGGCGTGGTTTGACAAGATCGCGGTAAACACCCCTGCCGCATCCGCGCGCGCAGCAACCCTAGCCACGCGCCGTTCGGTGAAACAGGAGTGGCAGGCCGCGTGGCTGGTGAATGCGATCCAATGCATCGACCTGACGACATTGGCGGGCGATGACACCGAGGCGCGCGTAGCACGGCTTTGCGCCAAGGCGCGCCACCCATTGGCCGATCATATCCTTGAGGGGCTGGGGCTGGACGCCGTGCAAACCGGCGCGGTGTGCGTTTACCCCACGATGGTAGGCGCGGCAGTGCGCGCGCTCGAGGGTTCGGGCATTCCGGTGGCCTCGGTCGCGACCGGTTTTCCCGCCGGGCTGATGCCGCTCAATTTGCGGCTCGCCGAGATCCTGTATGCGGTCGAACAAGGCGCCGCCGAAATCGACATCGTGATCAGCCGCGCGCATGTGCTGCAAGGCGACTGGGCCGCCCTATATGACGAAATCGCGGCGATGCGCGAAGTCTGTGGCGACGCCCATATCAAGGCGATCTTGGCCACGGGTGAATTGGGCAGCCTGCGCAACGTCTACAAGGCCTCGATGGTCGCGATGCAGGCGGGAGCCGATTTCATCAAGACCTCGACCGGGAAAGAAAGCGTGAATGCCACGCTGCCCGTCAGTCTGACAATGGTGCGGGCGTTGCGCGATTATGGCGCGCGCACCGGGTATAAAATCGGGTTCAAACCGGCAGGCGGGCTGAAAACCGCGAAAGACGCAATCGCTTGGCAGGTGCTGATGAAAGAAGAACTGGGCCGTGACTGGCTGCGCTCTGATCTGTTCCGCATCGGCGCCTCGTCGCTTTTGGGCGATATCGAACGCCAACTCGAACACCATGTGACCGGGCGCTATGCGTCCTCCAGCCGCCACGCCTTGGCCTGAGGGAAAGATGCCGACAGTGAACGATATCCTTGACAGCATGGACTATGGCCCGGCCCCCGAAGCGGCGGGTGAGGTCACCGCATGGCTGACCGCACGCGCGCCCTTTGGCCATTTCATTGACGGCAGCTTTACCGCTCCTGCCGACACCTTCGCCACCGACAACCCCGCCACCGGCGAGGCGTTGGCGCAAGTCAGCCAAGGCTCGGCGCAGGATGTTGCGCTGGCCGTGAAAGCGGCGCGCAAAGCCGCACCGAAATGGGCCGGGCTGGCAGGCCATGAGCGCGCGAAATACCTGTATGCGATCGCCCGCCACCTGCAAAAACGCGCGCGCTTTCTGGCAGTCTTGGAGGTGCTTGATAACGGCAAGCCGATCCGCGAGACGCGTGACATCGACGTGCCCCTCGCGATCCGCCATTTCTATCACCACGCGGGCTGGGCCGAACTGCTGACCGATGAATTCCCCGACCACACCCCGCATGGCGTTTGCGGCCAGATCATCCCGTGGAACTTCCCGCTGCTGATGCTGGCGTGGAAAATTGCTCCCGCTTTGGCGGCGGGCAATACCATGGTGCTCAAGCCCGCTGAATATACCCCGCTGACTGCGCTGGCCTTTGCCGAGATCTGCGCCGAGGTCGGATTGCCCAAAGGCGTCGTCAATATCGTGACCGGCGATGGCGCGACTGGCGCGGCGCTGGTGGCCTCGGACGTCGATAAGATCGCTTTCACGGGATCGACCGATGTCGGGCGCACAATCCGGCGCGCAACGGCAGGCACGCCTAAGGCGCTGACGCTGGAACTGGGGGGCAAATCGCCCTTCATCGTGTTTCCCGATGCCGATCTTGATGCGGCGGTTGAGGGTGTCGTCGATGCGATCTGGTTCAATCAGGGTGAGGTGTGCTGTGCGGGCTCGCGCATTCTTGTGTCTGAGGCCATCGCGCGCGATTTTACGGACCGTCTGCGCGCGCGGTTGGGCAAGCTGCGCGTCGGCGATCCGCTGGACAAGTGCACCGATCTCGGCGCGATCGTGCACCCTACGCAATTGACCCGCATCCGCGATCTGGTTTCGGCAGGTGAAGCTGCTGGTGCCACTCTGATCCAACCAGAAATGCAACTGCCCGCCAAAGGCTGCTATTTCGCGCCCGGCCTGCTGGTCGGGGCTGAGCCTGCCAACCCTGCGAGCGCCGAGGAAATCTTTGGCCCCGTGGCCACGGTAACTACCTTCCGCACGCCTGCCGAGGCGGTGCAACTGGCCAATAATACGCGCTACGGGCTGTCGGCTTCGATTTGGTCGGAAAACATTACGCTTGCGCTGGATATCGCCGCGCAGGTGAAGGCCGGCGTGGTCTGGGTTAATTGCACCAATCAGTTCGACGCCGCCGCTGGTTTTGGCGGGATGCGCGAAAGCGGGTTTGGACGCGAAGGCGGGCGCGAGGGCATGGCGGCCTATCTGCGCGCACCCGAGGTCAAATCCAAACCCGAGGCCAGCGCGCCAGACTTCAAGGCAATGCCCAGCCCCGCGACGCTTGCATCCAGCGGCATCGACCGCACCCCCAAGCTGTATATCGGCGGCAAACAGGTGCGTCCCGATAGCGGCCACTCCTACACGATCACGGCCAAGGGCCGCGAGTTGGGTCTTGCGCCGCTGGGCAGTCGGAAAGACATCCGAAACGCCGTGGAGGCCGCACATAAGGCGGGTGCTTGGGGCAAGCAAACTGGCCATAACCGCGCTCAGGTGCTGTATTACATCGCCGAAAATCTGGCCGCGCGCCAAGGGGAATTCGAAGCGCGCCTGAAAGAGGCCGGACACGATGCGTCCGAGGTCGCAGCCACCGTTGCGCGCGCTTTCTACTACGCCGCTTGGGCGGACAAGTTCGACGGAGCGGTGAAATCCACGCAATCGGCCAAAATCACGCTGGCGATGCATGAACCTTGGGGCGTGATGGGCGTCGCCTGCCCTGATGCCAGCCCGCTGCTGGGTTTTGCCTCACTCGTGCTGCCCGCCATCGCGATGGGCAATCGCGTGGTGGCCGTGCCTGCGCAATCCATGCCGCTGCTCGCCACCGATCTGTATCAGGTGTTTGACACCTCTGATCTGCCCGGCGGCGTGGTCAATATCGTGACCGGCCCGCGTGATGATCTGGCGAAAACACTGGCGCAGCATGATGACGTGGCCGCGATGTGGTATTGTGGCGACGCGCAGGGCCGCGAGATGGTAAAGGGCGAAAGCGCAGGCAATCTCAAAGCGATTTGGGCATTTGAAAACCGCGACTGGCGCGATGCGCAGGGCCGCGAACTCCTGAACCGTGCTACGCAAATCAAGACGATCTGGGTGCCTTACGGGGAGTAGGCTGTACGTGACTTGAGGGTTGAATTTCGACCGTCTAGCGCAGCTTGGGCACGCCGCCTGCCAGCGTTTCACGATCAACCACGCCTTGGCGCAGACTGACGCCGATTTTATGCGCCAGTGCCGACCAGCGCGCCGCTTGATCCGCGTCCAGCTCCTCGCATAACACCTCATCAAACAGGGCAAGCCAGCCCGAGAACATCCCGGGACGCACATTGCTGGCCTTGCGATGGGCCATCATTGGTGAGCCGTCATAACCGGGTTCGCGCAGGATCGCGCCTTTCCAGAACGCGGCTACCTTGGCCTCATGCGCGGGCCAGTCGGTGACATGCACGGCAAAGATCGGGCCAAGCATTCCATGGCCGCGCACGCGGTCATAGAAATGCGCGACGACTCGGTCGATGTCATCGGCGGAAATATCGAAACGGGCGAGCGGCTGGGTCATGACATGCAGATAGGCCTGCGCGCTGGCGCGATCAAGCGGTCAGATCGTCTCAGCCATCGCCAAACAGATCGGGTTTCGGCGGTGCGGGGCGCGGCGCCTCTAGCCCAAGATGCCGCCACGCCCGCGCGCCCAGCATCCGCCCGCGCGGCGTGCGTTGGATAAGTCCCTGTTGCAGCAAATAGGGTTCAATCACCTCTTCGATCGCATCGCGCGCCTCGGACAGTGCCGCCGAGAGCGTTTCCACCCCGACCGGGCCGCCACCGTAATGTTCGGCCATCAGCATCATGTAGCGGCGATCCGCGCCATCAAGGCCTAGATTATCCACCCCCAACCGGGTCAACGCGCGATCCGCAATGGCGCGCGAGAGTCGCCCGTCGCCCTCGATCAGCGCGAAATCAACAACACGGCGTAGCAAGCGCCCAGCGATGCGCGGCGTCCCTCGCGCGCGTTTGGCAATCTCGCGGGTCCCCTCGGGATCAGCGGGAATATTCAGCAGGCGCGCGCCACGGGTGACGATTTGATCCAGCTCGTCCTCGGTGTAAAATTCCAAGCGCGTGGGAATCCCGAAGCGGTCGCGCAGCGGCGTGGTTAGCAGCCCCAGACGGGTGGTCGCGCCGACCAGTGTGAAAGGTTGCAACTCGATGCGCACGGTGCGCGCGGCGGGGCCTTCACCGATCACCAGATCAAGTTCGAAATCCTCAAGCGCAGGATAGAGCACCTCTTCGACGGCTGGGTTTAGGCGGTGAATCTCGTCGATGAACAGCACATCGCGCGCCTCAAGATTGGTCAGGATCGCGGCCAGATCGCCCGCCTTGGCCAGCACCGGCCCCGATGTCATCTTGAAATTCACCCCCAACTCGCGCGCCATGATTTGCGCCAAGGTGGTTTTGCCCAGACCGGGGGGGCCGTGAAACAGCGTGTGATCCATCGCCTGACCGCGCAGCTTGGCGCTTTCGATGAAGACGCGCAGATTGGCACGCGCCTCGGCTTGGCCGACGAATTCCTCAAGCACCTGCGGGCGCAGGGCACGATCGGCATCATCGGCTAGGCGCTCGGGGCGCAGGGTTGGATCGGAGTCGGTCATCTCGGTCATGTTACGCTCGCATCAAGGCAAGGCCAAGCGGGGGCGCTGCCCCCGTCTCTGGCAGAGACTCCCCCGGGATATTTCGGGAATTTGGACTGCATCAGTCTTTCGGGGCCAGCAAGCGCAAGGCGGCGCGGATCAGCTTGGCGGTGTCGGTGGTATCCGGGTCATCGCTGGCTTGCGCTACGGCACCGGCAGCGTCAGAGGGCGAGTAGCCCAGATTGGTAAGGGCCGAGATTGCCTCGGCGGTGAAGTTGGTTTTGGGCGCGGCGGGGGGGGCTGGTTTTTTGGCGCGCGGAGCGGGGCCGTCTTCGATAACCTCAAGCGTGGCGGTGTCGACCGTCAACTCGGCCCCCATCGCCATCACCGAAGGCGCCTTTTCCTTGAGTTCCAACACCACACGCTGCGCCAGTTTCGGGCCTACGCCGGGGGCGGCTTTGACCGCCGCCCAATCGCCCAGCGCGATCGCGCGGCCTAGGCCCTCGGCACCCAGCGTGCCGAGAACCGCGAGCGAGGCTTTAGCGCCGATCCCCTGCACTGAGGTCAGCAGCCTGTGCCACTCTTTTTCCAGCAGGGTCGGGAAGCCAAACAGTTGCAGCAAGTCCTCGCGCACCAGTAGATCGGTATAAAGCGCGCAGGCTTGCCCAACGGGGGGCAGCGATTGCGCGGTGCGCGTGCTGACATAGACGATATAGCCCACGCCGCGCACGTCGATCAGCACATGATCCATTGCGCGATGCACAATGATGCCTGCGATGCGACCGATCATGCGCGCCTCCGTTTTTGGGTGTGGCCGAGGGCCGTGCGCGACAGTTGCGCCGCCCCCATTCGTGCCGCCGATTGCAGATGGAACGCGTGACAGATCGCAATTGCCAGCGCATCCGCCGCATCGGCGCTATCAAATTGCACGCCGGGCAGTTGGTGGCGCACCATATGCTGCACCTGCACCTTATCGGCATGGCCTACGCCGACCACGGTTTTCTTGACGGCATTGGGCGCGTATTCGCCCACCTCTAGCCCGGCCTGAGCGGGGGCAAGCAATGCGATACCGCGCGCTTGGCCCAGTTTGAGCGTGGCAACGGCGTCTTTGTTGACAAAGGTTTGCTCGACCGCAGCCGCTTCGGGCATGAACTGGGCGATCACCTTACAAAGGCCGCGATGCAGGTCCAACAGGCGCGGTGCCAAATCAGTGCCGGCAGAATGCAATGTACCGTTACCCAAATGGCGCAGGCGTGATCCTTCCATCTCGATCACGCCCCAACCCATATTGCGCAGCCCTGGATCGATTCCGATCACCCGCATCGCATTTGCCCCTGTTTGTTATCATTAATCCCCGATTAGCACGAAAAGAGAACATCGCCTAGCCCCGGCATTTCAGGAGGAACTTTTTTAGGCTTGCAAAAACTGCATGACGGACCTGCGATCTGTGATGTTGTTTTTACATTTCGCCCAGCCTATGTGCGCTCTGTAACGATTGATGCCTGAAACTTGAGCAGTCTGTGAACTGAGGAGCCTCCCAATGTCCGCCATGGAAATGACAAACCGCCTGAACCGTTCGCGCCACCCCGGCCTGATCATGTCGCTGATCGGCAGCTTTCTGGAGTGGAACGATCTTCGCGAAACCCGCAAAGCATTGTCCAAGCTGTCCGACCGTGCGCTTGACGATATCGGCTTGACCCGTTTTGACTTGAACCGCCTGCGCTAAGTCACGCGTTAGGATTGCAAAAAGGGCTGTCCCGTTGGGGCAGCCCTTTTTGCATTCGGCAATAATGGCACGGAAAATCTAGTGGATAAGGGGGCTTAACACGCTGGCGATATAGCGTGTCGCCGGGTCAGCATGCAGTACCCAAGCCCCGATCTGTTCGACCATGTTACCATTTGCAAGGATGGCAACGCGGTTGCTGTATTCCTCGGCGCCGATCTGGGCGAGCATCATACCTTTGACAAGCAGTATCCCCGCCACAAGCAGCGCAAGCCCACGCAACGGCAGACCACGGCGCGACTTCGGGCGCATCGAATCGAAATAGCTGCGCCCGAGCGAACCAGTCGCCTCAAAGGCACCGCCTGCCTCATGGATCTTGTCGATCCGGTTCAGGCGCTTTTCGAAATCATTCATGTCAGTCTTCGCCATTGCCGTTCTCTCGGATAATCTGCACGGAATCCCGCAAAGACAATCTATACCAAGACATGGCTGAACCTGAGCGAAATTATGGCCGACTATGCACGGCCCATCACCAATGTCGTCCATTCGCCAAATTCATTACGTGCAATGGAAACAAAGCCTTGGCGTTGATAGGCGGCGATAACGTCCTTGGCCTGTTCGTTTAGCAATCCGCTAAGGATAACAACGCCCGATTCGGCGCAATAGCGCGCCATATCCGGGGCCAATGCGATCAACGGCGCCTTAAGAATATTGGCGAAAATTAGGTCATAGGGGGCGGCGTCTTGCAGCTTCTGATCGCCGAAGCCTGCCGCCTCAAGGCAGATCACGCGCCCCTCTAAATCGTTCAGCGCAACATTGGCGCGCGCGGTTTCCACCGCTACCGGATCAATATCGGACGCCAAGACAGGCTCGGGCCACAGCTTGGCCGCAGCCATTGCCAGGACCGCCGTTCCGCAGCCGATATCGGCCACATTGTGAAAACTGCGCCCTTGGCGCGCCAGATCATCCAGCGCGCTCAAACAGCCCGAAGTGGTCCCGTGATGGCCCGTGCCAAATGCCATCGCCGCATCAATACGCAGCGCGACCGCGCCTTCGGGCACCTTGTCGGCATCATGGCTGCCATACAGGAAAAACCGCCCCGCCTGCACAGGTGCGAGTTCACGGCGCACATGGGCGACCCAATCGGTTTCGGGCAGCTCCGAGATCGCAAAAGGTTGCGCGCCATAAGCGATTGCCAGCAGATCCAGCGCCACATCATCGGGTTGATCAAGAAAATACCCCGAGACCTCGTAGCGCCCGTTGCCATCCTCGATCTCGAAAACGCCCGTGCCGTAAGGCGCCGGATCAAGCTCGTCCAGCCGCTCTTCGAGCGTCTCAGCAGAGTCACGATCAGCCAGCGTGGTAAAGGCGGTAAAGGTGGTCATGGCGGCTCCTTTGCGGGTGTTGCGCCGGGCTTAGGCCGGGGCGCAGGTCACGTCAAGCCGCACCCCGATCACGCCGAAAGCCCGATCGGGCAGCTCACCCCCGTGCCACCAATCCCGCAATAACCTGCGGGGGTCTTAGCGAGATATTGCTGATGATCATCCTCGGCGTAGTAAAACGGCGGCGCGTCGGTGATTTCGGTGGTGATCGCACCATAGCCCGCCTCCGCCAACCGCTTGGCATAGGTGGCGCGGGAGACTTCCGCAGCCGTTTTCTGCTTAGGCCCATAGGCATAGATGCCCGAGCGATATTGCGTGCCGCGATCATTGCCTTGGCGCATGCCTTGGGTCGGGTCGTGATTTTCCCAAAACACCCGCAGCAGATCATCATAGCTGACCAGTTTGGGATCAAAGATCACGCGAACCACCTCATTATGGCCAGTCATGCCGGTGCAGACCTCGCGGTAAGTCGGGTTTGGCGTCGGCCCGCCCGCGTAACCAACCATGGTCAGCCAAACACCTTGGGTATTCCAGAAAATCCGCTCGACGCCCCAAAAACAGCCCATACCGAACATCGCCTGCTCCATCCCCTCGGGGACGGGGCTGCGCAGATCCAGACCCGTCAGAAAATGCGGCTGGGTGATGGGCATTTCGGTGTCTCGTCCGGGCAGGGCCTCGGATTTCGTGGGGATCGTGGCAGGTTTTCCAAACAGCATTATATGTCTCCCTATCGCAGCCCCTTAGATAAGCGCGCGCGAACAGATTTCCAGATCAGGCCGGGGTCGGGGCGAGGCCGCTCAGCACTGTCTCATACCCCTTGGAGGGATGACGCGGCACCAAAAATGCAAGCCCAAGCGAGACAAGCGCCATCGCAGCCGCCAACCCAAACACGGCACCGGGCGAGATCATCCAGAGATACCCAAGCCCCGCAGGCAGGAACACGGCGGCAATGTGGTTGATCGTGAACGACACCGCAGCCGTGGGCGCGATATCGCCCGGATCGCAGATTTTCTGAAAATAGGTTTTTTGCGCGAAAGCCAGCGAGAACAGCAGATGGTCCACCACATACAGCGCGCAGGCAATCCATAGCCCCCAGCCGAACCAGTAAATCCCGCCATAGCTTAGGAATAGCAGCGTTAGGCCGATGTATTCCACGATCAAAGCGCGCCGCTCGCCGAATTTGCCGACAAAGCGGCCCATCGCGGGGGCGGCGACCATATTGACGGCGAAGTTGATCAAAAACAGCGCCGAGATTTCATCGACCCGCAGCCCAAAGCGTTGCACCATCATAAAGGCGGCAAAGACCACGAAGATCTGACGCCGCGCGCCAGCCATGAAGGTGATTGCGTAATACAGCCAATAGCGCCGGCGCAGCACGAACCGCTTGGATTGCGGCTCGCGGGTGTGAAACTGCGGATAAAGAAGTGCCGCCGCCGCCACCATTACCACCGTCGTAATTCCCGCGCTGGCATAGACGAACTCATAGCTCAGATCGAAGGCCTTCCACGTCAGCACCAGCAGCGCATAGGCCACCAGCGACGCGCCCGATCCCACCGCAACGATCCGGCCCAACGTTTGCGGAGCCTGCGCGCGGTCGATCCATTGCAATTGCAGCGATTGGTTGACCGCCTGAAAATAGTGAAACCCGATCGAGGACAGCAGCGTCACCATGATGAGCCCGCCGAAGCTCGGAAACATCGCCGTCACAGCGGTCGCTGCGCCTAGCAGCAGCAGCGCAAGAATCGCCAGCACCTGCTCACGCATCACCCAAAGCACGACGATCACGCCAATCGCCAGAAAGCCCGGCACCTCGCGAAATGATTGCAACCAGCCGATATCGACCCCGTCAAACTTGACCACGTCGATGACGAAGTTGTTCAGCAGCGCCGACCATGTCGCAAACGAGATCGGCATCGCAGCGGCGAACACATACAGCAGCGCCTCGGGCCTGCGCCAGCGCGGCAGGTGATGGGCCTCATCAAGTTGGACTTCACGCAGTTTGAACATGAAAACCTTAGACGTGAAGGGAACCTTAGGAGCAAGGCCGGAAAGCGTGTATTCTGACTTAGATCAATGTGCATTGGTGCAGAATCTGGCATCACGCTTTCGCGAACGGGAGATTTGCCATGGATATCATCGAGATCATCGAACGGATCGGTGAGGGTCCGACTGCGGCTCTTTTTGGCCTGATCACGGGCCTTATTTTCGGCGTAGCGGCGCAAAGGTCGAATTTCTGTCTGCGCGCGGCGGCCATCGAATTTGCGCGCGGCAAGCTGGGGGGCAAGGTCGCCGTCTGGTTTTTGACCTTCTCTACCGCGCTGGTCTGGGTGCAAAGTGCGCAACTCTTGGGCCTGTTTCGACAGGCTGACAGCCGGATGATGTCGGTGCCGGGCAGTTGGTCTGGGGCGATTATCGGCGGGCTAATCTTTGGCGTCGGCATGGTGCTCTCGCGCGGCTGCTCGGGGCGGCTTTTGGTGCTGGCCTCGACGGGCAATTTGCGGTCGGTCGTGGCGGGGCTGATTTTTGCGGTGACCGCACAGATGAGCCTTAAGGGCATTCTTGCGCCATACCGCGACAAGCTGGCAAGCCTTTGGATTACACCGGACGGCGCGAATGTCAGTCTTCTCAATGCGTTGCACCTGCCAGATTGGGCGGGCCTTGCAACCGGGGTCGTCTTTGCCATCGCGGGTATCTATCTGGCCAAACGCAACGAGATCGGCGTGAAAACATGGATCTTCGCTTCGGGCGTCGGCTTTGCGGTGGCGGTGGGCTGGGTGCTGACCTTCAGCCTCAGCCAAGTCGCCTTTGATCCGGTGCCAGTCAATTCGGTCACCTTCTCGGGGCCGTCGGCCAATACGCTGATGTTCTTCCTTGATCGCAACGCAGTGCTTGAATTCGACGTGGGTCTGGTGCCCGGCGTGGTGATCGGTGCGTTCCTGTCCTCGCTCGTGGCAGGGCAATTCGCTTGGCAGGCGTTCGACAGCGTGCCGGTGATGCGCCGCTCGATGATCGGGGCGGTGATGATGGGCTTTGGCGCGATGCTGGCGGGTGGATGCGCCATCGGCAATGGCGTGACGGGCACCTCGGTGCTGGCGGGCACGGCTTGGCTGGCGCTGTTTTGCATGTGGATCGGCGCGATGGTCACGGATTTCCTGCTCGATCAGCGCAGCCTTACCCCCGCGCAGGCCTGCTAAAGAAAGCTCTGCGGGTCGATATCAACGGCGATGCGCGCATTGTTGGGCAGGCGCAGCCCTTTGAGCCAGCCCTTAAGCGCTGCTTGCAACGGCGCGCCCTTTTCGGCCTTGATCAACATCCGAACGCGGTGACGCCCGCGCACCCGTGCAATCGGCGCTGGTGCGGGGCCGAACACCTGCGCGCCAACGCGGCGCAACGCCGCGTCATTGCGCGCCAATTGACTGCCAATATCGAATAGCGGCTGCAAATCCGGCCCCGACAGAATGATCCCGGCCATTCGGCCATAAGGCGGCACGCCCTGCGCTTGGCGCGCGGCGGCCTCTTGCGCCCAGAACGCCTCTTCATCGCCGCCCAGAATGGCGCGGATCACCGGATGCTCGGGCTGGAATGTCTGCAAAAGCGCAATTCCCTTCTCTTCGGCACGCCCAGCGCGCCCCGCCACCTGCCGCATCAGTTGAAAGGTCTTTTCTGCCGCGCGCAGATCCGACCCTTGCAGACCCAGATCCGCGTCGATCACCCCGACCAGCGTCAGCTTCGGAAAGTTATGCCCCTTGGCCACGATCTGCGTGCCGATGATGATATCGGCCCCGCCATTGGCAATGTCGACGATCGCCTCTTTCAGCGCGCGTGCCGATCCGAACAGATCAGAACTCAGCACCGACAGACGCGCGTCGGGAAAGCGGCGCGTGACCTCTTCGGCCAGACGTTCCACACCGGGGCCGACAGGGGCCAACTTTCCCTCGACCTCACAGCTTGGGCATTTCGTTGGGATCGGTTTGGTCTCGCCGCATTGATGGCACACGAGCCGCTTGAGAAAGCGGTGCTCGACCATGCGCGCATCGCAATGATCACAGGCAATCTGATGCCCACAGGCGCGGCAAATAGTGACCGGAGCATAGCCGCGACGATTGAGAAACAGCATCGACTGCTGGCCCGCGGCTATGCGCTGCGTGACCTCGGACACCAGCGTAGGACCGATCCAGCTGCCCGCCTCCAACGCCTCCTCGCGCATGTCGATCGCGCCCATATCGGGCATCTCGGCGGTGCCAAAGCGCGCCCCGAGATCAAGCCTGTGATACTTGCCTGCTTGCGCATTCGCCCAACTTTCTAGCGACGGTGTGGCCGAGGCCAGCACCACCTGCGCACTTGCCAGCGAGGCCCGCAGCACCGCCATGTCGCGCGCATTATACAGCACGCCCTCTTCCTGCTTATACGAGCCGTCATGTTCTTCATCGACCACGATCAGCCCGAGGTCGCGAAACGGCAGAAACAGTGCCGAGCGCGCGCCCACGACCAATTGCACCTCGCCCGCTCCGCAGGCCTTCCACAACCGCCGCCGTTCCGACTGCGTCACGCCCGAATGCCACTCGCCCGGACGTGCGCCAAACCGCGCCTCGACACGGGCCAGAAACTCGGATGACAGCGCGATCTCGGGCAGCAACACCAACGCTTGCCGCCCTTGCGCCAGACAATGCGCCACAGCCTCTAGGTAAACCTCGGTCTTGCCGGACCCCGTCACCCCCTTGAGCAGCGTGGTCGAATACCCCCCCGCACTGGCGCGCAACGCATCCGCCGCTTGCGCCTGCGCATCCGACAGCGCCTTCCCGGGCAGGTTGGGATCGAGCCGCGCAAATGGCAGATCGCGCGGCACTTCAGCCTCAATCACAGCCCCCGTTTTTGCCAGCCCCTTCACAACCTGCGTAGTGACCCCGGCGAGATGCGCCAGCTCGCCCAGATGGAACCCCGCCCCGCCATGATCGCGCAACACATCTAACACGCGCGTACGCGCGTCGGTCATCCGCGCGGGCGCATCGCCCCCCAGCCGATAGATTTTTCGCAGCCCCGGCGGGTCGCCAAGGCCCGGCGCGCGGGTCGCCAGCCGTAACACCTGCGGCAAACCCGTCATCGTGTAATCCGCCATGCGCACCAGAAAATCGCGCAACTCCTCGCGCATCGGCGCCACATCGAAAACCCGGATCACCGACCGCAATTTCGCCGCGTCGAAATCGCCCGCGCCCGGCCCCCAGACGACGCCTAACACCTTGCGCGGCCCCAGCGGCACCTCGACAAACGCGCCGGGGAAACATCCGCCCTCGGGCGCGCGATAATCCAACGGCTTGCCAATCGGCTCTGCCGTCAACACCGCAACGCGCGCACCCGTATCAAACCAGCCGGGATCAGACATCGCGCAGCGCCCCTTCTTTCATCTGGCCAAAAATACTCCGGGGTGAGGCGCATCTGCGCCGAGGGGCAGCGCCCCCTCCATCATACGCTTTCCACCCTTTCGCGAGCGTGACTTTTGCGCTACCACCCGCGCAACTGCCGCCAAGGAGAAACCCCATGAAATTTTTCGTCGATACCGCCGATACCGCCGCGATTCGTGAGCTTAACGATCTGGGCATGGTCGATGGCGTGACCACCAACCCGTCGCTGATCCTGAAATCGGGGCGCGACATTCTCGAAGTCACCAAAGAGATCTGCGACATGGTTTCAGGCCCGGTCTCGGCCGAGGTCGTCGCCACCGAGGCGAAGCAGATGATCGAAGAAGGGAATAAGCTCGCCAAGATCGCCCCCAATATCGCGATCAAGGTTCCGCTGACATGGGACGGCCTGACCGCCTGTAAGGCTTTCGCATCCGAAGGCCACATGGTCAATGTCACGTTGTGCTTCTCGGCAGCGCAAGCGCTGATTGCTGCGAAAGCGGGGGCAACGTTTATCTCGCCTTTCATCGGTCGCCTTGATGATATCAACCTTGATGGCATGCAGTTGATCGAGGATATCCGTGTCATCTATGACAACTATGATTTCAAGACCGAGATCCTTGCCGCCTCGATCCGCTCGGTGAACCATATCACCGACGCAGCCCGCATCGGCGCCGATGTGATCACCGCGCCGCCCAATGTCATCAAGGCAATGGCGAACCACCCGCTGACAGACAAAGGTCTGGCGCAGTTCCTGAAGGACTGGGACGCGACGGGTCAGAAAATCGTCTAATCACCGCACCGGCCCGCCACACTGGCGGGCCTTTTGCACTCCGCTCGGGATTTTTGCGCTGCATTTCGTGCCACGTCGTGTATGCTGGAAAAAAATAGCAACGACCCGAGCAGTGAGACAGGCATGACCGAAACGGCCCTCGTGGAACATCTCCGCGACCAAATCATTTCCGACCCTGACGTAATCTTGGAAGACCGCGATCTGATGCGCGCGCTTGTGGCTGCAAATGAGGCAGCGATGGGCGGCAATATTGTCGATCTGCGCGGTATGGCAATGGCCCGGCTTGAGGCGCGCCTTGATCGTCTTGAGGATACCCATCGTTCGGTGATTGCAGCCGCCTATGAAAATCTTGCAGGCACCAATCAAGTGCATCGCGCAGTGCTGCGCCTGCTTGACCCCATTAATTTCCCGTCCTTCCTAGCAAATCTACGCACGGATGTGGCCGAGATTTTGCGCGTCGATTCTGTGCGCCTTGTACTGGAAAGCAAGCAAAGTGAGGATGACCCCGCGCTGCATACCTTGGGCGATGTTCTGTGCGTGGCCGAGCCGGGTTTCGTGCAGGAATATCTGCGTGCAGGGCGTGGCGGCAATCCGCGTGGCGTGGTGTTGCGCCAGACGGTTCCCGGCTCTGAGGCGATTTATGGCGAGGCCGCCGACTGGATCCGCTCTGAGGCGCTGATGCGTCTTGATCTGGGTGAGGGGCGGCTGCCCGGGATGCTGGTGATGGGTGCCGAAGACCCGCATCAATTCAAACCCTCGCAGGGCACCGATCTGCTGGCGTTTTTCGCTGGCGTGTTTGAACGCGCGATGCGCCGCTGGTTGGAATAATGCTGACGCCGGGCTTGGGCGCGGCGCTGGCCGAGTGGCTGTCGCATTTGCGCGCGCTTGGCGGTGCAGCTGACAACACGATTGAGGCCTATCGCGCCGATGTGTCCAGCTTTCTAGGCTTCTTGCAAACCCATCACGGTGAAGGCTTTGGCGTCGCGCGACTGGCGACATTGGGCCAAAGTGACATGCGGTCGTGGATGGCGCATGAGCGCGGGCGCGGCTTGTCGGCGCGGTCCTTAGCGCGCGCGCTGTCATCGGTCAAAAGTTTCACGCGCTGGATGGCCGATCGCAAAGGCTTCGATGCCAGCCACGTTCTGCTGGCCCGCGCCCCGAAATATCAGCGCAAACTGCCGCGCCCTCTGTCTGAAGACGGCGCGCGCGCCATGATTGATCAGGTCGATACGCAAGCCGCCGAGCCTTGGGTGGCGGCGCGCGATGCGGCTGTTCTGACCCTGCTTTACGGCGGCGGGCTGCGGATCTCTGAGGCGCTTGGGCTGACCGGTGATCTGCACCCCCTGCCCGACGTGCTGCGCATCCGTGGCAAGGGAGACAAAGAGCGTCTGGTTCCGGTGCTAGGGGCCGCGCGCGAGGCGGTGGCCGAATACGTTCGCCTTTGCCCCTACCCCGCCGAACCGGGTCAGCCGCTGTTTCGCGGCAAACGTGGCGGGCCGCTTAACCCGCGTCTGGTGTCGCGCGCGATGGAGCAAGCCCGGATGGCCCTGGGACTGCCCGCCACCGCCACACCGCACGCAATGCGCCACAGCTTTGCCACGCACCTTCTGGCGGCTGGGGGCGATTTGCGCGCGATACAGGAATTGCTTGGACATGCCAGCCTCGCCACGACGCAAATATACACCGCCGTCGATGCGGCACGTCTGATGGAAGTCTATGATAAGGCCCATCCGCGCGCTTGAATGATGCCCGCAACCGTGCCAATTTTTGCCGCCTCAGTCGTGCTTTTCCCGGATTTTAAGTCTTGCTTCATGCCTTCGCTGTAACGTGTGCGCACGCTTGAAACGCGAAATGTCAAAGATATGTCACTTTCATCCATCAACTCCCTAGCTGGGCTGGGAACGCTCAGCACGCGCTCGACTGCCAACAACGTCCCGAACGCCCAAAGCTTTGAAACGACCGACACTATGGCTTCCCGCGCGTCAAATGCCGCCAAAGGCAGCGACGCGGCGCAAGGCCCTCCTCCGGGTGGTGGTGGCGCGGGCGTGTCTGGCGACGGCTCGCAAAGCGAAGACTCCTCGACGCTGTATGAATCCCTCTTTGAGGCCCTCAGTGTTGAAGACGAGAGCAGCTTGCTCACGACCACAAACTCGGCAGAGAAGTATCTGGCACTGTTGTCTGTAATCTCCTGACTTTGACTGGTTAAGGCGGCTTTCAAGCGGTCTCGCTTGCGCCGCTCACCAGTTTTAGGCAGGAAGGGCTATGGATATCCGTTTCAAAGCTCTCTGCGTTCACTTGCTCACAGCCACCGGCGCTGTTCTCTCGATGCTGGCCCTTCTAGCCGCGGCGGATCAGAAATGGAGCCTGATGTTTTTATGGCTCGTCGTCGCATTTTTTGTCGACGGCATAGATGGTCCGCTGGCGCGCCGCTACGACGTGAAAAACAACTCCCCGCTCTATGACGGGGAGCTGATGGATCTCATCGTAGATTATCTAACCTATGTCTTCATTCCCGCCTTTGCGCTGTTCAAATCTGGGCTGTTGCCGGGATGGCCGGGCTGGCTTGCGATTATCGCGATCACCTATGGCAGCGTTGTCTATTTCTCCGATACGCGTATGAAGATGAAGGATAACTCCTTCTCCGGCTTCCCGGGCGCATGGAATATGCTGGTGCTGGTTCTCTTTGCCCTTTCACCGGCACCAACGACCAGCCTTGTCGTCGTCGTCGCGCTAAGCATTGCGATGTTCTTGCCGTTGAAATTCATCCATCCCGTTCGCACAAAGCGTTGGCGCGTCGTGTCACTCCCTATTGCGCTCGCTTGGACGTTTTTTGCTGGCTGGGCGGCCTTGGTCAATTTTGATCCGGCGAGTTGGGCGCATTGGGGTCTGGTACCGACCTCATTCTACCTACTTTTCGTCGGCATCGTTCAGCAAATCATTCCCGAGCGTAGCTGATATTCAAGGCCCGGCTCGTAGTTAACGAAACTCGCTTTATCGCCTGATATGGGCGCTTCGTTGACTTGCCTCTAGGGCACCCACGATTAGCGCGACCGCGGGCGCACCTATTTCGCATGCACCCACACTCGTGCCTGTAATAGGACGAGCGGAAAGACATTCCGGCCTGAGCCGACGCGAAGGCCACGTTCCATTGAAACCCGCGGCCCCGATGAATCAAACGTGTCCTGTCCGTGACCGGAACTCGCGCATACGTTGTAATGACCGAAGGTCAAGTGGCCGCTTCTCCGGTCGCTTTGAAGTTACAGTTGTCGCTCTTATGAACATTCAATAGGGCCGAACGTAAAGTGGTGACATGAACCGGGGGCATGACCGTGTTGGCCACAGAAGAGATCTAGGTGGTGCGCAGCTCTAACCGCTTCCATGGCGATGATACTGGGCGCTCAGGAAATCCAGAATCCTATGCCGCTGTAGACGCTTGCGAAAAATGATCCCCGTCTCATCCAGCCTCACGAGCCTGCAAACTGCCTTGCTTCAATCAATGCCAAAAACCTTGATGTCCATCAGATGCTCCTCTCCGTTGCCGATATCGCCACCATAGCAGCGGTTCAGCTGGAAGGCAGGTCACTCCATCAACTCACCTTATGGTTGAGCGCGGCTTGAAAAAGCTTTAAGTGCATATCTATACAATCATGATATTGGAATTTCACCGATGGCTTCGTTCGCGAAACACAAAATGCAGCTTTCCCAAGCACGCATCGCAATTTTCGACCTCGGCTATGCCGAACTGCCCCTAGCAGTCGAATTTGGGAAGCAACATGATACCATTGGTTTTGATGTTTCGGCCGAGCGCATCGGCGAGCTGTGTTCTGGAAATGACCGAGCCGCAGAGATCGATCATTTGAGCCGCCCTGTTCAGCTTACATCCTCTTCAGAGTTGGGCGACGTCCGGTCTTGCAACGTCTCTATTGTCGCTCTGCCCAGGTGCGACGGCTTAAATCTCATCTCACCCTCTTCAATGCGCGCGTGCCAGACCATTTGATGAGAAGCACATTGTCAATCGGCATGCAATCCTGACCCCCCTGGGGGTGCGGACAAAAACTTGGACTGTTTTCACGGCATAAGGCCGAGGCTTTTACGGTATTCGATTGGGCTTCTGC
>NZ_JBLXEM010000018.1:0-41731 GCF_048263065.1 Thioclava sp.
ATATGTCAGCACCCGACGACGTGTCAGAAAAGCTCTGAAAATACCTCTTGCGTTTGGGGCGGTTACATATGTTGCGCGATGTTCTGGGCGATCTGATCTCGACGCGAAAGATGTTTGGCGAGTACGCAGTTTATGCGGGGCGCAAAACGGTCGCGCTTTTATGCGATGATACGTTGTTCGTGCGCCAGACCGCGCAGACTACCAGCTATCTCGAAGCGACAGATCATCTCCCCGTCGCGGGAAAGCCGCACCCCAAAGCCAAGGATCATTGGCAGATCGATCCAGATCTGTGGGAAGATGCCGATTGGCTGGCAGGCCTGATCACGCTTTTGGCCGAGACCTTACCACCGCCAAAACCCAAACGCCGCCGCGCAAAATCCTGATCCCCGCTTTCATCTAGCTTTAAATACTCCCGCCGGAGGCCCCGGTCTGCCAAGCGCGCCTTCGCCGGAGCTAACGCTCGCCCATTGAACCCGCGCGCGCGTCTCGCTATCACAGGGCCACCCCGAAACGAGATGCGAAAGCCTATGTCGATGATCCGTCTCTACCACGTCGCGCTATCCCCCTATTGTCGTAAGGTTCGCCTCACGCTGGCCGAGAAGAAGCTTGAGGTCGAACTCGTCGAAGAACGCTATTGGGAGCAGCAGGCCGATTTCCTGCGTCGCAACCCTGCGGGCAAGGTGCCGGTGCTCAAGATGGACGGCATGGTGATGGCCGAAAGCCAGGCGATTTGCGAATATATCGACGAGCGCTACCCCGAGGCGCCCTTGCTGCCGCGCGATGCGGCAGCGCGCTATGAGGTGCGCCGTCTGTGCGCGTGGTTCGACGATAAATTTAACGCCGAAGTGACCTCGAAAGTCATGGGAGAACGGGTCTGGAAGAAGGTCCGCAAAGAAGGCTATCCAGACAGCAAGACCGTGAAGGCAGGGCTGTCGGCGATCAAGTTTCACCTTGATTACATGGGCTGGCTTCTTGATCAGCGTCGCTGGCTGGCGGGCGATGTGATGACGCTGGCCGACTTCGCCGCCGCCGCGCATCTGAGCTGCCTCGATTATATTTCCGATGTCGATTGGAACCGATCCGAGGCGGTGAAGGATTGGTATGCGAAAATCAAATCGCGCCCGGCCTTCCGCTCGCTTCTCGCTGATCAGCTGTCGGGCATGCCGCCCGCGCCGCAATATGGCGAGCTGGATTTCTGAGACGCTCAGGCTGGGGGCGCTGCCCCCAGACCCCCGGGATATTTTCATCAAGAGGAAGAGGCCGTGCAGGATTTGAAATCACGGCTGGTGGGCAAAGCGCTTGAGGAAGGTTTTTCCAAGGCGCGCGTGACACGTCCCGATGCGATCCCGCAAGCGGCTGCGCGGCTTGAGTCGTTTGTTGGCGCCGGGATGCACGGTCAGATGGGTTGGATGGAGGAGCGGCGCGTTTGGCGGGGTGATCCGACGGCGCTGTGGCCGCAGGCGCGCTCGGTGTTGATGTTGGCTGAGAGTTATACGCCTGATTATAATCCGCTAGAGCTGTTAGAGCAGCGTGATCGCGGGGTGATTTCGGCCTATGCGCAGGGGCGCGATTATCATGATCTAGTCAAGAAGCGGCTAAAACGCGTCGGGCGCTGGTTGCTGGAACAGGCGCCCGAAGGCGAGATCAAGGTGTTTGTCGATACCGCGCCGGTGATGGAAAAGCCGTTGGCGCAGGCGGCAGGATTGGGCTGGCAGGGCAAGCACACCAATCTTTTGGCGCGCGATCTGGGAAACTGGTTTTTCCTCGGCGCGATTTTTACGACATTGGAGTTGGCACCCGATGCGCCCGAGGTCGAGCATTGCGGCAATTGCACCGCCTGTCTGGATATCTGCCCAACGCAGGCGTTTCCTGCGCCGTTCCAGCTCGATGCGCGGCGCTGCATTTCCTATCTGACGATTGAGTATAGCGGCCCGATTGATCTGGAATTGCGTGCGAAAATGGGCAACCGGATTTATGGCTGTGATGATTGTCTTGCCGCCTGCCCGTGGAACAAATTCGCCGCCCAAGCGCGCGAGACCCGCTATCATGGCGGGGTCGGCGCGCCGCCTTTGGCGGAACTGGCGGGGTTGGATGACGCGGCATTTCGCACGCGGTTTTCCGGCTCTCCCGTCAAGCGCATCGGGCGGGACCGGTTTTTGCGCAATGTGCTGTATGCGATTGGCAATTCGGGGGATCGGGGTTTGACTCAGGCCGCGCGCGCGCATGTGGCTGATCCCAATCCGGTGGTGGCCGAGGCCGCGTCTTGGGCGTTGGCACAGTTGGGCGCATAAATTGCGCGCGCGCTCTGGCATCGGCGCGCGCATCTGCTAGGGATCGGCTATGAACACCCCTGTCTTCCCCACGCCAGCGCCGTTTCTTGGCATCGCTCTGAAACTGGGCACGGTGACCGGGTTTGTCATCATGCAGGCGTTGATCAAGGCGGTATCGGACACGATACCGCCCGGTGAGGCGGTGTTTTTCCGATCGGCTTTTGGTATGGTGCCGCTGCTTGTGTGGCTGGCATGGCGGCACGAGTTGCGCGGGGGACTGCGTGCGGCCATGCCGATCAACCATGTGATGCGCGGGGTGATTGGCACAACGGCGATGGCGCTGAGTTTTGCCTGCCTCGCCTATCTGCCGCTGCCCGAGGCGACCGCTTTGGGCTATGCCGCGCCGTTGCTGACGGTGGTTTTTGCAGCACTTTTCCTAGGCGAAACGGTACGGATTTTTCGGTTTTCGGCCGTTGGGTTGGGGCTTGCGGGTGTGTTGGTGGTGCTTTGGCCTCGACTTGGCGGGTCCGGTCCTGCTGACGGGGCCGAGGCGTTTGGCGCGGCCTTGGCCTTGGCGGGTGCGACCTGCGCGGCATTGGCGCAGATCCAAATCCGCCGGATGGTGGGCACCGAGCGCACCTCGGCCATCGTGTTCTGGTTTTCGATCACCGCGACGACGCTGTCACTGGCCTCGATTCCCTTTGGCTGGGTCATGCCAACGCCACGTGAAGCGACCTTACTGATCTTGGCAGGGCTGATCGGGGGGACGGGGCAGATCATGCTTACCTCGGCCTATCGTTTTGCCGATGCGTCGCTGATCGCGCCTTTTGATTACGCCTCAATGCTGCTTGCGCTGGCGATTGGCTATGCGTTTTTCGCCGAAGTGCCAACGGCTTGGACGCTAAGCGGCGCGGGGCTGGTGATCAGCGCGGGCATTTTGATTATCTGGCGCGAACGCCAATTGGGGCTGGAGCGACGGCGCGCGCGCAAGGCGGGGTCTCCACAGGCATGAGCGCGAAAGAGCGCCGAGTTTGATCTAAGGCATGCCGACTCGGAAAAAATCTGCTATAAACGGCCCCTCAGCGACCAAAAGAGGAGCCTAAGCGATGTCCCGTCATATCATTGACCACGCCAGATCCACCTCAGAAGGCGCACGTTTAAAGCGTTTTCTCGACCTGCAACGCAAGGAAGGCATCCATCCTGCCGTGCAAGAGCTGTCGCAACGCTCGCACGAGAATTCTGGCGCGCGCATCACGCAATATGTGCGTATCGAGCGCCACGAAGAGACCTGAAATCGCGCGGTAGAAACGCAAAAGGGCGCGCCACTGGACGCGCCCTTTGTTGTTTTTTAGCGCCAATTAGCGACGCACGAGCTTTTCGTAGGTTTCCGCGATATCCCGAGTCAGCGCGCCCACTTCAAAGCGGAAACCACCGATTTCGGAGACCGGGGTGACTTCAGCGGCGGTGCCTGTCAGCCAGCATTGCTCAAAATCGACCAGTTCGGTGGGTTCGATGCGGCGCTCATGCACGGTGATGCCCTTGTCCTTGAGCAGCCCGATCACGGTCTGGCGGGTGATCCCGTTGAGGAAGCAATCGGCTTTGGGCGTATGCACTTCGCCGTCTTTGACAAAGAAGATATTAGCCCCGGTCGCCTCGGCGATATAGCCGCGCCAATCCATGAACAGCGCGTCCGAATAGCCGCGATCCTCGGCGGCGTGTTTGGACATGGTGCAGATCATATACAGACCGGCGGCTTTGGCCTCGACGGGAATGGTGCGCGGGTCGGGACGGCGCCATTTCGCGATATCGAGCCGCGCGCCCTTCATTTTGGCGTCACCGTAATAGTTGCCCCATTCCCAGCCAGCCACCGCCAGCCGCACCGGGTTTTTGCGCGCCGAAACACCCATGTCGTCGCCCGCCCCGCGCCAAGCCACCGCGCGCACATAGGCGTCGGTCCAGCCATTGGCCTTGAGCATCGCGTATTTCGCCTCTTCGATCTCATCGACCGAATAGGGGATTTCCATATCCAGAAGATTGGCAGAGCGGCGCAAGCGTTCGGAATGCAGGCGCGACTTGAAAATCGTGCCGTTGTAGCAGCGTTCGCCTTCAAATACCGATGAGGCGTAGTGCAGCGCGTGGGTCAGAATATGGACATTGGCATCGCGCCAGTCCACCAACGTCCCATCCATCCAGATCTTGCCATCGCGATCATCATAAGCCCCGGCCATCTTGCCCTCCTTGGCATCTTGCCATTTTACGAATGTTGCGCAAATTAAGACCGATGCGGTCATTTTATTGCGCGGAAACTGTCGCTCGCTAACAGTTCGGCCTTGGATAGTCAACAAGACTGACTTAAAGTCACGAAAAAGAGAGAGGGATAGATGGCCGATAACGGAACTCCGGGGGGCGAGACCCTTCTGTTTCTTACCGATGAGCAGCTCAGGCGTGGAATTGAGGCCATGTTCTTTGCCTATCGCGCGTTCACTGCTGATCCTGACAGACTGCTGGAAGAGCATGGCTACGGTCGCGCCCATCATCGCGCGCTGCATTTCATCAATCGCCAATCGGGATTGACAGTCACGACGTTGCTGGCGCTGCTGGGCGTGACCAAGCAATCGCTGAACCGGGTGTTGCGTACGCTGATAGAGGATGGTCTGGTTGAAAGCCGGGTTGGGCGGCGTGACAAACGCGAGCGGCAGTTGTTTTTGACCGAGGAGGGTTTGACCCTGGAGCGTGCATTATCTGAGGCACAGCGTGGCAGGATGCGCAGCGCCTATCGCGCTGCCGGGCCGCAGGCGGTGGCAGGATTCCGTCAGGTTCTTGAAGCGATGATGGGGTCTGACTTGCAGCGAATTTATCAACAGATGAAGGAAGAGTAATGACCTTTCAGGCCGACCAGCATCTGTTGATCATTGATGATGACGAACGCATCCGCACGCTGCTCAAGACCTTTTTGCAGCGTCACGGGTTCTTGGTGACGGCGGCGCGCGACGCGGCCCATGCGCGGCGGCTGCTGGAAGGGCTCGATTTCAACTTGATCGTGATGGATGTGATGATGCCGGGCGAGGATGGGCTAAGCCTGACCCGCGATCTGCGCAAATCCATCGCGACGCCGATTTTGCTGCTGACAGCGCGGGGCGACACGCGCGAACGCATTGAGGGGCTTGAGGCGGGGGCGGATGATTATCTGGCCAAGCCGTTCGAGCCAAAGGAATTGCTGTTGCGGATCAACGCGATTTTACGCCGCACGCCCGACCTGCCCGAATCCGGGCCGAAATACCTGTCGCTCGGGGCGTTGCGGTATGATCACGACCGGGGAGAGCTGTGGGATGGTGAGGCATCAGTGCGTTTGACCGCAACCGAGGTGCAGTTGATGAAGATATTCGCCACGCATGCAGGCGAGGTGGTTTCGCGCAGTGCGCTGATCGAAGAGCTGGGCCGCGACCGCACCGCGCATGACGAGGGCGGCGGCGATCGCGCCGTCGATGTTCAGATCACCCGCTTGCGGCGCAAAATTGAACGCGACCCCCGCGAGCCGCGCTATCTGCAAACGGTGCGCGGGCTTGGCTATATGCTGAGCCCCGATTGAGGCAGGCCGGATCGGAACGCGCTACGCTCACGCAAGATCACGCAATCTCACACGAGATCACGCGACCTCACACTACCTCACGAAATTGATTCGCTTGCACGTCGCTAAAGATTTGATCTCAGACTTGTCTTTGTTCGACATGCACAGATCGCTGATCACTTTTTGCCTTTGCAGACTGAATTTACCTTGCGTGATATGTTGCACAGCAGCAATTCGCGCCCCCGCAGTAGAATGCGTTCTGGACTGACAATTCCGTGATTGCTATGAGAGCAAGCATGTTCGGGCACGCTATACCGTGTGCCCCGGCACGTCACTATCGGCCAAGATGCTCGGCCCCGGAAGGAGAGACAACGTGTCCAACGCAGATAATACCGCAGGCACCCGGAGGGATTTCCTCTATTACGCGACCGCCGGGACCGGTGCCGTCGTAACTGGCGCCGCCGTTTGGCCCTTGGTCAATCAGATGAACGCCTCGGCGGACGTCAAGGCAATGTCGTCGATCTATGTCGATATTTCGGGCGTCGAAACCGGCACCCAGCTGACCGTCAAATGGCGCGGCAAGCCGGTCTTTATCCGTCGCCGCACTCAGGAAGAGATCGACATGGCGCGCGCCGTGCCGCTGGACGAGCTGGTCGATATTTCGGCGGAGAATGCCAACAAGCCCGACGCCGAGGCCACCGACGAGAACCGCACGATGGACGAAGCGGGCGAGTGGCTGGTGATGATCGGCGTGTGCACCCATCTGGGCTGCGTCCCGATTGGCAATATGTCGGGCGATTTCGGCGGCTGGTTCTGCCCCTGCCACGGTTCGCATTACGACTCGGCCGGTCGCATCCGCAAGGGACCTGCACCGCGCAACCTCGACATCCCGGTGGCGCAGTTCACCGATGACACAACAATCCTGCTGGGCTGAGGAGACCACTTATGTCGGGCATTCCCCACGACCATTACGAGCCCAAGACGGGCGTTGAGAAATGGGTGCACACGCGCCTTCCGATTGTCGGGCTTTTGTATGACACGCTGATGATCCCCACCCCCAGAAACCTGAACTGGTGGTGGATCTGGGGCATCGTGCTGGCGTTCTGCCTTGTGTTGCAGATCATTACCGGCATCGTTCTGGCGATGCATTACACCCCGCATGTCGATCTGGCTTTCGCCTCGGTTGAACATATCATGCGCGATGTGAATGGCGGCTACGCACTGCGCTACATTCACGCCAACGGTGCCTCGCTGTTCTTCCTTGCCGTCTATATCCACATCTTCCGCGGCCTTTATTACGGCTCGTATAAAGCCCCACGTGAGATCACATGGATCGTCGGTATGATCATCTACCTTTGCATGATGGGCACGGCGTTCATGGGCTATGTGCTGCCTTGGGGGCAGATGTCGTTCTGGGGCGCTACGGTGATCACCGGTCTGTTTGGCGCGATCCCCGGTATCGGACCAAGCATTCAGGCATGGTTGTTGGGCGGACCCGCAGTAGATAACGCCACGCTGAACCGCTTTTTCTCGTTGCACTACTTGCTGCCCTTCGTGATTGCGGCGCTGGTGATCGTGCATATCTGGGCCTTCCACACCACGGGCAACAACAACCCGACTGGCGTGGATGTGCGCAAGACCTCGAAAGCCGAGGCCGAGAAAGACACCCTGCCCTTCTGGCCCTATTTCGTCATCAAGGACGTGTTCGCCTTGGCGGTGATCTTGCTGGTCTTCGCAGCGGTCGTGGGCTTTATGCCAAACTTCCTTGGCCACCCTGACAACTACATTGAGGCCAACCCGCTGGTGACGCCGGTCCATATCGTGCCGGAATGGTATTTCCTGCCGTTCTACGCGATCTTGCGCGCGTTCACCTCGGATGTGTGGGCGGTGATGCTGGTTAACTGGCTGACCTTTGGCATTGTGGACGCCAAGTTCTTTGGTGTGGTCGCGATGTTCGGCGCGATCATCGTGATGGCGCTGGCACCCTGGCTGGATACCTCCAAGATGCGCTCGGGCAGCTATCGTCCGATGTTCAAATGGTGGTTCTGGCTGTTGGCCATCGACTTCATGGTGCTGATGTGGGTGGGCGCGATGCCGACCGAAGGGATCTACCCCTACATCTCGCTGATCGGCGCGACCTATTGGTTCGTATACTTCCTGATCATCCTGCCGCTGCTCGGCCTGATCGAGAAACCCACCACGCCGCCTGCCACGATTGAGGACGATTTCAATCATCACTACGGCATTAATCAAACTCCGGCTGAGTGAGTCAGGAAGAGGGACGCAAAATGAAAAACTTTCTGATCTCTGCAATCTCGGCCCTGACGATCGGTGCGGCGGGTCTTATCGCCGCTCCGGCGCTGGCCGCCGAGGGTGGCCATGTCGAGAATATCGACTTCTCGTTTGAAGGCCCCTTTGGGACCTATGACCAGCAACAACTTCGTCGCGGGTTTCAAGTTTACCGCGAGGTTTGCTCGGCATGTCATGGGCTGAAATACGTTGCCTACCGCTCGCTCGCGGATAATGACGGCCTTGGTATGGACCCCGCTTGGGTGCGTGCCTTTGCCGCCGAACATGACGTAATCGACAAAGAAACCGGCGAGGAACGCCCGGCCAAGGAAACCGACCACTTCGCGACTGTAACCGGCGAGGGCATGGGCCCGGACCTGTCGCTGATGGCCAAGGGCCGCGCGGGGTTTCACGGCCCCTACGGTCTGGGCATCAACCAATTCTTCAAAGGCATGGGCGGGCCGGAATATATCAGTTCCATCCTGACCGGCTATGACGGCGAAGAAAAGGAAGAGGCCGGGTCGTATTTCTACGGCAACCACACCTTCGCTGGCGGCTGGATCGCAATGCCTCCGCCGCTGTCGGACGAGCTGATCGAATATGAAGACGGCACGCCCGCAACGGTGCATCAAATGGCCCAAGACGTATCGGCCTTCTTGATGTGGACGGCAGAACCCAAGCTGATGCCGCGCAAGCGCTGGGGCTTTGTTGCCGTGCTTCTGCTGGTGGTGCTAAGCACGCTGCTCTACCTCACCAATAAAAAGCTGTGGGCACCGCACAAGGGCAAGCATGTCGATCTGTGATCGCCGCTAAAGCCAAAACGAGACGCCCCCTCCACTGCGAGGGGGCGTTTTTCGTTTGACCCTCTTGCACGCCCGCGTAACGGTTGCATGATCGCTGGACCGACCTATCTCGCACTACAAACTACAAGGAAACTTCAATGTCCGATCTGCCCGAGTTCACTCATGCCGCCCCGTCCCAACGCGCCCCCCGTCTGTGTGTGTTGATCGACGCCGATAATGTGCCTGCGTCTTATGCCGGTGCGATATTTGAAGAGATCGCGTCTTTGGGCGAGGCCTCGGTGCGCCGGATCTATGGCGACTGGTCGGCACAGCGCTTGGCGGGCTGGGCCAAACGCGTGGCGGAATTGGGTCTGGTCGCCGATCAGCAATTTTCCAACACCAAAGGCAAGAACGCCTCTGACATCGGGCTTGTGATTGCGGCGATGGATTTCCTGCATTCCAATCTGTTTGACGGCTTCGTGCTGGTGTCATCGGATAGCGATTTCACCCGCCTGGCCGCGCGTATCCGCGAGCAGGGCCTAGATGTTTATGGCATCGGCGAGCAGAAAACCCCCGAGGCGTTTCGCAAGGCCTGCAAGCGGTTCATCTATGTCGAAAACCTTGGAAATGGCGACAGCCCCGAGGCCCCGGCCAAGCCCGCCGCAGACAAGAGTGCCCCCGCCAAAGCCTCCAGCGGCAAGCAACCCCCAACGGCGGCAATCCCGATCATCTCGAACGCGATGAAGGCGATCGGGCTAGAGGAGGAATGGTATTCGCTGGGCCAGCTTGGTCAGTTCATCACCCAAGCCAACCCCGATTTCGACACTCGCACCTATGGCAGCGCCAAACTGTCGGATTTGCTGCTCAAAACGGGGCGGTTCCAGTTGCAACGCGGTGAGGGAAATCAGTGGATGGTGCGCGATCTGGCCTAGGCCGGATCAGCGCGACTTCGTTCCGTAGCGCGCCATGAACATCGCCACCGCGCCGCGGATCACGCGCTCCTTATCGGTTGCGGCAGGACAGCATTCGACGCCAAAGACCAGCTTGGCATGCAGGTCTGCCTTGCACATCTCGGCAAACAAATGCGCGGCCAGATCGAGGTCGTCGATTACCAACTCGCCCCGCGCGACCGCCTTTTGCAGATAGTCGAGCAACGTGCGGTGCACCAAGGCAGGGCCAGAGGCGTAAAAGGCACGCCCCAAATCGGGAAATCGCTCGCCCTCGGCCACGCATAGCCGATAAATCCCCTGCCCCAGATCCGAGGCCATGAAATCGATGATCTGGCGCGCAGCAATCGACAGCACGACTTCGGGCGGTTGGTCGAACTCAATCTCTGCCAGCGCCTGATCGGCCTGACGCTGACATTCGGTCTTGGCGACTTCCAGAAACATCAGCTGCTTATCGGGGAAATAGCTGTAAAGCGTGGCTTTGGAAACGCCCGCTTCCTTGGCGATGTCATCGACCGAGGCACCGTCAAAGCCGTCGCGCAAGAACACCTCACGCGCGCCCTGCAGCACCTGATCGAACTTGCGCCCGCGATTGATTTTCCCTGTGTCCGACATCATGCCTCCGCACCCGGACGGCGTGTCCGGGCGGCCAGAATAAACCGCCCGGTTCAGTCGGGGCAAGGGCGCGAAACGTCACGCCAAGTCAGCCATCAAGGCGCTGTCATATGCCGCTGTCTGCGCAAGGCTCTTGCGCGCGCCGCAACGGTTAAGCCAAGCCTTGATCACCCCATCGTCGGGCGCGAAATCGGGAAACCAGAGATAGGGCGAGGCCACCAGAAGATCGGCGGCAGAATACTGACCGCCCAGCAGATAGTCGCCGCGATCAAGTGCGCGGCGCAATTCAGCAGTGATTTCATCGCGGCCGCGGAAGGTGCTTGCGAACCCCTCATTGGCAAGGCCCAGAATCGTGGCGACCATCACTGGCTCCATCACGCCCTGATAATAGGCCATCCAGCTTAAGAAAGCGCCCCGCCCCGGCGCACCCGGTTGCGGTGCGAACCCGGCTTGCGGGGCCTTTTCGCACAGATAGGTAAAGATCGCGCCGCGTTCGCGAATGTGTTCGTCGCCATCAACCAGATAGGGCACCTTGCCTTCGGGATGAGCGTTGGTCGGGTCGATATGCCCAGAGCCATCGCCACGCCGCACGTTCACGACGCGAATCTCGACCGCCTCGAAAAGTCCCAGTTCATGCAAGAGGGTGATCACTGATGTCGAGCGGGTGCGCGGGGAATGATAGAGGATCATGATATGTCTCCTGACTATTATTGACAGGATGACTATGCCACCATCCTCCTGTCAGAAACCGACAGGAGCCGCCATGCCCCGCGCTGATCGCTTGTTTCGCCTGCTTGACGCGATGCGCCGCCTTCCCGCGCCGGTGACCGCTGCACAGCTAGCGGCAGAAACCGAGGTGTCCGAGCGCACGCTTTACCGCGACATCGAAGCTTTGCGTGCAGGCGGGGCACTGATCGACGGGGCGGCGGGTTATGGCTACACGCTGAGTGAAGACCCCGCGATGCCACCGCAAAACCTGTCGCGGCTAGAGCTGGAAGCGCTGGTTCTGGGGCTGGCCGAACTGCGTCATCTGGGTGACACGGATCTGGCGCGTGCGGGCGAAATGGCGTTGGCCAAGATCACCGCGACCCTACCGGAAAGCCGCGCCCATCAGGCTGCCCATGCGGTGCTGGCCTCGTATCGGATGCACAAGCGCCCCGCCCCGCCGGTCGATCTGTCGTTAATCCGCCAAGCCGCTTGGGACGAGCGGATGATGCGGCTGCATTATTGCGACCGTGACGGGACGGAAACCGTGCGGGTGATTTGGCCGCTGGGGTTTGTCTATCTGGATCGTGAACAGATGCTGCTGGCGTTGTGCAGCCTGCGCGAGGATTACCGGAAGTTCGTGATCGCCAGAATGCGTGCGATTGAGGTGCTGAGTGACAGCTTCCGCCCTCGCCGTGTGCCGATGCTGCGCGACTATACGGCGGCTATACGCAAACGCGCCCACCCAAAGGCGGACGCGTAAGGAAAATTGTTGGGCTGAAGGTTACAGCTCGGCGCTTTCGTAGGCTTCGATGATCTTGGCAACCATCGGGTGGCGCACAACGTCTTTCGAGGTGAAGTAGTTGAACGAGACGCCCGCGACATCGCCAAGAATACGTTCGGCATCCGCCAGCCCCGAGGGCATGCCACGCGGCAGATCGACCTGCGTGCGATCCCCCGTAATCACCATGCGAGAGCCCTGCCCCAGACGGGTCAGGAACATCTTCATCTGCATCGTGGTCGCGTTTTGCGCCTCGTCCAGAACGACGAAAGCGTTGGACAGCGTGCGCCCGCGCATAAAGGCCAAAGGCGCGATCTCGATGCGTTTTTCCTCGGTCAGCTTGGCAAGCTGCTTGGCAGGCAGGAAGTCGTTGAGCGCATCATAAAGCGGCTGCATGTAGGGATCGACTTTGTCCTTCATATCGCCGGGCAAAAAGCCCAGACGCTCGCCCGCCTCAACAGCGGGACGCGACAGGATGATCTTGTCGACATGCCCGCCGATCAGCATGGTCACGCCCACGGCCACCGCGAGATAGGTCTTGCCTGTGCCCGCAGGTCCGATGCCAAAGGCCAGTTCGTTTTCAAACAGATGCTGAACGTAGGCTTTCTGCGCCTCGGTGCGCGGCTCGACCTGTTTCTTACGGGTGCGGATTTCGTATTTCCCGGCGGCGAACATCTCAAGCTGTTCATCCATCGACGTGCCCGTAACGCCCAGATCGGCCAGACGCAAAGCCGCATCCACCTCTTCGGCGTCAATCGGTTTGCCCTGCTCGAGTCGCTGATACATCTGGTGCAGAACGGCGGCGGCCTGAAGCTGAGCTTCGGCACTACCAACGACGGCGAGTTGATTGCCTCGTCGCAGGACATGGACTTGCAATTTATGCTCTATTTGGGCGAGGTTGCGGTCAAATTCGCCGCATAAATCGATCAATAGCCGGTTGTCGGGGAACTCAAGAAGCGTTTCATGAACGTCCTGAGAGCGAGGCGGGGGTGTGATCGCGCTAAAGCCCAAAAAGAGTGTCTCCCTAAGCTGGTTATGTAGATATATGGTGCCTGCCGATGGGGATTCACGCAAGCACTGGTTTTGCGAAGGGCCCTGCGGTAGGCGAGATTTCATGAAACAGCAACGAAAAAACCCGCGCGGGGTTCCGCGCGGGTCGTTTGCCTAAATTTTAGGCGAAATTCATCTCGATTAGAGAGAGTCGCCAATCGGTGAGCCTGATTTGAACGGACCGACCGCAGTATTACGCGGACCAGCACCCGAACAAATCGGCTTGCCGTAATCATCTACGCGCGCGGTCAAATAGCCCTCGACGCCATCGTCAATGATCCAATGATCGCAGCCTTCCGGGTCGATCCAGACCCCCGCCTTGAGTTGGCTGAGATGCTTGGCGTCGATGCCACCGTCGATGGACTTGTCGGGCCCGATCTGGCGAATCCCTTCGCCGCCCTCACACGCTGCCAACGACACAGCGGCCGCACCGATCAGAAGAAATCTCGTCACATCCATGTCCCTGCCCCTCACTTCACGCAGATGATTTCGACGCGACGGTTTTCCGCCATGCCTGCTGCTGTTTTGTTGGTCGCGCGCGGCATCCGCTCGCCATACCAGTTGATTGCCAGCACCGGCGCGCCGACCGATTGGGCGACTTTCGCCACGGCTTGGGCGCGACGCTTGGACAGGCGCATGTTGTATTCATCCGAGGCGCGGCTATCGGTGTGCCCGGTGATGATGAACTTGCGGGCCTTCGCGGTGCGGAAGAAGTTTTGCAGATACTGACGACCCGAGGTCGTGATCTGCGACCGGTCGGTCGTGAACAACTGGTCGGTGGGCACGATGCCACAGACGTTGCGGTGGCAGACCGGGCGACCGTCGCGGGTTTTGCGCGCGTCCATATAGCCCTCGGCACCGTCATCCATGACCCAATGCTCGCACCCATCGGGATCAATCCAGATGGTGGGGATGTAGGGCTCGGCCGTCGTGGTGGATTGCGCCATCACCGGCATTGGTGCTGTCGCAAACGCAACCAAAGCCGCTGCCAGCATACCGGCGGCAGGTTTGAAAATAGAGGTGAGGGTCATATCCACCAGCTTCCTTCCGGTCTAGGGCAGGTTGCGCGCTGCAATCTGCTACCAATCAATGTCATTTTTTGCATTCTACCGAAAATTTGATGTGAGGGAACGGAAATATGGGGGCCTGACCCGGATTCCCCCTACATATTGTAGCTAAATCGACAACATATCCCCTAGGGTAGCGGCACGATGGCTAAAGACAGAAACGTGATCGCCAAACTTTCACCGCAATTTGACGTCATCCTCAGGGGTGCAAGCAAATGCCAGCCCCTTGGGCCACCGCGTCGGACCGTCAGTCCGGATCGCGCGGCGTTATGCTGGGATTGTCGACGGCATAGAAACTAGGCCGTGGATTTCTTGGCATTGTTCGCAAATCATCTCTAATCATAGAGAATCCTTCTCAAATTTCACGAATCAGGCGTATAGAGCTTATTTATGTCTTGGCGGCTTCCTGCCGATTGCCCCGGACAAAGCCTTTTGCTGCCGATCAGGAGACGAAAATCTGATGAAACCCATCGCTATTGCCATAATTCTTGCAGGCACCCTTGGTGCTGGGGCCGCCTCGGCGGGTGCGTCTTGCTATACCGGGCCGACCGGGCGTGTTCATGCCTCTGCCAAAACCAACTGCGGCCCCGTCATCAAGCAGGTAATCCATATCGATTGCTTTCGTGGTCCATGGCGCGAAACGATCTGGGATCAGCCGCAGGGCAGCTTTGTCGATGACCTTGTAAAATATGGCTACGATTACGGCGATGCCAACGGGCTGGCGACCGAGATCTGCAAGAAAGAAAGCCTTGTGGGCAATCCCGATGCGATGCGTGCCGAGTTGCTGCGTGCGATCGCGGCAGATCCGCCCGGCCCGAACTAAGACTAGACCCTTGGCGGGGCGGGCTCAGATCAGCTCGCCCGCCAGCGAATTGGGCGCGGCCTCGGTGATGCGCACGCGCGCCAGAACGCCGGGTGCCAGCCCCTCGCCGCGCACATGGACGGCTTGCAGATAGTCGGATTTTCCGACCCACTGGCCCTCCATCCGGCCCTTCTTTTCAAACAGCACGCTCACCTCGCGCCCGATCATCGAGCGCTGACACGCCCGTTGCTGATCGCCCAGTAGCGCCTGCAATTCTTGCAAGCGCGCATTGGCGACGTCCTCGGGGATCGCACCGTCGCGGCCCATGGCAGGCGTGCCGGGGCGGGGCGAGTATTTGAACGAATAGGCCATGCCGTAATTAACCTCACGGATCAGCGCCATCGTGGCTTCAAAGTCCTGATCGGTTTCGCCGGGGAAGCCGACGATGAAGTCGCCCGACAGCACCAGATCGGGCCGCGCGGCGCGGATGCGCTCGATCAGACGGATATATTGCTCGGCTGTGTGCTTGCGGTTCATCGCCTTGAGAATACGGTCGCTGCCCGATTGCACGGGAAGATGCAGATAGGGCATCAGCTTGGGCTCGTCGCCATGCGCCGCGATCAGGTCGTCTTCCATGTCGTTGGGGTGCGAGGTGGTGTAGCGGATGCGCTCTAGCCCGTCGATTTTCGCCAATGCACGCGCCAGACGCGCCAGCCCCCAATCGCCGCCCGTCCCTTGGCCGTGATAGGCGTTGACGTTCTGGCCCAGCAGGGTGATTTCGCGCACGCCTTTTTCGACCAGATCGCGCGCTTCGCTCAGGATCTTTTCGGCCGGACGCGAGACCTCAGCCCCGCGTGTATAGGGCACAACGCAAAAGGCACAGAACTTGTCGCAACCCTCTTGCACAGTCAGAAACGCGGTGGGGCGGGTTTGGCGCGGACGCGCGGGCAGATGGTCGAACTTGTCTTCAAGGGGAAACTCGGTTTCGACCGGACGTGCGCCATTGTCGGTGCGCGCGACCAGTTCGGGCAGCTTGTGATAGCTTTGGCTGCCGACAACCAGATTGACCAGATCAGAGCGGCGCAAGATCTCGTCACCCTCGGCCTGCGCGACACAGCCCGCAACGCCGATTTTCAGATCCGGCTTGGCCTCTTTATAGGGGCGCAAACGACCAAGATCGGAATACATCTTATCGGCGGCTTTTTCGCGAATGTGGCAGGTGTTAAGCAGCACCATATCCGCCGCGCCCACATCATCGGTCAGCTCATAGCCCTGCGCGGCCATCGACTCGGCCATGCGCTCGCTGTCATAGACATTCATCTGACAGCCATAGGTCTTGATATGCAGCTTTTTCGTCGTGTCGGCCATGACATCCTCGCGCGCGTCATTAAGGGGCGCTGATAACGCGAAGCACCCCTTTGGCGCAAGGGCGCAGCGCGCTTGCAATCACGCCGCACTTGGCCGATCTTGGGCGCGAACCGCCCGCAGATGGCAGGAAACAGGCATGAAACACACTTCTCTGGCGGGCTTTTTGAACACCCAGCGCGCGGCTTTAGCCAAGGGGCCGGTCGGCATCATCTTGGCCGAGGATGGCGTCGAGCTGGAAGGCACGGTGCGCCACCATATCGGATTGGGCTTTCCGGTGCTTTTGGTGCTGGCGGCGGCGGCGCTGGAACTGCCGGATGATCTAGCAGGTGAGGCAAAGGTACAAATCCACCGGATCGGGTTTGAACTGCACCGCCCCGATGCGATGATCCATGCGATCAACTCGATCATCGAGGCGATGGAGACGGGCGTTTGGGGCTATTACTGCTTTAACGCGGAATACCTGTTTTATCCGTTCTGCGAGACCCGCTCGATTGGCGAGTTGCTGGTGTTTCATGGCGAAGAGCGCCGCTCGGCCATGCTGAGCTATGTGATCGACCTTTACGCCGAGGATCTGCACAGCCACCGCAACGGCGTGGATGCGGACGCGGCGCTGTTTGATCGCTCGGGCTATTACGCCCTGGCGCGCACCGACCCTGACAATCACAACCACCCCAAGGAACGCCAGCTTGATTTCTTCGGCGGGCTGCGCTGGCGGTTTGAGGAACACATCCCCAAAGCGCGCCGTCGGATTGACCGCATCGCGCTGTTTCGCGCCAAGCCGGGGCTGAAACTGCGCGCCAATCACACGTTTAATGACGAGGAATACAACACCTATTCCTGCCCGTGGCACCACAATCTGACCTGCGCGATTGCGTCGTTCCGGGTCGCCAAAGCGCTGAAATTCAACCCCGGCTCGACCTATGACATCGAGCGTTTCGCGTGGTCGAACTCGGCGCGGTTTGACTGGTCGAGCCAGCAGTTGATGGATTTGGGGCTGATGGAACCCGGCCAGTGGTTCTAAGGGGGCGCATCACAGGCTGCAGAATTTTAATACCTGACAAAAATAATCATGTTTACAATTCCGACTCTTTCAATCAACTTATGTGCATCGGCTCGTCGATCCCCGACCAGCCCGCCAGCACTAAGGAGACCGGAAGATGAAACGCGCATCCTTCCCCGGCCCCCGTTTTCGGGCCGATACCCGCAATGACCCACCCCTCAGCCTGCGTGATATCGTGGACGCGCTGTGCGCAGGGGCTTTGCCTAGCTCTGCCTCGCTTGAGATGGCACTCGATCGAATTGAAGGGGCGAAACGATGAATATGGCAACGAAGTTTCCACCCCCGCTTCCGGCGCATGATGCACGAAAATTGACTGATCAGGGCAATTTGGCGCAGATTGTTCACAATGGTCAGGTTTACACGCTACGGATCACCAAAGCCGGCAAGCTGATTTTGACCAAGTAAGACACGCCGAAACATGTCAAACCCATCGGAGCCACGCGCGCCGGTGGGTTTCGGTTCTCTGAGGGAGAGGATGGAGCGGGCGGCGGGAATCGAACCCGCGTCTCTAGCTTGGAAGGCTAGGGTCTTACCATTACACAACGCCCGCGCTGAGGTCCTTTTAGCGCCCCCGGCGCGCGCCTTCAAGCCGGATTGGCAAAGAAGCGCAAACTCAACGCCTGCTTGACCGGGGCGCGCCTTTGGGCCAAGAGATTGGCCATGTTGATTTACAAGATTTTTCGCCGCCCCGAATGGGATGCGTTTGGAGAAGCGGGCCACACATTGGGCGCGCCGATCGATCTGGCCGATGGCTACATCCATTTCTCGACCGCCGCGCAGGTGGTTGAAACGGCGGCGAAACATTTCGCGGACGTTTCTGACCTGGTGATCGTGGCATTTGATCCCGATGCGATGGGGCGTGAACTGAAATGGGAGCTCTCGCGCGGGGATCAGTTATTCCCCCATCTCTATCGCCCGCTGCAACTGAGCGAAGTGATCTGGGACCATGCGCTGCCTTTGGGCGCGACGGGGCATATTTTCCCCGAGGGTCTTGTATGAGCGGATTGATTGAACGGGTCGGTCTGGGTGTGCTCCATCGCCTCGACCCCGAAACGGCGCATGATCTGTCGATCAAGGCGCTGCGTGCAGGGCTGCTGCCCCTGCCCGGCCCGGTGACATCGGCGCGGCTGAAAACGGATCTGGCGGGGATGTCTCTGCCCAATCCGGTGGGGCTGGCGGCTGGCTTTGACAAGAATGCGCAAGCGGTTTTGCCGCTGATGCGGGCGGGCTTTGGCTTTCTAGAGGTCGGGGCTGCCACGCCCCACGCGCAAGAAGGCAACCCGCGCCCGCGCCTGTGGCGGCTAAGCGCGGATCGCGCCGCGATCAACCGGTTTGGCTTTAACAATCAGGGGATGGAGGCGATCACCGCGCGCCTCGCCAAGCGCCCCGAGGGGATTCCCGTCGGGCTGAACCTAGGCGCGAATAAAGACGCCTCGGATCGCGCTGCCGATTTCGCGACCGTGCTGTCGCATGCTGGGCCGCATATTGATTTTGCGACCGTCAACGTGTCCTCGCCCAATACCGAGCGTCTGCGCGATTTGCAGGGTAAGGCGGCGCTGTCGGGGCTGTTGGCCGGGGTGATCAAGACGCGCGACGGGCTGGAACGGCGCATTCCCGTGTTCCTGAAAATTGCGCCCGATCTGAACGAAGACGAGCTGGCCGAGATCGCCGAAGTGGCGCTGAACTCGGGTATCGACGGGGTGATCGCAACCAACACCACGCTTGCGCGCTATGGCTTGCAAGACCCAACGGCGCCTGCGCAAGGCGGGCTGTCGGGCGCGCCTTTGTTTGAACGCTCAACACGTATTCTGGCGCAGATGTCGAAACTGACCGAGGGGCGCTTGCCGCTGATCGGCGTGGGCGGGATCAGCTCGGCGCAGGACGCATATGACAAGATCTGCGCGGGCGCGAGTGCGGTGCAGTTCTACACCGCGATGGTGTTTTCAGGCCTTTCGCTTGCGGCAGATATTGCGACGGGGCTGGATGCGTTACTGGAACGCGACGGGTTTGAGACGGTGGCAGACGCCGTGGGCAGTGGGCGAGACAAATGGCTGTGACGCTGTGGCATAATCCGCGCTGCTCGAAATCGCGCGCGACGCTGGCGCTTTTGCAAGATCGTGGGATCTCCGTCACGGTGCGCGATTATCAAAAACAGCCCCCCAGCATGGCCGAGCTACAGGATGTGCTGCGTAAGCTGGGCCAGCCGGCCTCGGCGCTGCTACGCTGGAAAGACAGCGATCTGCCCAAGAATGCGGCCAAGAATGACATTCTCGCAGCGCTTAGGTCCGATCCCAAGCTGATCGAACGCCCCGTGGTGATCACGGACACAGCCGCGCGCATTGGCCGCCCGCCCGAGGCTGTGCTGGAGATTCTTTGATCACCCGCAGCGTCTTGGCGCTAGGCATTCAAATCCTTAAGCAAGCGGCCATGTTTGCGCAGTTCCTCGACGACCTCGCCAAAGGTAATCAATCCGCGCCCCTGCAAAGCGGGTAGCAGTTTCAGGAACGCATCGGCGGTCGCGACCGTATCGCCAATCGCGGTGTGGCGGGCCTCTTCGGGGATTGTGATGCCAAGGCGATGCGTTAGGGCGTCCAGCGTGTGGGTCTCGGACTGGCCAAACACCACCGCCGAGAGCAGCACGGTATCAAGAACCGGATTGTCGAACCGCTCGCCGATCGCAGCCTCTTTGCGGTGCAGGAATTCCATGTCGAAGGGCGCGTTATGGGCCACAAGCACCGCGCCTTGCGCAAATTTGTGAAACCTGCGCCCGACTTCGGCGATATCGGGCGCGCCTTGCACCATCGCGTTGGAAATCCCGTGCACCGAGGTTGACGAGGCCGGGATCGAGCGCCCCGGATCGACCAGCGTGTCGAAAATCTCGCTTTCCACACGGCGACCATTGACGATGCGGACCGCCGCAATCTGCACGATCTCGTCGCCTTCGCTGGGCAAAAGGCCCGTCGTTTCGGTGTCAAACACGACATAGGTCAGGTTCAGCAGCGGGGTGTTTGCAATCTCGGCCACACGCTCGCGCTCGAGCAGATCGAAATCATAGACCACCGCGCGCGGAACCGGTTTGGGGCGTTGTGTGACATGGCGAGCCTCGCGCAGAGGCAGACATAGCCGACCGCGCCCGTCGGGCAGCGTTTCAGGCCAGAGTTCTGTGGCGTGGATCGCCAGAACGCGGCGCCCGGTCACGTCGTCGATGCCGATATCCAGCGGCGTCTCAAGCCAGCCCTCAAGATCTGTGATCGAGACTGGCTCCCCCACCCATTCCAGCGCAATCAGCGCGCCCGTACCCTCTTGCGTGATTTCGAGGCGCAGATCGTGGCGCGGAGGCAGTTTGCGCACCAGCATGGCGAGCAGCGCCACCATCTCAAAGCCTTCACAACGCAGCATCAGCGCCGAGGTGACAGGCAGAATCGTCCCGCCATCGGCCTGAACCCGCGCCGTGACGGCCTGACCAAGATCCGAGGCGCGGATCATTGCAAGTGGCCACCAATCGGCGCGGTTGGCCTCGTGACGCTCAAAGAACTCATGGATCGTCCCCGACAGTTGCACGGCCTCGGATTGCGCAGCAGACCGCACCGGATCGCGCGCGGCCCCCGTTGGCCCATCCTCAGCGGTCAGCACCCCGATCAGCGATTGCAGCGCCGCAGCGGGGCGACGGATGCGGTCGAACAGCTCGTCCATCAACTGCTCACGTGCGGCATGGCTCGCCATATCGCCCGACACATCACGCAGCGTCAGAACGTAGCCGGGGCGCTTCGTGAGATGGTGATCCTCGCCCTCAGACATTAACCGCATCCGCGCGGCCAGCACCTTGCCATCATCCACCGTGGCGCAGAGCAGATCCGAGGCGGCATCGGGGTCTTGCGTCGCGATAAGGCGTTCATAAGCGTGCGCAATCGGTGCGGCGTGCAGATATTCAAACACCCGGCGATCCAATCCCGGCGCATGTGCCGAGCCCAGCAGATCGACGGCCTGCCCATTGTAAAACACCAATTGATGATCGGAGGTGCACAACAACACGCCGACGGGCACATCCGAGAGCAACGCCTCAAGGCGTTCCTTTTCGCCTGCGAGCCGGGTGGTTTCGCGCTGCACGGCCTCGCTTAGTGCGTTGCGCGTCTCTGCCAAATGTTGTGTGACAGACGCCGCAGCCGGGGCAAGATCGCCCAGATACCGCGCAATCTTGTCATCGAAATCTAGGGTGACATCGGCAGAGCTGCGTGCGCGCAAAAGGCCCGAAAGCCGCTCGATCGGCTTGGCGACGTTTTCGTCAAACAGGAACCAGATCCACGCGATCAGCCCGAGGATGACAAACCCTGCCACCGTCCCGCCAATCACCATCGCGTTCAAAAGTTGCGGATCGGAAATGCGGGTATAGCCGAACCAAAGCCCCGCAACCAGCGCCGCCAAATTGCCCAGCGCCAGCGCCCCGAAGAACAGGAAAACCCGTGTCCGAAGGCTAAGCTGGGTGAGGTCCATCAGGTCGTCTCCCCGTCCAGAATACGGCGCAACTCGGCGCGCAATTCGCCCAGTTCGAACGGCTTGGCGATGAACCCGTCCGCACCCAGTGCCAAACCCTTGCGACGCTCCATCGCAGAGCCGCGCGCGGTCATCATCAAGATGCGCACATCGGACAAGTCTGTGTCAGCGCGAATTTTTTGACAGATCTCATAGCCGGAAACTTCGGGTAACATCACATCAAGCAACACCAGATCGGGGCGGCTATCGCGGATCAGTTCCAGCGCGCCCTGCCCTGTTGCGATGCGCTCATGCGCGTAGCCTTCGCGACTCATGAGATAGTCGAGCGCGATGGCGATATTGTCCTCATCCTCTACGATCAGGACGCGGTGTTGTCTCCCCCCGTCGGCCATTTTCTCATCCTTTCGAACAGACCGCCTTAAGCCCCGGATCTTGCTCCGGAAGTTTCATCCATTGTGCGCCTGACAACGTGCCATCAGGCGAGAGTGTCGCGCCGCCGATCAGATCGGCACGGCTGCCGGTTTTGCAATCATAGACCGTTGGCACCGTTTGCACCGGGCGCCAACGCCCGATCAGCAGCAAATCGGTTTCGGCCAGTTGCGGCGCGCTGGCGACCGGGTGGATGACCTTGTCGCTATCCACCGCCATAAAGCGCACGACCATCGGCATCAGATAAGTCCAGGGTCGCCACGGAACGCTTTCATCCACGGCCTGCAACACCACCACCGATTTCGGCATCTCGGCACGCATATGGGGATACCATGTGTATTCGATCCAGATAGAATAGACGATGATCGTCATCCCCGCCGCCGTAGGCATCATCCATTTCGGCAATGCCACGCCGCGGTATTTCTTGCTCATATGACTAAGCAGAAACACGATCAGCCCGACAAACAGCGCCGCCGCAATGGTTGATATGAAATCGTTGAGCATAGATCCTCCCTAGCTGACCGCGCCTTTTCCATGCCCGATAGCCGATTGCATTGTGCGCACCACGACAAACGCGTCGCGCAGATGCGAGCGTTCGAAATCCGACAGATCGGACGGTGCGAGATAATTATCGGGCTTGCGCCCGGAACGCGCGAGATGGGCCTGATTTTCTAATCGCATTGAGGCGATCAGATCATAGGCTTCGATCAGGTCCCGCGCGCCCGAATGAGACAGCACGCCCGCTGCCTCGGCCTCGACTAGGCGGGTGCGGGTGTTCACAGCCGTCAGACGCGCCTGCAGCGCATAGATGCGCGCCAGATCGGTGACCGGCACCACGCCGTTATGTTTCATGTCGATATGGTTGCGGTGCTCGCCCGATCGGATCGTGGCAAAGCCGCGCAGCAGCCCCAAGGGCGGCGTGTGCTTCAGCGAATTGGCGATCATATGGGCCACGAAGATCGAGTTTTTCGACGCGCGCTCCAGCGTCTCGGCTTGCAGATCGGCAAACAGGCTTGCGCCATTGCCCCCGATCGCGCGCAGATCAAACATCACCGAGGCCAGCATCTGCGCCTCGGGGTTGGCCTTGGAAATCCAGCCGTCGAAATAGCTGCGCCAGACCCGCACCGGCTGGCACCAACGCGGGTTTGTCGCCATCATGTCGCCGGGGCAATAGACATAGCCGCAGGCATCCAACCCGTCCGAAACGATCTTGGCGAGGTTCTGGAAATAGGCCATGCCGTCTTCGGTGACGGCATCGTCGAGTATCAGGCAGTTATCCTGATCGGAGACGCCAGTCTGATCTTGGCGGCCTTGCGATCCGCAGGCCATCCACAGATAAGGCACGGGCGGCGCGCCCAGCTCGGCCTCGGCCATCGCCAGCAGGCGGCGCGTCACCGCATCGGCGATGTCGGTGATCAGCCGCGTCACGACCTCATGGGCGTGATGGCCCCCGACAAGCTGTACCAGAAGCTGCGGGATTTGCGCAGTGACAGCGGCCATTTCGGCCACGGTGGTTGCGGCGGCAACATCGCGGATCAGAACCGCCGAGGACACCGCCTGAAAGCGCGTCAGATCAGTTTGCGTGATCATGCCCACGAAACGCCCGTGATCGGTGATCGGCAGATGGCCAACGCGGCGTTCCAGCATGATGTGCAGCAGATCTGAGCCAAGCCCCTCTGGCGTCAGCGTCACCGGATCCAGCGTCATCACGTCGCTGACGGGAATGTCGGGCGCACGTCCCTCGGCCAGCACCTTATTGGATAAATCGCGCACCGTCAGAATGCCTTGCAGCGCGCCTTCAGGGCCGGTCACACCCAGCGAGGAAACATGCTGATCGCGCATCATCCGCGCGGCCTCGGCCACGGTTGTTTCGGGCGGGCAGGATAGCGGCTTGCGCGCCAGCAGATCGGCGATCTTCATCGTCGCAATCGAATTGGTGCGGGTCTCGCCCCCGCGCGTGCGATTGAAGAACCGCGCAAAGGGCGGGGCGTCTTGCGAAAGCCTGCGGAAATCTTCGACCGGCAGCACCAGCAGCACGGTTTCCGCGCTTGCCTTGGCCGTGGTCGCGGCCAGCCCGTCACGCATCAAACCGCGCTCGCCAAAGCTGTTGCGCGGCCCCAGTATCGAGACCAGCGCACCGTTTTGGTCGGTCACTTCAACAGTGCCGCGTTTGATCAGATACAGACCCTCAAGCGGATCGCCCTGAGCATAAATCACCGTGCCTTCGGCGATTTCCCTGCGACGGAAAGAACTGGCGACACGCTCCAGCTCATTGCGGGGCAGGTTGTCATAGGGATGAACGCCTTCAAGAAACGCGAGGATGGTGGGCAGATCGGCGTTCATGATCTTGATCCTTCCGAGGGGGATGAGCGCCCCGATATGGGGGCGCCCTCCGGTTTTAAGCAGGCTTAGGGCGCAGCCTACACTGCGCCCGTGCCAGAGTTTTAGTGATCGGTTGCGGTACCGGCCCCTTTGGGGATGCGGATCGATTCAACCAGTTCCTGGATGTCTTCCGGTGCTTCTTTGGTCATCCCGGTCACGACATACGCAGCAATGAAGTTCAGCAAGGCACCAACCGCACCGAACGAAGTCGATTTGATCGTCAGGATCATCGGATCAGCATCCGAGAAACTTGCCGTGCTGGCGACAAAGAACCAGCCTTTGTGCAGGAAGATATAGACCAGCGTGGTCGTCAGACCCACCAGCATCCCTGTCGCGGCACCCACGTTGTTAACCTTCTTCGAGAAGATCCCCATCATCAGAGCCGGGAAGATAGAGCTGGCCGCCAGACCGAAGGCCAAGGCCACCGTCTGCGCTGCAAAGCCGGGCGGGTTGAGACCCAGATAGGTCGCCACCACGATCGCCACCGCCATCGAGATCCGGGCAGCCAGTAGCTCGCCTTTTTCCGAAATGCCGGGGTTGAACTGCGACTTGATCAGATCGTGGCTTACCGCCGAGGAGATTGCCATCAACAAGCCCGCAGCCGTGGACAGTGCAGCCGCCAGACCACCTGCCGCCACCAGTGCGATCACCCAACCCGGAAGGTTGGCAATCTCGGGGTTGGCAAGCGTGATGATATCACGGTTCACGTCCAGTTCGTTGGTCGCGGGGTTAGCGTTATACTCGATGCGGCCATCGCCGTTCTTGTCGTCAAACGTCAGCAAGCCGGTTGTGGCCCAGTTACGCACCCACAAGTTTTGCGGCGAGGTTTCGATCTGGCTCAACTCGACAGCCGGTTGGCTGACACCCTCGGGGTAGAAGGTGTTGATCAGGTTCAAACGCGCCATCGCACCCACAGCCGGAGCGGTGAGGTAGAGAAGCGAGATGAACACCAGCGCCCACCCAGCAGAGCTGCGCGCATCCGCCACAGTCGGCACGGTGAAGAAGCGCACGATGACGTGGGGCAGACCGGCGGTGCCGATCATCAGCGTCATGGTGAACAGGAACATGTTCAGCGTGCTGTCATGCTGCCCGGTGTAGGATTTGAAGCCCAGCGCCTCAATCGTGTCGTTCAGCGTCGAAAGGATTGGCGCGCCGGTGTTCACATCGTTCGAGAACAGGCCTAGCGCCGGGATCGGATTGCCCGTGAGTTGCAGCGAGATAAAGATCGCCGGAATCGTGTAGGCGATGATCAGCACGACATATTGCGCCACCTGCGTGTAGGTGATGCCTTTCATGCCGCCCAGAACCGCATACAGGAACACGATGGCCGCACCGATGAACAGACCGGTGGTGTTATCGACTTCCAAGAAGCGCGAGAACGCCACGCCCACACCCGTCATCTGACCGATAACATAGGTGATCGACGCCACGATAAGGCAAATCACGGCCACGTTGCGAGCCGCTTGGCTGTAGAAACGGTCGCCGATGAATTCCGGCACGGTGAACTTGCCGAATTTGCGCAGGTAAGGCGCAACAAGCATCGCAAGCAGCACATAGCCGCCAGTCCAACCCATCAGATAGGTCGATGCGTCATAACCGCTGAATGCGATGATACCAGCCATCGAGATGAACGAAGCGGCAGACATCCAGTCCGCGCCCGTCGCCATGCCGTTCAGCACGGGGTGAACGCCGCGACCTGCTGCGTAAAATTCTGCCGTCGAGCCCGCACGGGCCCAGATTGCGATGCCGATGTAAAGCGCGAAGGTCGCACCAACCACCAGCAGGTTCAGAGTAAACTGATCCATGTCCCTCTAGTCCTCCCTAGATGTTCTTATTCTTCGACGCCGTGCTCGCGGTCCAGTTTGTTCATCCGCCATGCGTAGGCAAAGATGAGAACCAGAAACACAAGCGCTGCACCTTGCTGAGCGAACCAGAAGCCCAGATCAGTGCCGCCGACTTTGATACCCGCAAGCATCGGACGCAGCAAAATGCCAAAGCCGAAGGATGCAACAAACCAGATCACCAGAAACAGCTGGATGGTCCGGATATTCGCCTTCCAATAGGCGTTGGACGAGGATTTGTCCGCCATGAGCGTAACTCCCATTCGTTTTCTCCAGACGGGCCCCTCATGGGCCCGCCCCTCCCATAGTCAGGCCGAGACGCGTTCTACGACTGACCCCAAATCTGCAGCGATCTTGTCGATGGAGCCCATCGCGTCGACCTCTTGCAGAACACCAAGCGCCCGGTAATGGGCGATCAGTGGTGCCGTCTGCGCGTGATAGGCCTCCAACCTGGCACGCGCCGTCTCGGCGTTATCGTCGGCACGACGTTTGAACTCCGTGCCGCCGCATTTGTCACAAACGCCCGCAACTGCGGGCTGCTTGAATTCGTCGTGATAGCCTTCGCCGCATTTGGCGCAGGTATAGCGGCCCGCCACGCGCGTGATCATTGCCTCGTCGTCAACTTCAAGGCTAATCGCGGCGTCCACATTTTGGCCGGTGTATTTCAGCAGCTTATCCAGATCGGCTGCCTGCCCTGCGGTGCGCGGAAATCCATCAAGGATGATCCCGCGCGCCACGTCGGGCTGCCCCAGACGGTCGCGCAAGATGGCCAGCACGATTTCATCCGAAACCAGACCGCCCTCTTCCATCACCGCCTTGGCAGCCTTACCTGCGGGCGTGCCCTGAGCGACCGCTGCGCGCAGCAGATCACCGGTGGACAGTTGCACCAAGCCGAACTTTTCTTCGAGCATACGGGCCTGCGTGCCCTTACCTGCCCCCGGAGGGCCAAGCAGGATCAGCACGGTGCTTTTTGCGTCAGTCATCGCCTCTCCTCCCTTGGCTATCACTTAACGCCACGGTTTTCGATCAGCTCATCCACCACCGAGGGATCGGCCAGTGTCGAGATATCCCCGAGGCTGCCGAAATCGTTCTCGGCGATCTTGCGCAGGATACGGCGCATGATCTTGCCCGAGCGGGTTTTCGGAAGGCCGGGAGCCCATTGGATGATGTCGGGTTTAGCAATCGGTCCGATCTCGGTGCGGACCCATTTTTCAAGCTCTTTGCGCAGCTCGTCGGTGGGTTCGACATCGTTCATCAAGGTGACATAGGCGTAGATGCCCTGACCTTTCAGCTCGTGCGGGTAGCCAACCACAGCGGCCTCGGCGACGGCTTGGTGTGCCACTAGCGCGGATTCGACTTCGGCGGTGCCCATCCGGTGACCCGAAACGTTGATCACGTCATCAACGCGCCCGGTGATCCAGTAGTAGCCATCCTTGTCACGACGACAGCCGTCACCGGTGAAGTAATAGCCGCGATACTGGCTGAAATAGGCCTCTTGGAAGCGCTCGTGATCGCCCCAAAGTGTGCGCATCTGGCCCGGCCAGCTATCCGAGATACACAGCACGCCCTCGGCTTCGGTTTCGTCCTGACGCTGCGCGGTTTGCGCATCCAGAATAACGGGTTTGACGCCAAAGAAGGGTCGCGTTGCCGAGCCGGGTTTGGTCGGGATCGCACCGGGCAGCGGGGTCAGCATGTGACCGCCCGTTTCGGTCTGCCAGAACGTATCAACGATCGGGCATTTGCCTTTGCCGATATGCTGATCATACCACGCCCAAGCCTCGGGGTTGATCGGCTCGCCGACAGAGCCCAGCAGCTTGATCGAGGACAGATCGTATTTATCGACCCATTCCGTGCCCTGCCCCATCAGCGAGCGGATCGCGGTGGGGGCGGTGTAGAACTGGCTGACCTTGTGCTTTTCGCACACGGCCCAGAAGCGACCCGCATCGGGATAGGTCGGCACGCCTTCAAACATGATCGTGGTCGCGCCATTGGCCAGCGGGCCATAGACGATATAGCTGTGACCGGTGACCCAGCCAACATCGGCGGTGCACCAGAACACGTCGCCATCGTGATAATCGAACGTGTATTGATGCGTCATCGAAGCATAAACCAGATAACCGCCGGTCGTATGCACCACGCCTTTGGGTTTGCCCGTCGAGCCAGAGGTATATAGGATGAACAGCGGATCTTCGGCATTCATCGGACGCGGCGGACATTCGGGCGAGACGTTTTCCATCATCGCCTTAACGTCAACGTCGCGACCTTGAATCCAAGTCGTTTGATCGCCGGTATGTTTGACCACAAGGCAGCGCACCTTATCCGAGCAGTGCAGCAGTGCGGCATCGGCATTCGCCTTAAGCGGCGTGCGACGCCCGCCACGCGGGGCACTGTCAGCGGTGATCACCAGCTTGGCGCCGCAGTCGTTGATCCGGTTGGCCAGCGCGTCGGGCGAGAAACCCGCGAACACGATGGAATGGATCGCACCGATCCGCGCACAGGCAAGCATCGCATAGGCGGCTTCGGGGATCATCGGCAGATAGATTACGACGCGGTCGCCGCGCATTACACCTTGGCTCAGCAAGACGTTGGCGAACCGGTTCACCTTTTCGCTTAGCTCGCGATAGGTGATATGTTGGGCAGGCTCGTTGGGATCATCGGGCTCAAAGATGATCGCGGTTTGCAGCGGGCGATCCTTGAGGTGACGGTCGACGCAGTTCACCGATGCGTTGAGCACACCGTCTTCGAACCATTTGATGTGGACATGGCCATAGGTGAAATCGGTGTTCTTGACCTTGGTGTAGGGCGTGATCCAGTCCAGACGCTTGCCTTCGCGACCCCAGAACGTATCCGGGTCCATGATCGATTCCTGATACATCGCGCGATATTTCGCAGCGTCCGCATGCGCGTTTTCAAAACCCGGCGGGACTTCCTTGATTTCCGGGACTTGTTGAAGTTGTTCCTGAGCAGCCATTGGCGTCCTCCCACAATTTCGTCTCGCGGCCCAAGGCCGCCTCCTGCCCACGACGACGCCGTGAACACTCCTACCCTGCGGCAAGTGTAACCCAAACGTTAAGTTTCATGTAACCCCCTTTGTGCATTAGATTTTTCTGTAAATGTTTTGACAGAGTTTGCGCTAACTTTGTAAAGTTAGCAAATTAAGTCAAAAATTTGACAAGCCGTTTCAAGCGCTTGGCTGTTGACGTAGCGGAAAATTGTGAGGGTTTGCAAACTGACCGGATAGTCAAGGATCAAAGCACGCACGCAAAGCCCCATGAAAGAGGCTGCGCGCGTGATTCGCCGTTTGAGTTTATTTCAAACTGACTTCGACGCCAGCCTGATCCATACCAAAGGCATGGAGGGACTGCGCGATCTCAGGGCGCGCATTCACGATCTTTAGCGCCCCACCACGGCGTTGCAACTGTTGCGCGAGCGTCGCAATCATCTTCGCCCCAGTGGAGTCGATGAAACTCACCTCGCCCATGTCGATCTCAACCATGCGCGGCCACCGCGCAATACGCGCCAAAATTGTGCCCAGACGCGCGACAGAGCCGAAAAACACCATCCCGTGCAGGCGGTAGCGCAGCACATCAGGATCTTGCGCCTCGGGGTTATCGGCCGCTGGCGCACTGCCTTCACGCAACTGCGCAAGTTCGGCCATGTGGCGAATGAACACCAAACCGCCCAGCGCAAAGCCCAGCACGATCCCCTCGGCCAGATCGCGGAAGGTCACGACGAGGAAGGTCACCCACAATACCATCGCATCGCCGCGCGACGCCCGCGTCAGCGCTGCGAACTCATGCCGCTCGATCATGTTCCACGCCACGATCCCCAGCAGCCCCGCCAAAGCCGCCAACGGAATGCTTCCGGCTAAAGGAGCGGCAACCATCATCGTCGCCAGCAATATCCCCGAATGTGCGATACCTGCGATGGGCGAGCGTGCCCCGGCGCGTACGTTGGTTGCGGTGCGCGCAATCGTGCCGGTCACGCAAATCCCGCCAAACAGCGCCGAGCCGATATTGGCAATGCCCTGCCCGACCAGCTCCATATCCGAGCGATGCTGCCCGCCGCTCATCCCGTCCGCGACCATCGCAGACAGCAGCGATTCAATCGCCCCAAGCAGCGTGAAAGACAGCGCCCAAGGCAACGCGGCGCTGACCTTATCCCAGCTCATATCTGGAATTGCAGGGGCAGGCAGGAAGCGGGGCAATTCGCCGAATTTGCTGGCGATGGTTTCCACCGGCAGGCCCGCCAGCGCGGTGACCAACGTGACCACCGCCACTGCGATCAGCAACGCGGGCAGTCGCGGAGCGAACCGCTTAAGCGCGATGATAGTCCCCATCGTTGCAATCGCTACAGCAATCGCCATTGGGCTGGCTGTGCCACGTGCATCCCAAAGTGCGGCAATCTTGGGCAGGATCGGCCCCGGCTCACCGCCCGGCAATGACAGGCCAAACATGTCCTTGAACTGGCTGGCAAGGATAATCACCCCGATGCCCGTCGTGAACCCCACCGTCACCGGATAGGGCATGAACCGGATGTAACTGCCCAGCCGCAAAAAGCCGAACACCATCATCAACATCCCCGACAGCATTGTCGCCAAGATCAAGCCCTCGACGCCCGATTGCATCACGCAGGCCGCGACCAGCACGATGAACGCCCCCGCAGGACCGCCGATCTGGAACCGCGAGCCGCCAAACGCTGACACCAGCGCGCCGCCCACGATTGATGTAACCAAGCCGCGTTCCGGCCCAACACCCGAGGCAATTGCAATCGCCATCGACAACGGCAGCGCGACGATCGCGACCGTCAGCCCCGCCACCAGATCGGCGCGCAACGCCTTGGCATCGTAGCCCTCGGCCAATGCAGTAAGAATTTTGGGACGCAACGGGACACGCGGCATGCCAGAGGCACGCGACTCCCCAGTCTGGGTTGTATCGTTCATGATGGGTCGCTAACTGTGATTATGCGGCGCCACCAAACGCCTCACGTCTAGGCTTGTCAAGGACCCCACCAAGGTAAAATGCCCCAATCCCCGATCAATCCGATACGGCCGACCAACGATGAGGCGCGCAAGCTTGCCCGCAGCCTGATTGCGGCGGCAACGTTTGGGGCGCTCGCCGTAAATGACGGGATAAGCGGCTTTCCCGCTGTGACCCGCATCGCGACTGGCACTGCGCCAAGTGGTGAAATACTTACATTGGTCTCGGGTTTGGCGGCGCACACAACGGCGCTTCTGGCCGACCCGCGCGCGGGGCTTTTGCTGGGCGAGCCTAAGGAAAAGGGCGACCCGCTGACCCATTCGCGACTGGCACTGCGCGTCATGGCCCATCAGATCGCGCGCGACGATCCCCGCTTTGCGGCGCTGCGCACCCATTGGCTGGAAAGCCATCCGAAATCAAAGCTCTATATCGACCTGCCCGATTTCATCTTTTTCGTGCTCACCCCGCAATCGGGAGCGTTGAATGGCGGATTCGGGCGTGCTTGGCAGCTTACTGCCAGCGATTTGATGCCCGTCGCGTCATAGAAAAGGCGCGCGAGAGTGTTCCCCGCGCGCCGACTGCCTCAAAGCAATCTCAATTAAATCGGCGTATCCATCCGCAGCACCATCTGCATTCGCCCCTTCGCCGCTTCGGGCCAGTTGATCGTAGCCTGCGTCTTGCTCGCCCCCTGCTCCACGGCGACATAAGGCATCGCCTCTACGCGCGACCCCGATGCGTTGCGCACCATCCCCTCAGCCACGAGTCCCTGACAATTGCGCGCCCAACCGCCAAAGGGAAGGTAGTCACTTGGGTCCACCGTCCAAACTGATTGCGCGCTGCCCTGATTAACCTCAATTACCACCGGGTTTTGCGTGATGCTATTGATCGCGTTGAACATATTACCTTCGAACGTAACATTGCGCATCCGCGAGCGATCCAGATCGGCAAAAGTCGTGTCGATCTGCTCGATCCGGTCGATATTGCCATTGAGCGATTTGAACACGTTGTTCGCCACGCTCAGACCTTGCACGAAATGCCCCGCGCCATAGGGTTTGATCGACAGCCAGTTGAACCATGGCGCGACGTTAATGCACACACAGGTATTGCCCGTCACCGTCAGCCCGCCAAAGCTGTATTCATTGCCGAAATCAGGATTGGCATCATGCTCATTGGTCCACTCAATCACCGAGTTATCGATGTAATTGCCCGTCACCGCTGCCTGCACATTGGTCTGGGTAAACACCAGCCCCGCCACACGCACGCCCGCCGTTTCCTCATCGCCCTGAAACCAGTGATTGCCCACGATCAAATGCCCCGAGCCATTCAGAACGAAAGTCGTCCCAAACCGCACAAAGCGCGAGTCGCGGATCTTGCAGTCATTGGCATTGACGTTAAGCACGACCGATTTGCGATCCTGCGCGGGCGTCAGCATCTCGTCTGACAAGAACTGACAGCCATCGACCAGCAAATCCTGACAACCCCGCCCAATTGAGGTAATCCCGCGATCCTTGGGCCGCACCACATAAGAGTCGCGGATCTGCGTCATCTGTCCATCAGGCGCAAGCATCAGGCAGCTCGCCGCGCCGTTGCACAGGAACTCGACATTGGCGATGTTAAAGCGATCCAGCTTATCCATCCCCGAGAAATCCAGCACATATTGATAGCGCGTAAAGGTATAGTTGCGCGTGCCCGACCCGCCATAAAGCGGCTGCGATAGATAGAGCGTCCCCGCCCCGATATTGACCGATTTCACATAGACTTCGCGCCCCACGCCAGAACCGGTGACATGCGCACCCACCGGAATATTGGCGATATTGGCGACATTGGTCAGTTGCGTGGATTGCGCCGTGGAATAGGTCGCCTGCGAGGTCACGACCTCATCATCCCACGCTGGACCTTCGATCACGTTGAACTGGCCGTTTTGCAAAATCCGGCGGTTCGAGAAGTTCGATAGATCGGGCGCGAGTTCCTCAATGCGGATCGGGGCCGTGATCTCGACGCGCCGCCCCTTAAGGTCAAGAACGTTGTGATCGGTATAGCCAAACAACGCCTGCAACGCCTTCTTGAACCCCGCCTCTTCATCGCCAAACGCATCGGCATAGGTCGGAAAATCAAAGGAAGACAGCAGCGTCAGTTTCGCCAAAACCGGCATAACCAAGGTGCCGACAAACTTGATCGGGGCCTTGATCGAAATCGTCGAGCCCAGATAATAGCTGCCCCCCGGCACCACGATCATGCGCCCGGCGGCAGCCTGATCGGCGGCAGAAAACGCAGCCGTATCATCGGTGCTGCCATCGCCCACAGCACCGTAATCGCGCACATCGACCCATTCCATCATGTCGCGCAGGAACGCGTCAGTCACATCCTCGATCTGGATGTCATCGATACGCACCACGCCGCCGTTCGAGCCCGTCAGATCCAACCCGAAATAACCGTCGCTCGGCTGCATCCCCCAAACCATCGAAACGCCCGCCCGATTACCGGTGCCAACAATCGCCGACACCTCGACGATCTCGCCGTAGTTCAACAGCGCGACCGACGTGCCAATTTCGGTCAGCCCGCTGACATGGCCACCGCTCGAACTCACCGCATAGCCCGCGATGCGCACCGAGGGCAGATTGCCACTCATCGCTTTCACCCGTGTCGAGATTCTCAGGTATGCCCCCGGCAAGATCGGCGTCTTGACCATCGCACGCAGCTTTTGCGTGCTCTGCGTCTTGAGCAGCTCCAAACAGCCGGAAAAATCCGCATCCGCTGGGACAAAAGCCGCATTGGCCGCGTCCTGATAAGTCGTTGAGCCCGGCGTGCCGTTCTCGCTCGACCATCGATCCAGCCCGTCATCGAAAGCGGGCGGGGTCAACACCAGCCCATCGGTAATCGCCACGTTCATCAGCAATCCTCTTGTTCCTGTTCCCACCCGCCCGACACGAGATCTCGGCGCTGCGGCGCAACCGCGCAGATTGCTCTGCGCTGGCGGTCAAGGCCGTTAAAATCTCGTGCCGGAGATCGACCGGGGCATGCGCCTCGGCCCGACAAGAGCTAGTGGAGAAGGTTAAAGAAGTGCTGAGAGCATCGTGCGCAGCCCCTTTCGAGGACGCGCAAAACGAACCGCCCGCGCAATCGGCACGGGCGTTTTCGATACTGTCTTAAAGGGGCTTAGCTTAGGCCACCAATTCGCCCGCCAGCGCCCGATCAATCAGCGCGATCGTCTCATCAACCCCGTAAAGCGCGACGAAGCCGCCAAAACGTGGGCCTTGCGAGGCGCCCAATAGCACCTCGTACAGCGCCTTGAACCAATCGCGCAGCGGCTCGAACCCGTGATCCTTGCCAACCGCGAAAACGATCGTTTGCAGCGCATCTGCCGGGTCTTCGAATTGCGTGTGCAGATCGGTTTTTGGCAGCGCGGCAAGACGTGCGCGCAAATCTTCGATGGCGGCGCGCTCAAGATCGCTGGGCAGGCGGAACTGCCGCTCAGGGGCCACAAAATCGGTAAAGTAGCGCACCGCAAAGCCCGCCGCCTGATCCAGATCGGGGTGGGTTTCGGGCGTCGCCTCGGGCGCGTAGCGCTTGATAAAGCCCCACAGCGCGTCCTTATCGCTCGCCCCGGCAACGCTTGCCAGATTAAGCAACATAGAGAACGGCACAACCATTTTGCTTTCGGGCGGCTGGCCGCCATGAATGTGCCAGACCGGGTTATTGGCCTGCTTCTCGGCATCCTGATCGGGGAAGGCGCGCAACTGCTGGTGATATTCATCCACCGCTTTCGGGATCACATCGAAATGCATCCGCTTGGCGGTTTTCGGCTTGAGATACATGAAATAGCTCAGGGATTCCGTCGAGGCATAGGTCAGCCATTCATCAATCGACAGCCCGTTGCCTTTCGACTTGGAAATCTTCTCACCATTGGAATCCAGAAACAGCTCATAGGTGAAATGCTCGGGCGCACGACCACCCAGAACGCGGCAGATCCCGTCATAGATCGGCGTGTTGGTCGAGTGATCCTTGCCATACATCTCAAAATCAACGTCCAGCGCCGCCCAACGCATCCCGAAATCGGGCTTCCATTGCAGCTTAACGTTGCCACCCGTGACCGGCAGCGTCCATTCCCGCCCATCCTCATCGTCAAAGGTCACCGTGCCGTCCTTGGCATTGACCTCCTTCATCGGCACGTACAAAACGCGCCCTGTTTCGGGATGGATCGGCAGGAAACACGAATAGGTCTGCTGGCGCTCTTCGCGCAGACTTTTCAACATGATGGCCATGATATCATCATAGCGCTCTGCCGAGCGGATCAGCATGTCGTCAAACTTGCCGGATTTGTAATACTCCGTTGCGCTCGCGAATTCATATTCGAACCCGAACGTATCAAGGAACCGGCGCAACATCGCATTGTTATGATCGCCAAAGCTAGGGTATTGCCCGAACGGATCGGGCACCGAAGTCAGCGGTTCCTGCTCATGCGCGCGCAACATTTCCTGATTGGGCACATTCGCGGGAATCTTACGCATCCCGTCCATATCGTCGGAAAAGCACAGCAATTTTGTAGGGATATCCGAGATCACCTCAAAGGCGCGCCGGATCATCGTGGTGCGCGCGACCTCACCGAACGTACCAATATGGGGCAGCCCCGAGGGCCCATAGCCCGTCTCAAACAGCACGTAGCCCTTTTCGGGAGCCTTCTTTTCATAACGCTTGAGCAGCCGACGCGCCTCCTCAAAGGGCCAGGCCTTGGAATTCATCGCAGCGTCACGCAAGCTCGTCATAGCACACCTCATCGCGGCGCGCCCATCGCGCCCACTCGCGCCCCACCTATTGCGGCGCGCGCTTACAGTCAATAATTTGCACTCTGTACCCTTTACTAGGAGTCTCTCGTGCCCAATCCTCTTACCTCTCTGTCGCCCCAAGACGCCTTGATCGCGGTCATGGTCGCGATTTCCGCCGCTGATGAGGACGTGCCCATGTCCGAACTCATCGCAATCAACCGCACCATCGACCACATGCCGATCTTTGCCAGCTACGATATCGACCGCGCCGCGCGCGTGTCGAAATCCGTCTATGCGCTGTTTGAGGAGGAAGATGGGCTGGAGGCGTTGTTTGGTCTGATCCGTGCGGCGCTGCCCGAACGTCTATATGAGACCGCTTACGCGCTGGCCTGTGACATCGCCGCCGCCGATGGCGCGATCCGCCAGACCGAACTGCGTATGCTAGAGGAAATTCGCGCCGAGTTGGACATTGATCGGCTACATGCGGTGGCTATCGAACGCGGCGCGCGGGCGCGTCATATGACCCTTTGAGGTAGAGTTAACCGCGTCGAAACCGGGCTTTGTTACAACCCTCGGCAACTCTGTTTGCCCGAGGGTTCGATGCATCTGTTCCGTCTTGTTTTCGCTTTCCTATGCGGGCTCGGGCTTGCCCTTCCCGCGCTTGCACAAGGTCGCAGCGCAGCGGAAATTGCCAAGCTGCGCATAGATATCGCGGCGCGCCAACGCCCGCTCAGCCAGCGGAAGACTGCGGCGGCGTGCTTTGTAACCTTCGATATTGATCGCGAGCGGCAGCTTCGAATCCTGACCGACTCGCTTGATCTGTTTCGTGTCTCACTCGATCACCTAGAGACTGGCGCGCCTGCGACGGGATTGCCCGCCGTCACGACGCTTGCGGCGCGCATCGCGCTGCATGAAAGCCAGATCATTTGGGGGCCCTATCGCAACCTCGCGACCCACATTCGCGATCAGGTCGCTGCTGGCGACCGGGGCAATATCGCGCAGCTTGATCAACTCGCGCGACTTGAACCTATTTGCTCAAAGCAACTCAGTCCGTCGTAAGCGCGCTCTCCAAGGCGCAACAGACCCAATCCGGCACCCGCATCGCGGAAATTGATCTCGCCGGACGCCAACGCATGTTATCGCAAGCCATCGTCAAGGAATTCTGCCTGCTTACCGTGGCCAAGACCCGCAAGGTCAATGTGGCAAGCCATCTCAACCAAATGCGCGCGAAAACCGAGTTGTTCGAGCAAACCGCTTACGCTCTACGCGCAGGCTCGATTGGCGATACGCCAAATCCCCCGCCCCCCGATACGTTTGAGGCGCTTGTGCAGGCCCATTACGCGTGGAGCGATCTGATCTATATGCTTGAACCGACCCATAGCGGAAAGGCGCTACCGGAATTGGCGCTGTTTGATGTTGCTCTGGTCTACGAAGATCTGCTGCCCCGCCTCGAAGAGATCGTCTGGACCTATGTGAACGGCTGATCAAACGCCATACACGGCGGCCCACCGCTGCAACAACTGGCTTTGCAAGATTTTTGAGCGTTTGACCCAGTCGCGCTGACCCGCCGGACGTTCATGCCCACGATTGCGCCGCCGTTGCGCCAAATCGCTGGTGAAAATCGCAAAGACCAGCTCGGTGCCATCAGGTGCGGTCATATAGCCCGCCAACGTTGACACGAAATCAAGCGTCCCGGTTTTGGCGTCCACCGCAAAGGGCTGCGCTTTCATCGTCTTGCCGGTTGCATCGCGCAGCTTGAACGGCTTCATCAGTCTGCGCAGTCCCATCGGCACGCCCAAAACCCGCAGCGCTGTCACCATATCACCCGGCGCGATGCGCGCATCCGCACGCAATCCAGAATGATCGGTAAACCGCGCGGAGCGTGCCCCCGTGCGTGCGCCCAGCCAAGCTGACATCGCCTTACCAGACGCAGCTAATGAATTGCCTGCCCCAAGCCGTGCGCTCGCGGTGACGCCCACCGCCTCAGCCGTCAGATTGGTTGAATATTTCATCATCGCCCGCAATAGCGGCGACAGTGCATCGCTTGCCTGCGTCACCAAAACATCGCCGCCGGGCATACGCGAAATACTTTGCGGCCCCGGCAGCGGTATCCCTTGGGCGCGCGCAAGCGTCTGAAACACATCGCCCGCATAGGCGGCCGGGTTACGCACAGGCAGCCAGCGACTGCCACCCCGCCCAAGCGCCTTAGAGGCCACCGTCCATTGCTCAATTCCGCCGCGATCGGAATAGGTAAACAGCGGCTTGGCCCGATTCACGATCGCCGCCTTGGCCGTGTAGGCGGGCGGCTGAGCGGTCTTGCCGCGCGCATCCATGCTAAGCGCCCAGCCATTGCCAGCGCGCTTCCATTGGAAATGCACGCGGTTGTAATTCAGCATCAGCCCCGAAAGCGACGGGTTATAGCCCGCGTGAATTGGCTGATCATCGGCGATTTCGCGCGTGTAGGGTAACGCCCCCGACCACGTCAAATAACGCCCCGCCACGCCGCGCACGCCCCTCGCCGCCAGTTGCTTGGCCATTCCTGCAAGATCATCGGTGCCAAGCGTCGGATCACCGCCCCCCGCGAGGATCAAATCACCCTGAATGATGCCGCCCACAATCGGCCCGGTCGCGATCAATCGTGTGCCGAAGCGAAACTGTGACCCCAGGTTTTCCAGCGCATAGAGCGAGGTGATCGCCTTTAGTGCCGATGCAGGGGGCATCGCCGTGTTCGCGCCCTGACTTTCAAGCACCTGCCCCGTGCGCAAATCGGCCACGACAAACCCCACATCGCCACTCAGCCCCGAACCGCGGATCAGCGCCGCACTGGGCGCAATCGTGGTCTGCGCACGCAGCGTCGCTGGCAGCACAGAAATCGCCGTGCCGGCAAGAAAGCCGCTTAGCAGTTTACGACGTGACAGCATGTTTATGACCCGATTCCCGCGTGATTGCCGACCTGACCCTAGCGCAGCGTCAATCGCGGCTTCAAGCAGGCATGCACTTTAACGGCGCGGCCAATCGCCCTGCGCGCGGATCGCACTTGAAGATAGCGGCGACATCGGAATGTTTACAAAAGACCAAGCCGGGGTTTGCGCACTTGCGAGCGCATGAGAGAAGTGGGCAGGCAGTTCCGCCTGCGCGTAGATCCGCGCCGCACGCGCCTTGCGCCCGCGCATCCGCCAGCCCGGTCGCGCCAGCACACCGATGGGAACGCGCTCCATGATGTCGCGCCAGTGATCCCACTGATCGAACTGCACCAGATTATCCGCCCCCATTAGCCAGACAAAGCGCACACGGGAATAGAGTGCTTGCAGATGCGCAAGCGTATCAGCCGTGAACCGCGTGCCAAGCCGCGCCTCAACATCTGTGATCACAACACGTGGATCGCGCATAATCTGCTGTGCCTGCGCGATGCGCTGCGCCATCGGCGCAGGCCCTTTGCGCTTAAGCGGATTGCCCGGGCTAATCATCCACCACACTTGATCAAGATCGAAATGGCGCAGAGCCTCACGCGTGATGAGCGCATGACCGTGATGGGCTGGATCAAATGATCCACCCAAAATGCCGATGCGCATCCCCGGCCGTGCAATGGGAAACCCTTGTCTCATAGGCTGCCCTTAGCCGATCAAGCGAGGGAAACCAAAGAAAAATCTACGCCACGCGTTTTGAGGTTTGCACGCAGCACACCTAGACATTTGGCGTTTCCAGATCACGATACAAGACACAACACCCGCGCCCGGCACTTTTCGCGGCATAGGTCGCGGTATCGGCGTCAACAAGCATACGCTCAGTCTCGGGTGACTGATAATCAAGCGACATCACCACGCCAAGTGACCCCGAAACTAAACACTCACGCCCCTCATACCATTGCGGTTCTCGCAAACGCGCGATGATCCGATCGCCCAGATGCATCGCCTGCTGAGACGTCATGACGCCGCGCAATAGCAGCAAGAATTCGTCGCCCCCCATTCGGCCGGCAAGGTCACCTGCACGCATTTCCTCATGAAGAATCCGTGCAACAGCAAGCAAAACATAATCGCCCGCTGCATGGCCCAAGGTGTCGTTCACCGATTTGAAATAATCGAGGTCAATCTGGATCAGCGTGAAAGGTGCCCCCCCTTGTGCTGCCCCCGCACTTGCTTGTTCCAGCGCCGCTTCCATTGCGCGGCGATTGGCCAAAGCGGTCAGCGGATCGGTCAAAGCCTGTGTCTCGGCCTGTTTGCGCGCACCATCCAGGCGCAGGGTGAGCGCGCGCAACTCCTGCATCACCAGCGATTTCGCCTCCTGCAGATATAACAGCTCCATTGCCAGATCTGCGGGCGAAAAATCCCGCTCTGTCAGGGCAAATTTAGCGACGGCCTCTCGCAGATAGAACCCGAAGCTAAGATTCATCAAGGTGCCATCCCGACCTTTCGGGCCGAGTGCAAAAGCCTCACCGCGCAGGCCAATCGCGGGTTGCGACAACAAGGTAAGATGCACCATTCGCTCGTTCGCGATTGCGCCCAGCGAAGCGCCGCAATCCCCCAATCCCTTTGCCCCCTCTGCGACGGCAGGGTCACAACCTTCTGCCCCATCACAAGGTTCGATCCGATCTTGCAGGCGTCCTACGCGGAAATGCTGCGAAAATGGCTGGCCAAACGTCGCATCCTCTCCCAGCACTTTATGCAATGTGGGGCCCATCGCGCGAATTTTTCCTTGGGGATCGACCCACAAGAACATTGGCAATAGCGCGCCGAGCATGGGCTCAGACAACGAAAATTCTTGCGCCGATTTGGTCGATATGACGACGTCATCACGTAAGGCAGTGGCCGAGCCAAGCGGCGATACGTCAGGCGGTCGATGAAATTCGTTCACATCTCTGCCCCCGCCGCATCTGACAGATCAAAGGACCGCCCGCATGCATGAAAGGAATCAAGAAGCTGCACCGCGATCGCCTCTCCAGCCAGACCATCTTCGGTATGCTCGTTTAGCTCAATCAGCACTAAGGCTCCGTAATCATCGGCCATCGCGCGCAACACCCCGGCAAACACCGCGCCCCAGCCCGGTGATGCACCAATCACGCTAAGCGTATAGCGCCCATCGCCCAAGCCTCGCAATGTCAACTTCGGCAGCTTGAGATCTTCTAGCGCCAGCTGTGTTCGCCCCTGCAATTCATTGAGAGAGAGCAGAAAATCAACGTAATCTCGCCCACCGTAGCGCAGCAAGCGTCGCACGGCCTCTCGGGTGCTCAGATAGGTTCCCAGGTCTTCGAGGAAATCAAACCGCCGCCGATCCAACAGCTCGCAGGCCGCATCAAGCAAGCGATCGGTAAGCGCATCCTCATAGCTTAGCATCGGCTCGAATCCCTCGGGGAAAACCTCTGCCTTGCAAGCAACGGTGTGCCAAATCCTCTCACCGAATGTATCGGTCAGAAAATTCTGTATCGAGCGATTCACCAGACCCAGCATGGCACCTCCATGGGCACCACGCTAGGGTCAGGATTCATAACCAGAACATGACGACGGCGGCGAGGGCACAGGCTGACAGGAACACCTTTGGACATCTG
>NZ_JBLXEM010000019.1:0-41676 GCF_048263065.1 Thioclava sp.
AGTGCTTCGGAGCAAGCGCGCTCTCATGAGCGCTTTTGCCAAGAGCAGGACGAGACGATCAGCTATGGCGGCCCGCTTCTCGCGGTCGCGTCAGATCCGGGGGCTTTCACGCCTGCCGCCCGCGCGCTTTGTCCCGAGCCGCGCATGCTGCCTCAGCTCACGCGCGCGCTGATGCTGCGGCTGCTCTGCGTCACGCATTCCGCCAGAGGCGAGATCGACACGCCCGCGCTTCTGGCGGCGCTGCCCACCGACGAAGATCTGCGCCGTCTCGAAGGGCCGCTACTTAGCCCGGCGTTTCAAGAGCAAACGGCGCTAGGAGCCGCCATCCGGCTCAAAGAGCTGGTAGATGCGTCACGGGTTCCGGTCCAAGACGGCCTCAATCGCGTGCATGGGCTCACACCGATCCGACCCCAAATCGAGCGTCTCTTGGCCGGACTAATTGCCTGGCAGGCTGGCAAGGCCGATTGGTGCGATCTGCTCACCAGCGCGCTGATCTCGGGGCCGACGGGCTGTGGCAAGACGATGCTGGCCCGCGCCTTCGCGGCCCAAGTCTGCGTGCCCCTCGTAACCACGAGCTACGCGGAGTGCCAAAAGGCGGGCCATCTCGGGCAAATGCTCGCAGCGCTCGACACCGTGGTTAGTGAGGCCATCGCAAAAGCGCCCTGCGTGTTCTTTATCGATGAGATCGACAGCTTCGCCGATCGCACGATCCAGCATCGCAACAGCGAATATCAGCGCCACGTCGTCAACGCGATGCTGGTGCATCTCACACGGTTGGCGCAGGTGCCGGGGGTGATTGTGCTGGCGGCGACGAACCATCCAGAGCATGTCGATCCAGCGCTGCGACGGGCGGGGCGCCTCGATCTGCACCTGCGGATGCGTTATCCGGATCGGGCCGGGATCTCGGCAATCCTGCGCGATGCGCTCGGTCCGTCCGCGCCGGATCTTGGCACCGCAGCGGATTTACTGATCGGGGCCAGCGGCGCGACAGTTGACGGGGTGGCGCGCGCAGCCCTCGCAATCGCCCGGCAGCACGCTCGCCCGGCGACACCGGACGATCTCGTCGCAGCAGCGCAGGAGGTCGTTCCGGCGATGGCTCCCGGGCAGATCAAGCGCATGGCGGTTCACGAGGCCGGACACCTGCTCGCAGCCTTTCAGCTGCTTCCCACCCCGCCCACGAGCGCCTCAATCGGCCCCTCGGGCGGCACGATGGAGCTGCCGATCCAACCCGCCATTACCGAGACCGACTTTCGCGCGGCGATGATCATCAGGCTGGCCGGTCGGGCCGCTGAACTGGCGACATTCGGTGACGCTTCGATTGGAGCCGGCGGCACGGAGCAATCCGACCTCGCCCTCGCGACGCGCATCGCGATCGATGCTGTGACCCGACACGCGATGTTTAGCAGCGATCTGCTCTGGACGCCCGTCGCCCCCGAGCATCACCTGACAATGCCCAAGCACCTGCGCCTGCGCGTCACTGACCTCCTCGACACAGCAAACGCCGCCGCCCGTCAAATCGTTGCCGACTATCCCCAAGCCATTGAGACGATTGCTCAGGCACTGATCGAACACCGTGAGCTGGATGCGGGGCAAATCGCAGACTTGCGGGCGCGGATCCTGGATTCTGCCCGAGGTGTAAAAAATTCGATTCTGTGAGAGAATATTCTGATACGATGCTCTCGCGAGACAGCTCAAAGCACGCCAAGTTTTGATGAAGTTATCCCAGACAGGCAAAATGTAACTCAAAACGTAACTTAGAGCCAGTTTGGCCAAAAAAGGACAGATAAATGAAGGCTTTACAGAAATGGAGTGGCGGACAGTGAGGGATTCGAACCCTCGAGACGGTTCCCCGCCTACACACTTTCCAGGCGTGCGCCTTCGACCACTCGGCCAACTGTCCGTGACGCGCGGTTTAGCCGCAAAACCGGGCGTGATGCAAGAGGGGTTTGAGCAGAAGCTGCCCAGAGGGTGCGAAAGTTCTCGCGGCGCGCGAAATGATTTTATTTCGCGTGCGGGGGCGGTTGCGCGTGGGGGCTGTGCGGCCTAGCATGAGGTTTAGCCCTCTTTCACGCCCGCGCGGGTGGATCAAGGACGCGATGAAGATGAAAGACAGCCCCGGTCAAGGCCTTTCGGCTTTGCACGACGATCAGCGCCGTGAGCCGCGCCAGCTTACGAATGTGCTGTTGGGCATCATCGCTTTTGCACTGGTGCTGTTTTTGTTGGTGCAGGCGCGCTTTATCCTGATCTCGCTGGCGATTGCGATCATCCTGTTTTCGCTGACATCTGAGGCGATCAACGGGGTCGGGCGGTTGCGCATCGGGCCGCTACGCATTCCGCCGCGGGTGGCCTCGCTGATTGCGCTGGCGTTGATTGCTGGGGGGTTGCTGACGCTGACGGCGGTGCTGATCAGTCAGGTTAACACGGTCATCACGATTATCCTGAACTATGCAGGCCCCGCGCAGCGCGCGATTGCCGAGCTATTTGGCTGGATGGGCCCCGATGTTGAGCAATCGGTGCTGGAATCGATGCAGCGCATTCAAGTGGCAGGCTATTTGACGACGATGGCGGGGCAGGCATCGAACCTGCTTTCGGCGACGATTTTGGTCATTTTGTTCGTAGGCTTCCTATTTGCCGAGCGGATCTGGTTTGACGCCAAGCTCATGAGCCTGATGGGTGATGAGGAACGCGCTCGGCGCATCGCCAAGACCGTGGGCACGATCATGCGTCGGGTGAACCACTACCTGCTGGTCAAGGCGGCGGTCAGCGGCGTCACGGCCATCGCGGTTTATGGGGTGTTTACCTTTGGCGGGCTGGAATTGGCGGCACCGGTGGCCATCATCACGTTCGCGCTGAACTTCATTCCCTCGATTGGCTCGATTATCGCCACGATCATCGCGGCACTGGCGGCCTATGTGCTTACGCAAAACCCCTATCAGGCGGCCAGCGTGTTTGCGATCATCGGCGTGTTGCAATTCATCATCGGCAACGTGATTGACCCGATGCTGATGGGGCACGCGCTGCGGCTGTCAAGCTTTGGTATCATCATTTCGCTGGCCTTTTGGGGCGCGGTCTGGGGCTTGCCGGGGATGTTTTTAGCGGTGCCGATCATGGTGGCGCTGATGATCATCTGCGCGCAAAGCCCGACACTGCGCCCCTTGGCCGTATTGCTGTCGCGCGAAGGGCTGCCCGAATCCGAGCATTGAGATCTAGCGATCTGTCAGCGGTGGGCGTTGCGGTTCCCGCGATGAGGATAGCGGCTTGGGATTGCGTCGGCGTAGCCCATCTGCATCGCCGCGCTTGAGGCGCATGAAATAAAGCGCCGAGAGCGGCCCCATCATCCCGGTAGCCAGATAGGCAATGGTGAAAGCGTGCAGGGGCAGGGCGATCGACCCATCCGTTGCGCCCGCAGCGCCAGCCGTGAATTCTAGCACCACCCCGGCAAATGCGATGCCCAGCGCCAGCGAGATCTGCCGCGTCATTGCCGAAAACGCGGTGCCCGTGCTGATCTCGGATGCATCAAGATCGGCATAGGATATCGCATTTACCGCCGTGAACACCACCGCCTGCGCCGCGCCCCCGATCAGCAGCAGCGGGATTAGTTGCCAATCTGAGATACTGGTCACGCTGGCAAAGCCGGTAATCGTGACGCCCCGGATCAGCGCGGCCAGCACCATCACCGGCTTGAACCCAAAGCGATCCAGCAATCGGGGCGCAACTGCGCGCATCGACACCGCCCCGACCGCGTTCAGCCCACTCAGCGCGCCCGATACCATGATTGTCGTGCCAAGGCCAAGCTGGAAGAACAGCGGCAGCAGCAGCGAGATCGCCCCGTTTGAGAGGCGAAAGATCAGCCCGCCAATCGTGCCGATATCAAAGGTGCGGTGGCGAAACAGGCGCAGATCAAGCAGCGCATCGGTTCTTCCCGAGGCGCGCAATCCATAGACGATCAGCAAGATCCCCCCGACCACCGCCAAGCCCGTTGCCGCTTGCCAGGGCAAAATATGCTCGCCCAGTGCTGACAGCCCCGTCATGGCTGCGACAAGCCCCGTGGCCGACAGGACAAACCCTGTCAGATCAAAGGGTTTCGCCGTGGCTGGGCCATCCTTGGGCATCGCTTTCAAGGTCAACGCAATCGCGGCGGCGGCCAGTGGCAGGTTAATCAGAAAGATCGAACGCCAACCGAGGTACGTCGTGACCGAGGCCCCGACGAACGGCCCAATCGCAGGGCCGATCAGCGCGGGCAGGGTGACGTAAACCATCGCGCGGGTGATCTCTGATCGTTCGGTATGGCGCAGCACGATAATGCGCCCCACGGGCGACATCAGCGCCGCGCCAAGGCCTTGGACCGCGCGCGCTGCGACCAGACCGAGCAGGTTTGTTTGCAGCGCACAGACCAGCGAGGCGGCGGCAAAAACTCCCAGCGCGGCCAGAAATACCCGTTTCGCGCCATAGCGATCCGCGATCCAGCCCGAAACCGGCACAAAGGCCGCCAGAGCGATCAGATAGGTCGCCATTGCCATTTTCAACGACAACACCGGCACACCCAGATCGCGCGCGATCACTGGGATAGCGGTGGCTAAAACGGTGGCGTCCACCATCTCCATCAAAAGCGAGAGCGCCACCGTCAATGGCAGAATATGTTCGCGAAGGTTCTTTAGCATTTTGGGGGGCACTTAAATTTTAAAACATGCGCTAGGGCAGTTAGCGCATGTTTGCCTCAAGTCATCCCATTGGCCCGACAATCATCATCATCGGAAACAGCCCCGCCAGACCAATCGCGATCAGATAGATCGCCACGATGTAGCTCAGGAGGCGCGGAAATATCAGAATAAGCACCCCTGCAAACAACGCCATGAGGGGAGCAAGCATGACCATCGAACCAGAGTAAACCATTTAAACCTCCATCACTTCATCGGGCGGATCGCACGCTTAGTTCATGTACCAGCCATGGCTGACCACGAGGCTTTGCCCCGTTAAGGCGTTGGTGGGGAAGGCGGCGAACAGGTAGGCCACTTCGGCGACGTCTTCGACGGTGGTGAATTCTGTATCGACGGTGCCGCCCAGCATGATGTCACTGACGACCTTTTCTTCGGAAATACCCAAATCTTTCGCCTGTTCGGGGATCTGTTTTTCCACCAGCGGGGTTTTCACGAATCCGGGGCAGATCACATTCGCGCGCACGCCGTATTTGCCGCCCTCTTTCGAGATTACGCGCGCCAGTCCCAGCAGCCCGTGCTTGGCCGTGACATAGGCGGATTTGAGCGGTGAGGCCTCTTTGGAGTGAACCGAGCCCATGAAGATGATCGAGCCGGACCCTTGTTTCTTCATGTAGGGGATCACGGCTTTAGAGGTCAAAAAACCGCCATCAAGGTGGATCGCGAGCAGTTTTTTCCAATCCTTGAAGGGGAAATCCTCAATCGGGTGGACGATTTGGATGCCGGCGTTTGACACAAGCACATCGACGCTGCCCCATTTTTCAACCACCTCTTTGACGCCCGAATTAACGGCATTTTCATCGGTCACATCCATCTTGATGCCCATCGCGCTGCCGGGGCCTTGTTTGGTCAACGCATCAGCGGTCTCTTGGGCTTTGCTTAAATCAAGATCGGCAATCACAACCTTGGCCCCGTCCGCCACATAGCGCGTCGCAATTGCCTTACCGATACCCGAGGCAGAGCCGGTGATGATGCAGATTTTGTCTTTCAGATCGAGGGACATGGTTTAACTCCTTTCAATGGTGTGGAGACTTCCACTAATTGCCCGGTCGGGCCGGGCAATGCGCAGGTAATCCTCTGCCGTTGCGGCAGTGGTTCGCGTTGTTTTCCAGCAAGGTAGGATGATTTATGGCTTATAACTCGTTGAGATCAAAGGTTTTCATGCCCTCCCCTCGTTGCAGGAGCGCGTCCCAGTCGGCATTGGCATGGCTGCGCTGGACGTCTCGGACTCCGGCTTGCCAATGTTCCAGCATCGTGGGGCGCGAAAACTCATAATCCATTGCGCCGCTTTCATGGCTCCCATGGCGGTAGATTAAGTGAATTAGCGTGACATCGCTATAATCCGCCGCCCCTTGCAGCAGCGCTAGATCGGGATCGTCGTGCAGTTCGGGGGGCAGTTTTTCGCCCAACCGGCGTGCGATTTCCGCTACCCGCGCAAGGATTTGCATCCGCCGCGTGGCTGCACGATTGCGCGAGGAAAACCGTATCTCTTTTTGGCGCATATCAGCGTCGTAAAGCGTGTGGGGCGCCTCGCCAACGGCGGAGAACAGGTCGACTTGGTAGATCAGGAGGGGCGGGTCTTCCTCGCCTGCGTCGTTAATCTGTGAAGCGTCTTCAAGTACGTATTGCAACGGCGCATTGGACACCAAACCGCCATCCCAAAACAGCGCACCCTCAATCTGCACCGGCGCGAAAGCTGGCGGCAGTGCGCCCGACGCAATCACATGATCGGGTGTGATCGTGGTTTCGGTACTGTCGAAATAGGTCATGTTGCCGGTCTCGACATTCACCGTTCCAAGGCTGACCCGCATCTTTCCGTCATTGAGGCGATCAAAATCGGCCAGCTCCAATAGCGTCTCGCGCAGCGGGGTGGCGTCAAAGTAGCTGGCCTGCGTTGGATCATTAAAGCGGGTGAGCCAAGCGTTGGGAAAGCGTGGACGGTAAAAACCGGGCACGCCAAACATCAACTCTCTTATGGCGGCGCTCATGCTCCAGCTTTCGCGCGCGACTCCGAAAGGAATGAAGGGAAAGATGGCCGTTGCCCCGCTGACCCGTTCCCAGAAATTGCGCAGCGCTGCGATGCGCTTTTCGGGGGGATTGCCCGCGATCAGGGCGCAGTTGATCGCGCCGATTGAGGTGCCCGAAACCCAATCGGGGCTAAGCCCGCACTCCGCGAGTGCCTCGAAGGCCCCGGCCTGATAGGCTCCGCGCGCGCCACCGCCCTGCAAGACAAGCACCTTTTGACGATCTTTCGCAGCCTCTGGCGGCGGGGCTGCGGCGTGATGCAAAGGGCTGGCCTTGCGCGTTGCGCAGGCGCGCAGGCCAGATTTTCGGGATTTACTGTGATGAGTTTTTTGCGCCATGGGAGGGGCCTCGCAAGATCTTGTGTTAAGCTAACGAACCGCGTTGCATCGAGGTTCCGTCACGACAATGGCATATATGGTAACATCTGCGCGTCAAGAAAAAGGCCCGTTTTCAACGAGACGGACCGTTTGGGAAAGAGCGAACCCGCCCCCGCCACATCCGGAGAGACAGATCGCGGGGGCGGCTCGGGGACGGGGCGTCACGCTGGGGACGGGAGAGTGCATCCGATGCGTGGCGCGCCCGGTCCTCTGCGTGCATGAGGGAACAAGCGCGCAGAGATGGCGATCAGGTTTTGCCCGGCATAAGGGATTCAAGGCTCCATTCGGAAATCGGCACGCCCCAACTTGGCACGCGGCCCTTGTTGCGAAAGAAAATCTCTTTGTAGGCAATCTTTTGCATATAGGGCATTTTACCCATGCGCAGTTCCTGAATGTCGCCGCCAAACCAAGAGGTCGCGTGGATGTAAAATCCCTCGCCGCCGCCCATATCGCCAATGCAGATGACCGCAGGGTGCCAATCGACATTGGCCTCGGCCTCGCTCATCCGGCCCAGATCAGCTGCGATCTGACGCCCGACAACATCGCATTCCTGATGCCCGATGGCGCCCAGTTTTGGCACCGTCAGCGCGGCGGCATCGCCGCAGGAAAACACCTCGGGGTGATCGGGGTTGCGCATGCGCATATCGGTGACGATGAAGCCCACCTCATCGCTGACCGACAGCCCCTTGAGGAACGCGTGCGGCTTCCAATTGGGCAGCAGCACCTTAAGCTCGGCAGGCAGGCTGCGTCCGTCCCGAAATTCAATGGTGTCGGCGGTGATGCGTTTGATCCCCTCGACTTTGTTGACATAGTTGAACCCCATCGACCCCGCCGCGTCCAGCAGCGCGCCGACCACCTTTTCGCCCGCATCCTCGGCGATCAACTCGGCGGGGGTGAAGATGGTGATGTCCTTGGGGCCACCTTTGTTATTCTCGCCCAGCCAATGGGCCAGCGAGAGAGAGACCTCAACCGGCGGACCTTCGCACGCGGCCAGCGCGGTCGGCAGCCAGTCGGGGCGACCCTTATGACCCTGTTCGAAACGGTCTGAGCCTACGACAATCGGCCCGCCCTTGTAGTCGTTCTTGAGGTAGTCCATCAGCCGATTGGCCTGAAACGCGTCTGAGATCGCGTGGCCATATTCGGCAAAGCCCTCGATATCGTCATAGGCCAGACGCGCGCCCAGCGCGATCACCACATAATCGTAGCTCATCGTGTATTGCGGCGCGCCGGGGCGTTCGTTGGGAATGATCGAAACGGTTTTGGCGTCGATATTCAGCTCAGTGATCTCGGCTTGCATGAAACGGACGTCATCCTTGGCCAAGGCATCGACCAGATCCATATGCATCGTCACCGCCGGATCGCGCCCTTCAAAGGCCTCAAGCGGGATATTGGGAATGAAATCGAGATAGGCCTTGCGGTCGATCAATGTGATATCACACGCATCCCCGGCATAATCGCGGATCTTTTGCGCCGCGCCCAGACCTGCGAAATTGCCACCTAAAACAACAACTAGCGGTTTATTTTGAGGGGTGCTCATGCGACGATTCTCCTTCATTCAACGTATGTCTTTTCACGGGTCCAACTGATGCGCGGATGCTGCGGTTCCGATGTTTCAGCGCCCTCCTGTCAACGTGACAAAGCCGCGAGCTTGCGTGATCGGGGGGCAATACCGGTTAAGCGCGGAAAAGCGCTGATAGTTGTCACATGTCAAATGCGCGTTTTGCAAACTGTGCTAAAGTAATGCGTTCAACCTTAGGAGGATGATATGGCGACACCTAAATCTCCAACCAGTAAGAAAATGGCTGGATCTATGCAGATGCCAGATGCAGCTAGCGTCTCGCAGATGATGGCTCCGCATCTGCACATGGCTGAAAAGCTGATTGCGCAGAATATCGAGATGCTTGATTTCCTGAAGGCCCGCTTCGAGCGCGATCGCCAGATGCTGGGCAAGCTTACCGAGCAGCGGGACCCGATGAAGGCGATGAACCTATGGGGCGAGTTCTGGCAATGCACGATGACAGATTACAGCACGCAGATGACAAAGTTGGCGACATCAGCCAGCGGGCTGGCCGAGCAGGCGGTGCGCGCGGCGACTGAAGAAAGCGAGGCGATCACGCAAGCGGCCTCGGGCAAAGCGAGTTCTACAACTGGCAAGTCCGGTGTCAGCCTGACCGACGTGCCGGTCTGAGGCTACGCACCAAACGACGCGGCAGCGGGGGAATAGCCCGCCGCCCTGTCGTATCTATTTTTCCTTCGGGTCGATGATCGCCTTGATCTTGGGTATCAAGGTGGGCATTGTTTTTTTGACCATCGCGCTGATCTCGGGCTGTATGGCGGCCATCACTTGGGGCATTTTCGTCAATATAGACCGCCCGACCGGACTGCTGTAAAATGCGGTCATCGACTGAATTTCCTGCATTGTGAATAGTTTGGCGATCATATGGTTCTGATTTCCCATCAAATCACGCATCGGGCCGTCAAAGGTTTTCTGATAGAGCGCATCCAGCTTGGCCTTCTGCGCATCGTCCAGCGGATGGCCCTTTTTCGCCGCGAGATCAGCGAACGGCAGCCACATCGTTGAAACCATTTTGGGGATGTTTATTTCCTGCGTCGAGAGCGCCGCATAGGGTTCGGCCGCGACAACACGTTGCTCATAGGTGCTGGTGTCGGGCGTGACGGTTTGCAGATCGGGCATCGTTATGTTTGGCGTTGACGTCGTGTCTGTGGTCTGCGCCAGCGCGGGCGTCGCCAGCGCGATCATCAGCGCCGCGGTCATCAGGGAACGTGACATGGTAAGAACCTCTTTGAGTTGAATGACCTATGCGATAAGAGGCCCCGCAAGGGCACGCAACTCAACTTCTCTCACCTGTTCGTGCCAGCCTGTGACGCTGCGTAAGTCGCGCCTCAGCCCTTCCAGATCCAGCCACCGCCAAAGATGCGGCTGTTATCAGGCGCGTAGAACACGCAGGCCTGACCGGGGCTGACGCCTTCTTCGGGCACGATCAATTCGACCGTTGCCTCGGTAGCCGAGATCGGCCGAATGATCGCCTCGCGCGGGGGGCGGGTGGAGCGCACGCGGACCTTGAGGTGCCATTCCTCGCGTGAGGTAAACGGTTCATCGCCCAGCCAGTTGATTTCTCGCACCGGGATGACGCGCGTGGACAGCGCCTCTTTCGGCCCGACCACCACATGACGGGTGTCAGGGTCCAGCTTGACCACATAAAGCGGGTCTTCCAGACCGCCGATGCCAAGCCCGCGCCGCTGCCCGATCGTATAATGAATCACACCGCGATGCTGGCCCAGAATGTTGCCTTCCATATCCACGATATCGCCAGGATCGGCCGCACCGGGGCGCAACTTTTCGATCACGCTGGCATAATCGCCATTGGGCACGAAACAGATATCCTGACTGTCGGGTTTACCCGCCACGGCCAGCCCGTATTTCGCCGCAAGCGCGCGGGTCGCGTCTTTTGAGGGCAGATGGCCCAGCGGAAAACGCAGATAGGCAAGTTGGTCGGGCGTGGTCGAGAACAGGAAATAGCTTTGATCGCGGTTTGGGTCGGCGGCGCTGTGCAGCTCGGGACCCTGCGCGCCGATCTTGCGCTGAATGTAATGGCCCGTTGCCATGCAATCGGCATCGAGATCTTTAGCGGTCTCCAGCAAGTCCTTGAACTTCACGCGCTCGTTGCAGCGAATGCAAGGCACTGGGGTTGCCCCACCCAAATACGCATCGGCGAACTCGTCGATCACCGCCTCGCGGAAGGTGTTTTCGTAATCGAGTACGTAATGGGGAAAGCCCATTTCCTCGGCGACGCGACGCGCATCGTGAATATCTTGACCGGCACAGCACGCGCCCTTTTTCGCCAAAGCCGCGCCGTGATCGTAAAGCTGCAACGTCACGCCGACCACATCATAGCCTTCCTCGGCCAGTTGCGCGGCCACGACCGAGCTATCGACGCCACCTGACATGGCAACGACGACGCGCGTTTGCGCGGGGGGCTTGGCAAATCCCAGCGAGTTGAGTGGCAAATCTTTAGGCATGTTGAACGAACCCTTAACCAGACCCGCAGAAATATAGGAAAATGCGAGGCACTCACAACCCTCCGTTTCACTCAGTATTAAGGCTGATGACGCAAACTGCCTGCGTGAAGAGAGAAAAGGGGTGTCAAATGTATCTCAAAAAAGTCGATGGTCCGCGCGCTGTGACCTTGCCTGATGGCTCGATCCTGACGCGCGCTGATCTGCCGCCAGCACAGACCCGTCGCTGGGTCGCTAGCCGCAAAGCACTGATTGTTCAGGCGCTCTCCCATGGGTTGATTGATCGTGGTGAGGTGATTGAACGCTATGACCTGTCCGATGAAGAGCTGGATATCTGGATCAATGCCATAAAAAAACACGGACTAAAGTGCCTAAAAGTGACCGCGATCCAAAAATTTAGACAACTTTAAGTTGCATAGTCACGAAACCGTGCGAAGGTAACCGGGTATTAACCAATTGGTGTCAGGGTTCTTCCTGACCGAGGGATTAACGCGGAGAACCCAAGATGCGGATTTTGTTGGTGGAAGACGACCCAACCACGTCGCGCAGCATTGAATTGATGCTCACCCATGCGAATTTGAATGTCTATTGTACTGATCTCGACGAGGAGGGGATCGATCTTGCGAAGTTGTATGATTACGATCTGATCCTGCTGGATCTGAACCTGCCCGACATGAACGGGCACGAGGTGTTGCGCCAGTTACGCCTGTCCAAAGTGGACACGCCGATCCTGATTCTGACCGGATCGGACGATACCGAGAACAAGATCAAAGGCTTTGGCTCTGGCGCCGATGATTATATGACCAAACCGTTCCATCGTGAGGAACTGGTGGCGCGTATTCATGCGATCATCCGCCGCTCCAAGGGGCACGCGCAATCCATTATTCGCACCGGCAAGGTCTCGGTCAATCTAGATGCCAAAACGGTCGATGTCGCGGGCAAACCCGTGCATCTGACGGGCAAGGAATACCAAATGCTCGAACTGTTGAGCCTGCGTAAGGGCACGACGCTGACCAAGGAAATGTTCCTCAACCATCTGTATGGCGGGATGGATGAGCCAGAGTTGAAGATCATCGACGTCTTTATCTGTAAATTGCGCAAGAAAATGGCGGATGCCACGGATGGCGACAATTATATCGAGACCGTGTGGGGCCGGGGCTATGTTCTGCGCGACCCCGATCCCGAAGAATTTGAACGCCCGATTGCGATGGGTGCCTGAGCCCGCTGAACCGATGATCTCCGTCACGGCTCTTTACGCCTCCTTGGTGCGGCCCTAAACCTTGGGTCGAACCGAGGGGGTTTTTCATGGCCGATCAGACTAATATCTCGACCGATGAATTGACGCGTGCAAACGCCAAGGCAGAACTGCCTAATCTGATCGCACAGATCGAGGCGGCCAACGCAGCCTACCACACGCAGGACGCGCCCGAAATTTCGGATGCGGAGTATGACGGGTTAAAGCGCCGCCTTGCCGCAATCGAGGCGCGCTTTCCTGATCTGAAATCCGCCAATAGCCCCACTGAAAAAGTCGGCGCAGCGTTGGCCGAGGGCTTCGGAAAGATCACCCATGCGCAGCGCATGATGAGTCTGTCCAACGCGTTCTCGGATGAGGATGTGGGCGAATTCGACGACTCGATTCGTAGTTTTCTGGGGCTCGGGCCGGATGCCGCGCTGGCCTACACGGCTGAACCGAAAATCGATGGGCTGTCGCTGTCGATCCGCTATGAACAAGGCGAACTGGTCTATGCCGCGACGCGCGGCGATGGGACCGTGGGTGAAAACGTCACAGAAAATGCGCGCACGATTGCGGATATCCCGCACCACCTGAACGGCGCGCCTGACATTCTTGAGGTGCGCGGCGAGGTTTACATGGCGCATGCCGATTTCGAGGCGCTCAATACCCGCGCTTTGGAAAAAGGCGATAAGGCTTTCGCCAACCCGCGCAACGCGGCCGCCGGATCATTGCGCCAGTTGGATGCGCGCATCACCGCCGCGCGCCCGCTGAAATTTTTTGCCTATGCGTGGGGTGAGGTTTCGGAGGCGCTGGCCGACACGCAAAAGGGGGCGATTGACCACCTCGCCGCGCTGGGGTTTCAGACCAACCCGCTGACAACGCTTTGTAACGGCCCGTCCGAGATGCTGGATCACTATCACCAGATTGAGGCGATGCGCGCCGACCTCGGCTATGATATCGACGGCGTGGTCTACAAGGTGAACGATCTTGCACTGCAGCGTCGCCTAGGGTTTCGCTCGACCACGCCGCGGTGGGCAATCGCGCATAAATTCCCCGCCGAACTGGCTTGGACCCGGCTTGAGGCGATAGAAATTCAAGTCGGGCGCACCGGCGCGCTGAGCCCCGTGGCGCGTCTTGCGCCGGTCACGGTCGGCGGTGTGGTGGTGTCCAACGCGACCCTGCATAACGAGGATTACATCGCCGGGCGCGACAGTCACGGCGCGCCGATCCGCGAAGGGCGCGATATTCGCGTCGGCGATTTGGTGCAGGTTTACCGCGCCGGGGATGTGATTCCGAAAATCGCCGATGTCGATCTGAGCCAACGCCCAGAGGACTCGCAGCCATTTGAATTTCCGACGAAATGCCCGCGCTGTGGGTCGGATGCCATCCGCGAGGAGGGCGATTCCGTGCGCCGCTGCACCGGCGGTCTGATCTGCCCTGCGCAGGCGGTCGAAAAGCTGAAACATTTCGTTTCTCGCGCGGCTTTTGACATCGATGGCATGGGCGCCAAGCAGGTTGAGGCGTTTTACGAAGACGGCTGGATCCGCGAACCCGCCGACATTTTCACCCTCGAGGAACGCTACGGCCAAGGCCTGCAACAGCTTAAAAACCGCGAGGGTTGGGGCGAAAAATCCGCGCTCAAACTGTTTGACGCCATCGCGCAAAAGCGCAGAATCCCCCTCGCGCGGCTTATTTACGCACTTGGCATTCGCCATGTGGGCGACACCAGCGCGGGCCTTTTGGCGACCCATTACGGCACATGGCAGGCGTTCGAATCCGCGATGACGCAGGCCGAGATCGGGCAGGGCGCTGAGTGGGAGGATTTGCTCTCGATTGACGGGGTGGGGGCGACGCTGGCGACCTCGGTGATAGCGACCTTCCACCAAGAAGCTGAACGTGCGTCCATCGACCGCCTCGTTGCCCATCTTGACGTGCAAGAGGCCGAAAAGCCAAAATCTGACAGCGAAATTTCGGGCCTTACCGTTGTTTTCACCGGCTCTTTGGAGCGCATGACACGGGCCGAGGCCAAGGCGCGCGCCGAAAGTTTAGGTGCCAAGGTGGCAGGGTCCGTCAGTGCGAAAACCGACATCTTGGTCGCGGGCCCCGGCGCAGGATCGAAGGCCAAAAAGGCGGCTGATCTGGGTATCCGCGTGATTGACGAAAACGCCTGGATCGCGCTTGCGGAGGGCACATGAGCGGGCGCCCCGAGGCGCTGTTTCCGCTGTTTGCGGGGCTCGAAACGCTGGCCGGGATCGGGGAAAAGACGGCGAAATCTTTTGCGCCGATGGGCATAACCGTGCCGCGCGATCTGCTGTTCACGCTACCCCATTCGGTGATCGATCGCCGCCCCGTCAAGACTGTGCAAGGCGTGCCAGCCGGTAGCGTGGTGACGGTCGAACTGACCATTGATAGCCACAGCCCGGCGCGCCGTCGGGGGCTGCCCGACCGGGTGCTGTGCCATGACGCTGAAATCGACGTGACGCTGATCTTTTTTCATGCGCGCGGCGACTGGTTGGCGCGGCATTTGCCGGTGGGCGCGCGCCGCGTTGTGTCGGGCAAGCTTGAGATTTACGATGGCATGGCGCAGATCGTGCATCCCGATCACATGCTGCCCCCCGATCAAGCCGATGAAATCGCACGTTTTGAGCCAGTTTATCCGCTGACTGCAGGGATTAGTCAAAAGCTGATGACCAAGGCGGCGCAATCCGCGTGCGCCCTTGCGCCGCAGATGACGGAATGGGTCGACCCAGCGCTGAAGGCGCGCGAGGGCTGGCCCGATTGGAACGCGGCGCTGCGTGACGCGCATGCGCCCGAGGGGGTGGCCGACGTAATGTCAACCGCGCCCGCGCGCGCGCGTCTGGCCTATGATGAGTTGTTTGCGCATCAATTGACGCTCGCCCTTGCGCGCAGACAGGCGCGCCGCAAACCGGGGCGGGTCACGCAGGGTACCGGCGTTCTGACGCGCAAGGTATTGGAATCGCTGCCATATAACCCGACCAATGCGCAGACCCGCGCGATTGCTGAGATTGTTGGTGATTTGGCCTCAACGCGTCGGATGAACCGGCTTTTGCAGGGCGATGTCGGCTCGGGCAAGACGTTGGTAGCGTTCATGGCGCTGCTGACGGCGGTCGAGGCAGGCGGGCAGGGCGTAATGATGGCACCCACAGAAATCCTTGCGCGCCAGCATCTTGAGGGGCTCGCCCTCTTGGCACAGGCGGCGGGCATTCGCCTTGATTTATTAACTGGGCGTGACAAAGGGGCTGAGCGCGCACGCAAGCTTGCCGATCTCGCGCGGGGCAAAATCGCGATACTGGTGGGCACGCATGCGGTGTTCCAAAAAGACGTTGTTTTCCATGATCTTCGCCTTGCCGTCACCGATGAACAACACCGTTTCGGCGTGGCGCAGCGGATGGAACTGGCCAGCAAGGGGCAGGCGGTTGATAGTTTGGTGATGACCGCGACGCCGATCCCGCGCTCGCTGGCGCTGGCGCAATATGGCGATATGGATGTGAGCTTGCTGGATGAAAAGCCACCCGGCCGCCAGCCAATCACGACCGCGCTGATTGCCTCGGAACGGCTTGACGAGGTGGTGGCGCATCTGCGCCGTGCCGTGGCCGAGGGCCGTCAAGCCTACTGGGTTTGCCCGTTGGTCGAGGAAAGCGAGCGCGTCGATCTGACCTCGGCAGAGGATCGGTTTCGCCATCTGCGCGCCGAGTTGGGCGAGGGCGTGGTCGGGCTTGTGCATGGCCAGATGCCACCGGCAGAAAAAGACGCCGCGATGGCGGATTTCGTGGCCGGGCGCACCGCCGTTCTGGTCGCAACCACGGTGATTGAGGTGGGCGTCAACGTGCCTAACGCCTCAATCATGGTGATCGAGCGCGCCGAAAGCTTTGGCCTGGCGCAGCTTCACCAGCTTCGCGGACGCGTCGGGCGCGGCTCTGCGGCCTCGACCTGTCTGATGATCTATCAATCCCCGCTCAGCGAGACGGGCGAACGCCGCTTGCGCATTCTGCGCGAGACCGAAGATGGGTTTCGCATCGCCGAAGAGGATCTCGCGATGCGCGGCGCAGGCGATATGATTGGCACGGCGCAATCCGGGTTGCCGCGCTTTCGTATCGCCGATCTGGAGCGTCAGGCCGGTCTACTTGCGATTGCACAAACTGACGCGCGCAAGCTGTTGCACGACGATCCCGATCTAAGCGGACCGCGCGGTCAAGCGGCGCGCCTGCTTTTGTGGCTGATGGGGCAAGATCAAGCGATCCGTCTGATCAATGTTGGCTGAACAATCCCTTCAAATCTGACGTATGTTCTCCAATGTTCTCAAAAAGTTCTTTACACATCGTAAAGAATATGAGAACAAAGTAGCAACAGAGATGAAGGAGACCCAAATGGCCCAACAAATCAAAGCTGCTTTCGCAAGAAACCAGAACACGCTGCTGCAAGACGCCATTGGCGGTGTCGCGCTTTGTGTAAGCTTTCTCATCGCGCTTTATTTGCCCGGGCTGTTGTGATCCTTCGCCTCTTTTGCCTCTGACGTTACTGCCTCGCGCTTTCTGCTTTGCCGCACCTGTCCCAAGCAAACGCGGCCCGCCTGTCCCAAGGTTTTGCCTGTCCGAAAGCGCAAACTCGCCGCCATCCCTTAACCGGGATGGCGGTTTTTTTATGGTTAAAGGGGAAGGGGTTAGGCCACGATGGCGCTGTCAAATGCCGCGAGCGTTGCCTCGGGGGCGAGCAGGATTGAGCCGTGGCGATTGGGGTAGTCGCGCGCGGCTGTCAGCACCTCATACTCGCCAAAGGGCGCATCTGGAACGGACCCACCTTTGAGCATCGCCGCCAACTGATCGCGCAGCCGCGCCACTTGATCGCGCGAACACCCGATCACATGCGCGCCAAAGATCGCCGCCGAGGCTTGACCGAGCGCGCAGGCGTGCACCGTCTGACTATAACCGCTGATCCGCCCATCTTGCAGCGTGATCGCGACCTCTACTGTCGAGCCGCATAACGGCGCGCGCTTGCGCATCACCGCATCGGGAGCGACCAGCGGATCGGTGAATGGCATATCGGCGGCCAGCGCCAAAATGCGCTGGGAATAGAGTTTGATCAGATCGGCGTCGCTCATGGCTTTTCCCTTTGCTCCGTCCGGGGTAGATAGGGGGAGTGCAACCCAAAGGAAAGTGCCGATGCCATTTGATCCTGCCAACCTGCGCTATGACGCCAACGGTCTGATCCCCGCGATTGCGCAGGATTACCAGAGTGGTGAGGTGCTAATGATGGCTTGGATGAATGCGAAAAGCATCGCGATCACACTTGAAAAAGGCCATGTAACCTATTGGTCAAGATCGAGGAATGCACTTTGGGCTAAGGGAGAAAGCTCGGGGCATGTGCAAACCCTGCGCGAGATGCGGATCGATTGTGACCGCGATTGTCTGTTGTTGTTGGTCGATCAGGTGGGGCCAGCCTGTCACACCAATCGACGCTCGTGTTTTTATACTGCGATCCGCGATGGCGATGAGGTTGAGATTCTCAAGCCGATTGAGGACTAGCATCTAAAGACCGACCATGCGGCGGATATCGGCGGGACTTGCGCCGTCTTCCCGGTATTTCGCGATGGCGCGAGCATCGTCGCGTTTCGCCAAGCGTTTTCCGTTCTCGTCACGAATAAGCTTATGATGGCAATAACTTGGCGTTGGAAGCTCAAGTAGGTTTTGCAACGTTACATGGATTTTTGTGGCTTCAAACAGATCCTCGCCACGGATGACATGCGTGACCCCTTGCGCTGCATCATCCAGCACCACAGAGAGGTGGTAGGAGGTTCCCATATCGCGCCGCGCCAGCACGATATCACCAGCGTCCCGCTGCATTTGTTCGGGGGTGATTTGCTGCGTGCCTTCCGGGGCTTTGCAAAGTTCGGTAAAGGAACAATGGCGCGCAGCGCGAAGCGTGTTCAGCCGCAAGGGCTTATCCGGCAAAGACTGACCAGACTGCGGGGCGCCGCTTGTTCTGCAGGTACCGGGATAGATCAGCCCGTCGGGTCCAAACGCGGCCCCTTCTTGGGGGGCATTTACGGCCTCTTCAATATCGCGCCTAGTGCAGCTGCAGCTATACAGGAACCCAGATTGCCAAAGTTTATCAAGGGTTTCTCGATAGATGCTAAGGTGCTCTGACTGGCGCATCACAGGCCCGTCCCAAGTGATCCCAAGCCAGCGTAGATCGTCGTAAATCTGCGCTTCCCAATGCGGGCGCGCGCGGCTTTGGTCGATATCCTCGATACGCAGCAGAAACTTGCCACTCGCTTTGCGCGCCATGTCATGCGCCAAAAACGCGCTATAGGCATGACCTAAATGAAGTGGCCCGGTGGGCGATGGCGCGAACCGGGAAATCACTTTAGGTTTGGCCTTCAAGCCATTGAGTAAACGTTTCTTTTGCGCGATCTGTATAGGCTTTGTAGCGGTCTTTGCGCCCACGCCGACCGCCTTTGGCATCAATCGGCGGGAACAGCCCGAAATTGACGTTCATTGGCTGAAATGTCTTCGCCTCGGCACCGCCGGTGATATGGGTGATCAGCGCGCCCATCGCGGTGTCAGGGCCGGGCGGCGGCACTTCACGCCCCTGCAGTTCCGCCGCAGCCATCCGACCCGCCAGCAGCCCCATCGCGGTGCTTTCGACATAACCCTCGACACCAGTGATCTGCCCGGCAAAGCGCAGATGCGGGTGCGATTTGAGACGCATCTGGGCATCGAGAAGCGTCGGAGAGTTGATGAACGTGTTGCGGTGAATGCCACCAAGACGCGCAAACTTTGCATCTTGTAGGCCCGGAATCATCCGAAAAACAGAGGCTTGCGCACCATGCTTCATCTTCGTTTGAAAGCCGACGATATTGTAAAGCGTGCCAAGCGCGTTGTCGCGACGCAGTTGCACCACGGCGTAGGGTTTGTTCTGCGGGTCGTGATCATTGGTCAGCCCAACGGGCTTCATCGGGCCAAAACGCAGCGTCTCGCGGCCACGTTCGGCCATGACCTCGATGGGCAGGCAGCCATCGAAATAGCCCGCCGTTTCGCCCTCGTGGAACTCGGTCTTTTCGGCCGCCAGAAGCGCGTCGATGAAGGCCTCATACTGATCATGAGTCATCGGGCAGTTGATATAGGCGGTGCGCTCTTCCTCGCTCTCGCCCTTGTCATAGCGCGACTGTCGCCACGCCACGGACATGTCGATGCTTTCGGCATAGACGATCGGGGCGATGGCATCGAAAAACGCCAAACGGTCGGCCCCGGAGGCCGCAGCAATCGCGCCGCCAAGCGTGGCGGAGGTCAGCGGACCGGTAGCAAAGACCCAGTTGCCACTTGAGGGAAGCGTTGTAACTTCTTCTTCAACAAAGGAAATATTACCATGCGCGCGCAGCTGTTCGGTGACAGATTGCGAGAATGCCTCGCGATCTACCGCCAATGCACCACCCGCCGGAAGGCGATATTTGCGCGCCATTTCCATGATCAGTCCACCCGCCGCGCTCATCTCCCAATGCAATTGGCCAACGGCATTGCGCTCATCATCATCGGAACGAAACGAATTCGAGCAGACCATTTCCGCAAAATTGCCCGTCTGATGAGCAAAGGTTTCGACCTTGGGGCGCATTTCGTGCAGTACGACGTGCACGCCAGCATTGGCCGCCTGCCAGGCCGCTTCTGATCCGGCCATTCCGCCGCCGACGATGTGGAGTTCTTGGGTCATAATCTGCCTGATACAATTGAAAAGCTGCGCGTGCAATCCGCGCAGCTTTTCAGATTTTTCTTGTCTCGCCTGCCTAGCCCTTAGAGGCCGGGCAGCAAATCCTGTAGTCCGCGTTGCGAGAAGCTGGTGCCTTGTCCGGCCCCGAACGTCGCGCGTACACCAAGACCGATATAACCCTCGGCATCGGCACCTTGCGCATCAACGCGCCCGACTTCGCCGTAAACGCTGTAGCTTGAGGCCAGCTTGTAATCCGCCGTCACGCCGATCCGGTTGTAATCATCGCCGCGCCCGTTAAACGCATCCAGACGCCCGCCAAGTGAGAAGCGATCATTGAGAGCATAACTGCCACTCAGCCCCAGCGCGGTGCCGTCCGACCCGGTTTCGGTGTGCCAAAGATAGCCTTCCAGATCGATCATATTTAGCGTCTGGCTGGCCTCGAGACCGTAGAAATCGACATTCTGGCTGTCGACCCGATCGCGCCCAGCGAAAACACCGACCGCCGTGCCTTGCATCGGGCGATAAACCCCGTGCAGCGCGAACATACCGCCGTTTACACTGGTCCCGCCAAAGCGGTTCAGCGCCATATCGCCTTGCACGCTAAACGCGGGCGAGAAGGCGACCTCCAGCGAGCCGAAGGCCGAAAGCTTATCAGCGTCGCTTGCCGAACCGGTCAGGCTTGAATAGCTCACCCCGACCTGCGCGCCGCTCACTTCGGCGGCTTGTGCCATTGGCGCGTTTAGCGCCGTGCTTGCGGCCAACGCAGCGACCGCACCATATATCCACTGTTTCATGTTCTGCCTCATGGTAAATGCCCGGGCGTGTTCTCCGCCCGGTGCGGGTTTAGGTTTCTGCTGTTTCATCGCCAGCTTGTTCGGCGAGTCCTTCGACGTCGTCCTCATCGCCCTGATCGGCAATGCGCGCGACCGAGACGACCTCTTCGTTCTTGGCGGTGTTAAAGACGCGCACCCCGCCAGCCGAACGCGAGCGGAATGAGATGTCTTGCACCGGGCACCGGATCGATTGACCTGTTGAGGTGGCCAGCATGATTTGATCGCTCATCTCGACCGGGAAGGAGGCCACGAGCCTGCCGCCGGGCATCCGCTTGTCAAAGGCAGTGACGCCCTGACCACCACGTCCGCGCAGCGGATAATCGTGGCTCGACGAGATCTTGCCCACGCCTTTGGCAGCGATGGTTAGCATCAGGTTCTGCGCCTCGCGCATTTCGGCGTAACGCGCCTCCGATAGGGTACCATTTTCAACGGGCTCTTCTTCACCATCAACCTCGGTCTCGGCGGCCTCTTCGCTGCCCATCTCTGCGCGGAACCGCTTGATGAAGGCAACGCGTTCCCACGGTTCGGCCTCAAAGTGGCGGATCACCGACATCGAGACGACCTCATCGTCAGGGCGCAGACGAATGCCGCGCACACCAACCGAGTTGCGCGAGTTGAACACCCGCACGTCAGGCACCGCAAAACGGATCGCGCGGCCCCCGGCGGTGAACAGCATCACGTCGTCATCCTCGGAACAGATGCGCGCATTGATTAGGCGCACACCCTCATCCTCGAACTTCATTGCGATCTTGCCGTTGCGCATAACATTTGTGAAGTCTGACAAGCGGTTACGGCGCACAGTTCCAGCAGATGTCGCAAAGACGATTTGCAAATCGTCCCAGTCTTCCTCGGCGCGATCCACCGGCATAATCGCGGCAATCGAAACGCCCGTCGGGATCGGCAGAATGTTCACAATCGCCTTGCCTTTGGACTGACGCGAGCCCAGCGGCAACTGCCAGCATTTCATCTTGTAAACCATGCCTTCGGTCGTGAAGAACAGCAGCGGCGTGTGAGTGTTGGCGACAAACAGCGTCGTGACGGCGTCGTCCTCTTTCAACGAGCCGCCCGACAGCCCCTTGCCACCGCGTTTCTGCGTGCGGAAATCGGCCAAGGTGGTGCGTTTGATATAGCCGCCTTGCGTGATCGTGACGACCATGTCCTCACGCTCGATCAGGTCTTCGTCATCGAGATCGCCCGCCCAATCGATGATCTCGGTGCGCCGCGGCACGGCGAATTGCTCTTTCACTTCGCGTAGCTCGTCGGCAATGATCGCCATGATGCGTTCACGCGAGGCGAGGATGGCGAGGAAATCGCGGATTTTACCGGCCAGTTCGGCCAGCTCGTCAGTGACTTCCTTGACGCCGATCTGGGTCAGGCGTTGCAGGCGCAATTCAAGGATCGCGCGGGCCTGCGCCTCGGAGAGGTTATAGGTGCCATCATCGTTCACCGGATGCAGCGGATCGTCGATCAGCTTGAGATATTCAAGGATCTCATGGGCCGGCCAGCGCCGCGTCATCAGCTTTTCGCGCGCCTCGGCCGCATCGGTAGAGGCGCGGATCGTGGCCACCACCTCATCGACATTGCTGACGGCAGCGGCAAGACCGCAAAGAATATGGCTACGCTCGCGCGCTTTGCGCAGTTCGAACGCGGTGCGGCGTGCAACAACTTCTTCGCGGAAAGTAATGAAATAGCTCAGGAATTGGCGCAGCGTCAGCTGTTCTGGTTTGCCGCCATTCAGCGCCAGCATGTTGCAGCCAAACGAGGTTTGCATCTGCGTAAAGCGATGCAACTGGTTGAGCACAACATCAGGCGTCGCATCGCGTTTCAGCTCAATCACAACGCGCACACCGACGCGGTCAGATTCATCAGCGATGTTGGAAATGCCCTCAAGGCGCTTGTCGCGCACCAGTTCGGCCATTTTCTCGATCATCGAGGCTTTGTTAACCTGATAGGGAACTTCGTCGATGACGATCGCAAAGCGGTCTTTGCGGATTTCCTCGATATGCGACTTGGCGCGAATAATGACCGAGCCGCGCCCCTCAAGATAGGCTTTGCGCGCGCCGCCCCGACCCATGATAAGCGCACCCGTCGGAAAATCGGGGGCGGGCACGATCGCCATGATTGCCTCATCCGACATGTCGGGATTGTCGATCAGCGCCAGCGTAGCGTCGCAAATCTCGCCCAGGTTATGAGGGGGGATATTGGTCGCCATACCGACTGCAATACCGCCCGCACCATTGACGAGCATATTGGGATAGCGCGCGGGCAGAACCGAGGGTTCGCGGTCCTTGCCATCGTAGTTGTCCTGAAAATCGACCGTATCTTTTTCGATATCGGCCAGCAGAGCGGCCGCAGGCTTGTCCATGCGCACTTCGGTGTAGCGCATCGCAGCGGCGTTATCGCCATCCATCGAGCCGAAGTTGCCCTGACCGTCCAGCAGCGGCAGCGACATCGAAAATGGCTGCGCCATCCGCACCAGCGCGTCATAAATAGCCGCGTCGCCGTGGGGGTGATATTTACCCATCACATCGCCCACCGGACGCGCCGATTTGCGATAGGATTTGTCATGCGTGTTGCCGGTCTCGTGCATTGCGTAAAGAATGCGCCGGTGAACCGGTTTCAGACCGTCCCGCAGATCGGGAATCGCGCGGCTCACGATCACGCTCATCGCGTAATCGAGATAGGCGGTCTTCATTTCTTGTGCGATGGAAACGGTCGGGCCGAGATAGGTCGGCCGCTCGGGGCCGTCTTCTTCGATGTCCGGCGGTTCAGGAGTGTCAGTCACGCGCGCCTCGATGCTCTAGATATTGTTGTGCCAAGTTATACGCGCCCCAAGCGGCGGGTGCAATCGCCAAGGGCAGAAGCGGTGCGCCTGTGGGCGGTTTTGGGACGCTCCGCGGGGAGTATTTATGGCCAGATGAAAAACGGGCGTGCTTTCATCTGGCTCTAAATACTCCCGCCGGAGGCATCTGGTCTTGCTTTCAGGCGCTGCGGCGCGCTTTGAGAAACGCCCACAGCCAAATGCCCGCCAGTACAAGCGAGCCGATCGCGTTGAGGTTTGCCATCGTGACGCCAAATATCTCCCACGGGATTTCATCGCAGCGCACCAAGGGCGCGGCGTTGATTTGCGCCATCAGATCTGCCGCCGACAGCGTGCTATTTACCGCGCCCGAGGTGCAGTCAGAAGGGCCTGCGAAAATATGACGCTCGACGCCGGAATGATAAAAGCCAAGCCCTGAGGTCGTCAGCGCCGCCAGCATCCCCAACAAGGCCGTCCAAGCGGGCAGGCGGAATGCAAGGATCGCGAGCCCGATCACAACAGCAACCAGATGCGGCCAGCGCTGCCAGATGCACAGGTGACACGGCGCATAGCCCATCGCCTGAAACATCAGCGCGCCGGCCAGAACAAAGGCCGAGCCAGCGGCGGCGTACCCGATCAGCATTCGGGGCGGGAAGGGATCTCTCATCAGATATACTTCAACAGGTAAAAGCCGCCGATCAACAACACGACGAACAGGGTGAACAGAAGGCCGAGCCAGCGCTCGATGAAGGTCTTAATTGGTGCGCCAAATTTCCACAGCAAGCCTGCAAGGATGAAAAAGCGCAGCGAGCGTGCGAGCACCGACACGCCCAAGAATAGTGGCGGAGACAGGTGGGTTGCCCCAGAAAAGATCGTGATAACCTTGTAGGGGAACGGCGTCACGCCCGCGATCAGCACCGCCCAGCCGCCCATTTCGTTAAATCGCAGGGCCAGCTCGTCGAAACTTTGCGCCTTGCCGTAAAACTGCAAGATCGGTTGGCCGATCACATCCATGAACCCATAGCCGATCAGATAGCCCAGACAGCCCCCCGCCACCGAGCCCGCCGTCGCGACCAGCGCAATTTTCCAAGCCCGCCATGGCGTTGCAAGGATCATCGGAATCATCAGCACATCGGGGGGAATCGGAAAGACCGAAGCCTCAACAAAGGCGGTGATGGCGAGAAACCACATTGCTTTGGGATGGCTCGCCTTGGCCATCGTCCAGTCATAGATACGCCGGATCATTTATTTTGGCCTCGATTGCCTTTGCTGATCCGCTTCGTGCCTGCGCGCGCGCGCAAGGTCAAGCGCGCCAGTGCTGTTCACTCGCGTGTGATCACGCTAATCTACACCCAAAGTTTGACGGGAGATCAGGGCAATGCAATGGCGAGGGCGGCGCGGCAGCCGCAATATCGAGGACCGGCGCGGGCAATCGCGGATGTCGGGCAGCAAGACAGTGCGTCTTGGCGGGGGCGGGCTGGGCGTATTGGCGATTGTGGTTGTGGGCTATTTCCTTGGCGTAGATCTGACGCCTTTGTTGGATGGCACGCAGCAAGGCCCAGTCACGCAGCAAAGCGGGCCGCTGAGCGAGCGTGAAAAATCGATGGGCGATTTCGTGTCCGTTACCTTGGCCGATACCGAAGAAGTCTGGCAGGGGATATTTACGCAGCAACTTCGCCAGACCTATCACCCGGTGACGCTGGTTCTTTATAGTGGGGTCACGCGGTCCGCTTGTGGCAATGCCAGTGGCGCGACGGGGCCGTTTTACTGTCCTGCTGATACGCGCGTTTATCTCGACACCGCGTTCTTTGATACGCTTAGCCAGCAGCTTGGCGCCAAGGGCGATTTTGCCGCCGCCTATGTCGTGGCCCATGAGGTTGCCCACCATGTGCAGGACGAACTGGGCATTTTGGGCAAGGTCAACGATCTGCGCGCGCAAAGCTCTGCGGCGCAATCCAACGCCCTTTCCGTTCGCATCGAATTGCAGGCCGATTGTTTCGCCGGAATATGGGCGCGCGCCGCGCAAGACGAGATCGGCACGATTGAACCGGCTGACATTGCCGAGGCGATGAATGCGGCTGCACGGATCGGGGACGACACCTTACAACGCGAGGCGGGCAGGGCGGTTATGCCCGACAGTTTCACCCATGGTTCTTCGGTGCAGCGCCAGCGCTGGTTCCAGCAGGGCTACCAGAGTGGTGACCTACGTCAGTGCGACACATTTTCTGTGCGAAATCTGTGATCGAAGCGCTTGTCATAGTCGTACGGTTTCGCTAGAGGAAGCGCACTGGGCCCGAGTGGCGGAATGGTAGACGCAGCGGATTCAAAATCCGCCGACGCAAGTCGTGCGAGTTCGAGTCTCGCCTCGGGCACCAGCCCAGCCCCTTTTCTTTATGTCTTTCTCCTCGCGCGCCCAAGCGCGTGACTGCGGCCCGCTTTGCGCGGCTCGTACCCCGTTGAGGCGACGTTCCCCGTGAGTGATTCGGAAATTGGAGCCGCATTTGATGAAACAAACGATGATTTTCGCGGGTGTTGGACACAATCCGAGAACAATGTATGCGTGACTGTGTCACGATTATGGCCACAAATTGGGCGCGATCTGGAAACGATAGCGGGGGCATTTCGTTTCCAAATTGTAAACAATCCGACAGAGCTTCCCTCTTTAGAATCAGTGTTTGCGGCCTCTTAACGTGAACTTTTAGACAGGTTTACGATAAATCGTGACGATTTTTTTGACGGTTTGTGAAACAATTACTGCGCTGCAGAAAGTTCCGATGGGTGCAGGTGCAGCATATTTTTGCATCAATCAGGGTAAATGCGGCAAGACTGCGGCAATTTCCCCTTTCTTTGTGACGCAACTGTGTCCATTTTTAGCCCATGCCCAGTGGGGGCATCATGGCCATGGGGGTGGCCAGTGTGGGGACGGCATCTAGGGATGCATGCTCGACAGCTGCCAGCGAGACGCGCCTGAGGGCTCAGCGATACTCGCGCCAAGGACAGGCGAACCGATGACATCGGCGCGCCCGGTCGGAGGGAAGTTGTCTGTATGCAAGCGCGGAACATCCTGACCTTCACTTCAATTCATCGGGGCAATAGCCCTATCGAGACATCGGCGCTGCCAATGCGCCATCAGAAATGACGGCGCACAGGCCGATTGCCCGGTTGTGTGTAAGGGGACGCAGAGATGAGCAAACATCACGATAACGATTGTAATGTAAAACCTGTCGCGAATAACGACACGGCCGACACGGCCTTCAACACTGCTGTCACGATCAACGTGCTGGCCAACGATACCGATGCCGATGGCGACACGCTCAGCATCTATGGCACGCCCACGGCTGACAATGGCTCGGTCGTGGTCAATTCTGATGGTACGCTCACCTTTACACCGGACACGGATTTCACGGGCACGGCTGACATTTGCTACACTGTTTCAGATGGCAATGGCGGCTATGACAGCGCGACCGTGCACATCAATGTTGAGGAAGAACAGCTTGACGGTATCGTCGAGGGCACCTCGGGCGATGATCTGATCGATTATAGCTACTCCGGCGATCCTCAAGGCGACATGGTGGATCATGATGACGCGATCTTGCCCCATGATACGGCCAATGATGACATCATCGAAGCGGGCGCGGGCAATGACACCGTTTATGCAGGCGCAGGCAATGACTTGGTCGATGGCGGCGCTGGTGACGATCTGATCTACGGTCAGGGCGGCGACGATATGCTGAACGGCGATTCCGGCAATGACACTATTTATGGTGACAATGGCGGTGCTCCCAGCACCCCGGCTGCCGATCCGGTTGATCAAACCGTTGATTGGGGCGATTTCAAAACCGATTGCGGCAAAGTCGAGGATCAGACCGTTGATCTGGGCGACACTAAGGTGGCGTTTGATTTCACCGTGCTCGATAAAGGTGCAACGGCCAGCTACACCAACACCACTGAATATACTGGCGGTGCCAGCGTTGACGAACATTCGGGCCTGAAGCTCTACGGTGCCGGTGGCGAAGGCGGGGTCGATCAGACCTCAATGACGACGCTGAGCTTTAGCTCGGACAATGACGACTATACCGGCGAAGTGCAGAACATGTCCTTCCGCATCAATGATGTGGATAAGGGCAATTCCTCGGACAACCACGTTGATATCGTAACGCTGCTGGCCGTCGACGATGAGGGCAACCCGGTCGACATCAAGATCACGCCCTCGGGCCACCAGACCGTCAGCTACGATGCCAGCTCTGGCACCTACACGATCACCGGCACCGATTCCGACACCGGCAATATCGGCTCGGATGATGCCGTGGGGTCGGTTCTGGTCGAGATCGCGGATCCGACTGCGAAACTCTCGATCGGCTATGCCAACGGTGCCAACACCGATCAGGCGATCACGATCACCGATATCCACTGTGAAACTGTCCCCGTGATCACCGATACCGGCGAGCCGGGCAATGATGTGATTAACGGCGGCACTGGCGATGATGTGCTTTACGGCGAGCAAGGCAATGACACGCTGTCGGGCGATGCGGGCAATGACACGTTGTCGGGCGGGCAGGGCGACGACAGCCTTTCTGGCGATGATGGCGCAGACAGCCTGATGGGCGATGCGGGCGATGATACTGTCACCGGTGGCGCTGGCAATGACACGATCGAGGGCGGCTCGGGCGCAGACAGCCTTGTTGGCGGCGATGATCAGGACATGTTCGTGGTCGGTTCGGCGACCGACGGCTCAGGCGACAGCATTGACGGGTCAGAGGGTGGCGATGACTATGACACGCTTGATCTGACGGGCGCAGGCCCGGTGCGTGTGGACTCCACTGTGACCGCGACCGATCCGGTGACTGGCGTCTCGACCTACACCGGCACCGTTTCTTTCCTAGATGACGACGGCAACACTGTTGGCACGTTGGAATTCCAGAACATCGAGAATATTGTCACCGATGGCGATGGGATTGTTGAAGGAACCGACGGCAACGACCTGATCGACTATGAGTACACGGGCGATCCCCAAGGCGACATGATCGACCATGGCGATGCGATTCTGCCCCACGACACGCCCAATGACGATATCGTCGAAGCCGGCGCGGGCAATGATACGGTCGATGCGGGGCAGGGCGATGACCTTGTCTATGGCGGCACCGGCAATGACCTGCTTAACGGCGAGAGCGGCGATGACACTCTGCTGGGTGAGGCGGGCAATGACACGCTCAATGGCGGCACCGGCAATGACAGCCTGGTCGGCGGTTCGGGCAATGATTTGGCCGAGGGCGGTGACGGCAACGACTTTATCGACACTTCGGGCAGCGACCCCAAACCCGATCTGGCCTTCCCGGGCGGATGGAGCGCTGACACCAATCCCAACAATGACCTCGACACCGTTTATGGTGGTGCAGGCAATGACACGATCTTCACCGGCGACGATGCTGATTATGTCGATGGCGGCACTGGTAATGATGTGATCGATTCGGGCATCGACGCCGATACGGTCTTTGGCGGCGATGGCAACGACAAAATCACCTCAGGTGAGGGATCGGATAGCGTCGATGGCGGCGATGGCAATGATACGATCTATGGCGGTCTTGGCCCAAGCTATCCTGATATCATCAACGTTCCCAATGACAGCCCGATCTACCCTGATCCGGTGACCGATAACGGCATGGATACGCTTTCGGGCGGTGCTGGAAACGACGTCATCTACGGTGAGGATGACGACGACTTGATCTATGGCGGCACCGGCAATGACATGCTGGATGGCGGGATCGACAACGATACGCTGTTTGGCGATGCCGGGAACGACACGCTAAAAGGCGGGCAGGGCGACGATACGCTGGACGGTGGCGAGGGTAGCGACTCGGTCTCGGGTGGCGATGATCGCGATCTGTTCGTGGTCGGCTCGGCAGAGGATGGCATTGGCGACACGCTGGATGGCGGCGAGGGTGGCGATGATTTCGACACGCTCGATCTGACTGGCTCGGGGCCGCTGCGGGTGGATAGCCATGTGACCGATTACGATCCGGTTTCGGGTGTCAGCACCTATGCGGGCACGGTCACCTTCTTGGATGGCGACGGCAACCCGGATGGCACGCTTGAATTCTCCAATATGGAGCAAGTGATCCCCTGCTTCACGCCGGGCACGATGATTGCCACGCCCAAAGGCGAAGTGCCCGCCGAGACGCTCAAAGAAGGTGACAAGGTGTTGACGCGCGACAACGGTATCCAAGAGATCCGTTGGGCCGGGCGTTGCGATCTGACCCGCGAGATGCTGCAGGATGCGCCGCATCTGGCTCCGGTGCTGATCAAGGCTGGCTCGCTTGGCAATGATCTGCCCGAGCGCGACATGCTGGTCTCGCCTAACCACCGGATGCTGGTGGCCAATGACAAAACCGCGCTTTATTTCGAAGAGCACGAGGTTCTCGTCGCTGCCAAGCACCTCGTTGGGAATGCCGGCATCGCATCGGCGCAGACGCTGGGCACCAGCTACCTGCACTTCATGTTCGACCGCCATGAGGTGGTTCTGGGCAACGGTGCCTGGACCGAAAGCTTCCAGCCGGGCGACATGACCTTGGGTGGCATGGGCAATGCGCAGCGTCAGGAGATTTTTGAGCTGTTCCCCGAGCTGCAAACCTCGGCGGGTCGCAAAGATTACCAAGCGGCACGCAAAACGTTGAAAAAACACGAGGCTGCGGTTCTTCTCAAGGGCTGATTGCTAGACCTATCGCGCCCGGGGCCACGGTTCCGGGCGCAAACATGTCGTGAACAGATTGTGGCTGTTTCATGTCAGGAAACGCTTAATTTCGTCTAAAGTGGCGAAATTTGGGCATTTTTACGTTTCTTTAAATCCTGTTCTGCCATACCATTTTTTATGGGGGCCCTAGTAACTTGGCATAATGTCACGGAAACGGGGCAAAGAAGACTGCGGCAGATATACGAATGAATGCAAATGCGAACATCCCGGGGCCAACCCCTTTCCTGACCTCTGTCTTTGCAGAGCAGGGGCCGGATTGCGCGCAGATGCTCCGGCTTGAATTTAGCGATCATGACGAACGCAATGGCGTGTTGCGCGGCTATGATGCGCAGGGTCAGGCATTGTTCAGCGGCGAAATTGCGACCGTCGTCGCGGCGCTGCCGTGTTTTACGCAAGACGCGCGCATCGTGACCGAGGCGGGCGAAATGGCCGTCTCTGATCTGCGCGCGGGCCAACGTGTCGTGACGCGCGACAACGGCCTGCAAGAGTTGCGCTGGATCGGCGCCCGTCGTTTTGGTTGGCGGATGCTGGGTTTGAACCCGCTGCTGCGCCCGGTGCGACTGGCGGCCAGTGCGCTGGGCAGCAATCTGCCGGAAACCGAAATCACCGTCTCGCCCAATCACCGCCTGTTATCGACCACGCCAGCGCTGGGCGCATCGGGCGAGCAAATGGTGATGGCGCGCGATCTGATCGGGCTTGAGGGCGTGACACAATGCGCCTGTCCCGAGGTGACCTATTTCCAATTGCTGTTTGATCACCACGAGCTGGTGCTGGCTAACGGCATCTGGTCCGAAAGTTTTCGCCCGACCGCTGACAATATCGCTTCGCTTTCGACGCAATCACGCGCCGATTTGATGGCCGCTCTTCCCAGCGCTGTTGAGGCACTTGACTATGCCGCTGTGCGCCCCGATGCGCCGCTGGTGGATCAAAAAGTTTCCTAGGCCAACCGACCTCTGACACGGTTTGCACGATGGGCCGGATGCAATCGCATCCGGCCTTCATCTTTTGCGGGTCATAAAAAAAGGCCGGGCGCGCGGCCCGGCCGAAGTGCCGACTCTCCGGGGAACAGAGAGCCTGCGTGCGTCACAGGAAGCGGCGCATTTCGATCTGCACGCTGGCGCGGCTTAGTCCGATATCATTCAACAGGCGATCATCCAGTTTCCCTAGCGCCTTGCGCGAGCGATACACAGACAGCGCGCGCGCAACGCGCGCAGTCAGACCATTGGTGGTGTGACGGGCGAGGGCGGGGCGGGTCCGCGTAAGGGTCAACATGGGGATACCTTTCTTGTGTTGATACAATATGTGTTGTTCTGGTATGGAATGAATACAAAGAGCAAATTGAGTCGGCCAGAGAAACATTGTGACTGATACAAGCTGGACAGCAGACCTCGCCCGCCAAAGCGGCCCCAAATACCTCGCCCTCGTGCGGGCATTGCGCGAAGGGATCCGCAAGGGAGACCTTGCACCGGGCGCAAAACTCCCAACGGTCAGGGACTTGGCGTGGCGTCTTGGCGTGACGCCGGGCACCGTTGCACGGGGTTATCAAATAGCCACGCAAGAGGGGCTTTTGCAGGCCGTTGTGGGGCGCGGTACATTTGTATCGACACAATCTCGCCGCATGGGGCCAACCGAGACATTGTACACGATGGCGTCGCGCGATCCTGCACTTGATGAAAATGTGGTCGATCTGCGCTCGCCGCAATTGCCCGATATCGGGCAGTCCGAGGCGCTCAAGCGCGCGATGATCGCCGCGGCGGACGATATTGGCTGGCACTATCTGGAATATCCCGGCCTCAAGCGCGACGAATACTGCCGGCAAGCCGCGCTAAGCTGGTTCTCGGAATATACCGATTTCGATGCCATCACGGCCGATGATCTGGTGTTGACCCATGGAGGGCAGAACGGGATCAACGTCGTGATGCAATGCTGCCTGCGCGGTGAGCGCCCCGTCATCCATGCCGAGGCGCTGGCCTATCCGGGCTTTCGCCATGCCGCGCGGCTCAACCGGGCCGAGATGCGCGCCGTGGCGATTGACGACGAAGGCATGATCCCCGAGGCGCTGGATGCGGCGTGTCGTCGCCATGGCGGGCAGTTGGTGTGTGTGACGCCCGATGCGCAAAACCCCACCGCCGGGCGGATGCAAATGGCGCGCCGTCATGCCTTGGTCGAGGTCGCGCGCCGCCATGATTTGCAGATCATTGAGGACGATTGCTACACCGCCCCCGTCACTGGTTTGGCGAGCCTGCGCACGCTTGCGCCGGAACGCTGCTGGCATATCACCTCGCTGTCGAAATCCATTTCGGCGGGGATGCGCTTTGGCATTGTGGTGGCCCCTGAGGGCATGGGCGAGGCGGGCCGTCTGACCGCGCAGCACAGCTATTTTGGGCTGTCGCGCCCGGTCACCGACATCATGGCGCGGCTGTTTGAAAGCGGCGAAGCGCTGGATCTCAAACACCGTGCGCAGGCTGAAATGGGGCGGCGGTTGCAGATGTTGCTACAGGCACTTGGCGATCAGGAATTGGGCTGGCAATCGGGGCTGAGCTTTGTGTGGCTGACCTTGCCGCTGGGCTGGCGCGCATCGGCGTTTGTGCGCATGGCCGAGGCCGAGGGCGTGCTGCTGCGTGCGGCGGATGAATATGTGCTGCAAGACGGGCAGGCCCCAAATGCTGTGCGCATCGCGCTGTCGGGCGGGGTCAGCGAAGAGCGGTTCCGTCAAGCGGTCGAGACGCTCAAACGGTTGCTGGAACGTATGCCCGACCACCTGTTGGTCTAAGCCCCCCGTTGGCGCGCCATCAGGGGGCTGCGGTTTCATCAGTAGTGCAGCATCACGCCGCAGGGCGGATTTCGCGCGCGCCGCTTTGCGCAGGTAGCGGGTGATTGAGGAGGCCCATCTCCGCCCGCCGCACGTTTGAAAAGGCGACCGGCATGCGTAGCGCCGCATAGCTGCGACCGTCTTCGTCGTTGCGATAGATCGGCCCCATCCGGCTGACATCATAGCCCACCTGACGCAGCGCGCGCATCAACGCCAGCGACGACAGACAGATCATTTCATCCGCGCCCCGCTCCATCGCGCGCTCAACCAAGCCATCGACGACCAGACGCAGACAGGTCGTGCGATCAACCTGCGTGCCTAACGTGTCGGAAATCACCAGCCGCGTGCATTCCCACACCGAATCCGAGGCGATATCATCGGGTAGTACTTCGGCCGGGATGTGATCAAGTTTACCCAGATGTGCATCGCGCAACATATAGGTATTTGGCCCCCAGATTGCCGTGGTGGACATCGCGCGTGCACCCCCAACCACCTCTCCGTCTTTGATCACGATCGAATAATGCGCGAGCGGCGTGTCATATTGGTCCATCTCGACGTCATTATTATGGGGCACGTCCCAACCAAGCTGGTCCACGAAAACCTTTTTGCGCAAACGCAAGAAATCGTAAAACGCGGTTCCATGTTGATGAAGCTGGGAAAATTCGAATGTTTGATTGTGCATGTTAACCTCCTTTAGGATGGTTAATCACAAACACGAATTCGTAAAATTTTCACCACTTTGGGTTGCGAAGTGCTAAATGAGTCGCCTTGCGGATGCGATTGCCAGCAATTCTATTGCATTCTTAGCGCCGAATTTTCGACAGGCCGAGGCGATGCGTGCTTTGACCGCGCTTTCGCTAATCGAAAGCTCTGCCGCGATTTGTTTCAGCAATAGCCCGTCTGCGCGCATTCGGATGGCTTCGGCCTCGGCATCTGTCAGGCTTGGCCCGCTTTGCGCACGCGAATGCAGACGTTTGAGCGTTTGGAGCGCTTGCTCAAGCTCACCGTCCTTGAACTCGCGATCACTGCGAAACATCACCCCATAGCTGCGTCGCCCGCAATCTGCGCCACCGCTGACCGAGATCGTCGCACCATAGTTCAGGTTCAGACTGCGTGCCAAATCCAGAACGCCGGCAGGATCGGGCAGCGTGATTTCGCTCCAGCGAATCGCGCCCTGATTGCCATAAATCCAACGCATTGAGGGATCGTGAACGAACAGGCCGCGCTGTGTGTATTCCTCGATCCAGTCCTGATTAAGGCAGTTCATTTCTTCTTCAGGAAAGGAATATCCCACGCGCAATGCCACATAATAACCAGCAGGCGCTAGTGTTTGGAGTAGGGGCTGGCAGTGCTTCAAGCTCATTCGCAGGTCAAACCGCTTGCGTTTCAAAAGGGCGATACCTAATCTCGCGGTAAGGGGCGATGAGTAGGTGTTGGGACTTAACCTATGATTGTATGCGGCATATGAAAACCGAAATTCGACATTCGGTGGAGCAATTGCTGAGCGAGACCGGTGCGCTTTGCGATACGGGTTATGCCTATGCCCTTCATATCCGCTTTACACGCCCGAGTTTCATGTATCGCACCTATCCCCAAAGCTGGATCTCGCGCTACGATGAAAAGGGCATGATCATCGAGGATCCGGTGGTGAAGTGGGGCCTTAGCGAGACAGGGCTCAGGCGCTGGAGCGATCTTGAGGATCCCGACGGCATTCTGGCCGATGCTGCGGCGCATGGCTTGACCAATGGGCTGACCTGCGCGGTGGGGCCATCTAGTTCGCGCTCGATCGCGGGGTTCACGCGATCTGATCGTGCGTTTTCGGACGACGAGGCGGAGATACTTTTGGGCATCACCGAAAAGCTGCATCAGCTAACGCAACAAGCGCTTTGATGGGACGTTCCGCGGGTGATGGCCTTGGTGCCACGATCGCGCCATTGGTCTGTGCGCGCAGCTAATCTTAGATGATTTCATCCTCGTCAAACAGCGGATCATCGGTCAACTGGTCATTCAGATCGCCTACCGCATCTTCGGCAACCTTCATCGAGTGCACACGCGCGAGGTGAATAATCGCATCCCCTTCGTTCACCACGGGCAACACCGCACGCCCGACAACGATGCCATCAAAGGGGGCGGTGATTTCCTGTTCATTTTCGCCAAACGGATCGCACACCACCGCCATCAGATCGCCGCTTGCCACCACATCGCCGCGCCCGCGAAACGTGCGCAGCAAGCCACCTGCAGGCGCGCGCAGCCATTTGCTGGAACTGCAATATTGCGGCGCCGCCTTGGGCTTGGCGATCCCTTTGGCGGGCAGTTGCCCGATATGGCGCATCACGCGCAAGATCCCGGCCACGCCCGCGCGCACCGACATCTCGTCAAAGCGCAGCCCTTCGCCCGCCTCAAATAGCAAAATATCCTTGCCGATCTCTTTCGCTGCACCGCGCAGTGATCCTTCGCGCAGCGGCGATTGCAAGATCACGGGCGCGCCGAACACCTCGGCCAGTTCAGCTGTATAGGCGTTATCGGGTGAGATGCGCACTTGGGGCAGGTTGGTGCGATGGATCGCAGCCGAGTGTAGATCAATCCCAAGATCGCAGCGCGCCACGATTTCATTGAGAAACATAAAGGCCAGCCGCGAGGCGAGCGAGCCCCCCGGCGTACCCGGAAACATCCGGTTCAGATCACGTCGGTCGGGCAGGTAGCGCGAATGGTTGATAAAGCCGAACGCATTCACGATTGGGATCACGATCAAGGTGCCGCGCAGCGATTTGAGATTGGGCGCGCGCAACAAACGGCGCACAATTTCAACGCCGATCACCTCATCGCCGTGAATCCCTGCGCTGACGAACATGGTCGGGCCGTCGGCCTTGCCATGAATGACATGCGCCGACATCGAAACCGGCGTGTGATCGGAGAGAACGCTGACGGGTAGGTCAACGGTCTGGCGCGTGCCGGGCGCGATGACATGGTCGCCAATTTCAAACCCTGCGCGCTTTGCCATTAGCCTTTGCCCTTGGTTTTGGTGCTTCCGGTAGTTGCATTTTTCTCAATATATTCAATGATCTTACTCGCCACATCAAGGCCCGTTGCCTTTTCAACGCCTTCCAGACCGGGCGAGGAGTTCACCTCCATCACGACGGGGCCGTGATTGGCGCGCAGCATATCGACACCGCACACATTCAGCCCCATGGATTTCGCCGCACGCACGGCTGTGGCACGTTCTTCGGGCGAAAGTTTGATCAGTTGCGCCGATCCGCCCCGATGCAAGTTTGAGCGAAAATCACCTTCGGCCCCGGTGCGTTTCATCGCTGCGATCACCTTGCCACCCACGACGATTGCGCGAATGTCAGTGCCGCCCGCTTCCTTGATGAACTCTTGCAACAGGATGTTCACGCCCGCGCCGCGAAACGCCTCGACGACGGATTTCGCAGAACGCTTGGTATCGGCCAGAACCACGCCGATGCCCTGCGTCCCCTCAAGCAGTTTGATCACGACGGGCGCGCCACCTGCGAGCTCCAGCACCTCATCGGTTTGCTTGGGATCATGAGCGAAGGTCGTGACCGGCAGGCCCACCCCGTCGCGCGCCAATAGCTGCATTGAGCGCAGTTTGTCCCGGCTGCGCCCGATCGCGACGCTTTCATTGAGCGGATAGACCCCCATCATTTCGAACTGGCGCAGCACGGCCAGACCGTAAAACGTGACCGACGCCCCGATCCGCGGGATCACCGCGTCAAACCCCTCCAGCTTTTCGCCGTTGTAATACATCTCTGGGCGGCGCGAGGCGATGTTCATATAGCAGCGCAGCGTGTTGATGATATGCAGCTCGTGGCCACGCGCCTCGGCCGCCTCCTTGAGGCGTTTATGCGAATAGAGTTCCGGATTGCGCGCCATCATTGCGATTTTCATTAGAAAACTCCTTCTGCCACAGGGGCGTTACTGACCTAAGCCGCTCGTCAAATTGGCGCGGCGCGTGTGCACTGCGATATTGTGTCTCTTCAGCGCGGTGCGCCCGACAATCATCGGAAAGCGCATATTGCTGCGATCGGTCAGCGACACCGCGATGGTCCAGGCCCGGTCGATCAGCTTTAACTTGGTGCGGATCACGATACGCTCTTCGGGGATGCCGCTGGTGTTCTTGATGTGGCGCCACTCGTAAATCGGGGATTCCACCGCGACCTCGGGCATCTCATCATCGGGTTGAACCATAAAGCGCACCCAGTCTTTGCCCTCACGCGTGAAGGTTTCGATCTGCGTGGCATGCAGCGCCGAGGTGCGCGCGCCAGTGTCGATCTTGGCCTTGATCTGATGCAAGCCCAGCTCGGGCAGGTCGAGATGTTCCATCCAGCCAATGACAAGCAGCTCTGGCTTGGGTTTCTTGGCTTTTTTCATCCGCGCACCCTCCATGGCATCTAGCTCCTTTAGCGTCGGTTGTGGCGGGGTGGCCCTGAGCGCGGGACGATCCTTGATCCTGTCTTGGGCTTTACAATGACAATAAAATTCTGTCTATAGATAAAAAATAATTGCTATCGGAAAAAGAATGTCAGATTTCCAGGCCGCAGCGCGTCACTTGGCCAACCTTTACACCAAAAGCTTTGGTGGCAAACCTAATGGCCGGTTTCGTCTATCCTCCAAGCAGGTCAAAGAGCTGCTAGGGCGCAAACGGATCTATCCCGATGACGTCGTGCAGCTGACCCGCGCCGCCTTTGAGATCGGCTTTGTTGTGATCGATATGGACAGCTTTTTCGTTGTGCTTAGCGCCAATGCGTTCGTGAATTATCGGCGCGTAAGTGGCGAGGCGCTGACAACGGCGATGGCTGCGCCCTGAGCCTTCGAAAGGACTGCGACAACAACGGGGGCGTTGCACCGGGATCATCCCAAGACGTAAGCCTTCAAGAGAGCGACGGTCGTTCCTTTGATCGACCACAAGACTGCGGCCTCGATATGTCTAGCACCATGATGCCACCGCTTTTGATGCAGCCGCGCGACATTTATTTTGCAAAGCACGTCCTCGTGGCGGTCATATGTCTTTCAATTTCACGCCATTTATTCGCCTTTTTTCACGCCTAGGTTGCTTAAAACAAAACGCGCGGCATAGGCCGCGTGATCTGAGCAGTGATTTTGAGCGGCCCCATAATGTCCTTTATTTCTAATCCCGACCTGTTTCCGTTTTTGCTTGCGGCGGGTCTTGTTGTGTTTCTGCTGGTGCTGGAAATCGCGCTGATGATGGGCGGGTTTTCAAGCGTGGGCGATGCGCCAGACCTTGTCGATGCGCCTGATCTGGATTTTGATGTCACGGCGATGAGCGCGCCAGAACTCGCTGCCGAGTTTGATTTGCCAAGCGATATCGCCGCGCAGGTTGAGCTGGATCTTGGCGGCTATGACAGCCCGACCGCGATCACGCATGACGTATCTGGCACCTCGGCGGGGGGCATTTTGGATGTCTTGGGGATGCGCAAAGTGCCGATGACGGTGTGGCTTGCGATCTTTCTGGCGCTGTTTGCGGGCGCGGGGCTTGTGATGCAGACGCTCCTGTCGGCGACGTTTGGCTGGACGCTGCCGCGCCTCATCGCGGTGCCCATTGCGCTGGTGCCTGCGCTAGCGCTGACCCGCGCCATCGCAAGCGGCATTGCGCGGTTGATCCCGCGCACGCAGACCTCTGCCATCTCTGAACGCAGTCTGGGACGTTGCCGTGGCGTTGTCACAATCGGCACCGCGCGGCGGGGCAACCCGGCGCAGGTGCGCATCACCGATGGATATGGCAACACCCACTACACCATGCTCGAACCGCTCTCAGACAGCGATGAGATCACCCAAGGGAGCGAGGTGCTGGTGCTGCGTCTGCCACGCGGCCTGCTGCGTCTCGTTCCACTGGGATGATCTTCCCGTAACCTTTTCCCAATCAATCCCCGGTATAAGTTCAAAACAGGACCTTTCCCCATGACACTTCTCATTGGCCTGGCAATGCCTCTCTTGCTGATCATCTTCGCCTTCCTTGTGGCGGCTTTGGCTTTTTCACGTATGTATGTGCGCTCAACGCGCGAAGTCAGCCTTGTCAAAACCGGGACGGGCGGGCGTCAGGTGATCATCGACGGGGGCGCTTTGGTGATCCCGGTGCTGCATGAAATCACCCGTATCAACATGCGCACCACCCGTCTTGAAGTGCGTCGTGACGGCAATTCCGCGTTGATCACAAAGGATCGGATGCGCGTCGATGTGGGCGTTGAATTCTACGTCACCGTTCAGGCTAACGAAGAGGGCATCGCGCGTGCTGCCCTGACCTTGGGTGATCGCTCTTTTGATGAACGCGCGCTGCGCGAAATGGTCGAGGGCAAGCTGGTCGATGGCCTGCGTGCCGTGGCCGCCAAAATGGATCTTGATGATCTGCACGAGAACCGCGCGAATTTCGTCCAACAAGTCCAGCAAGCCGTGGCCGAAGATCTGCGCAAGAACGGTCTCGAACTGGAATCGGTGTCGCTGACAGCCCTTGATCAGACGCCGCTTGACGGGCTCGATGAGAACAACGTGTTCAACGCCGAAGGCCTGAAACATCAGGTGGAGCGGATCGCCGAAAGCCGCAAGAAACGCGCCGCGATTGAGGCGGAGGCCGAAGTGGCTGTTGCGCGCTCCAAGCAAGAGGCCGAGGTGCAACGCTATGAGGTGGAGCGCGAGCAGGAAGAGGCCCGCGTTGCCCAGCGTGTGAAAATGGAAGAGCTGGCCGGTCGCGAAACCGCCCAAAAGGCGCGCCAAAAAGAAGAGGCCCAGACCGCCTCGGAACAGGCCCGTATTGCACGCGAACGCGCCATCGAGATTGCCGAACAGGAACGCCAGCGCGCAATCCAGATCGCCGAGCAGGACCGCCAGATTGCGGTCTCGGAAAAATCCGAAGCCGAAAGTCAGGCCCGTGCGCGCGCTGATCTGGCCAAAGCCGAGGCGATCAAGGCCACCGAAGCGATTGAGACCGAACGCCGTGTGGCCGAGGGCGAACGTCAGAAACGCCTGACAATCCTGTCCGCCGAGGAAGAGGCCGAAAAGAACGCCACCCGCATTCGCGTGTCGGCCAAGGCTGATCGCGAGGCCACCGAAGACCGCGCCGCTGCGATGCGTGAACTGGCACAGGCCGAGGCCGATCAGGTCACGATCCGCGCTGAAGCCGCCAAAAGCGAGGCTCTGGCCGAGGCCGACGGATTGCGTGCCCAGAAGCTGGCCGAAGCCGAAGGGACGCGCGCCTTGGCCGAGGCTGAAAACGGCTTGTCGGCCTCGATTATCGACTTCCGGCTCGCCAAAGCGCGCCTTGAAGCGATGCCGAAAATCGTGGCTGAAATGGTCAAACCGGCCGAGAAAATCGGTGGCATCACGATCCACAAGGTCGATGGGCTGACCGGTGCCACTGGCGGCGGTGCAGGTGCTGCGCAATCGGGTGGTGGTGACGGGTTGGTCAACCAAGCCTTTGACGAGATGCGCAAAATGGCGTTCCAACTGCCCGCACTGGATGCAATCGGCAAACAGGTAGGGCTGAACATGGACAAGGGCATGACCGGCATGGTCGCGGACTTGTTCGTGAAAGAAGGGCAGGGCGGGGTAAATACGTCCGAGCCCCCCGAGAAGATTGCAGATCTCGCCGACTGACACGCGCAAACCAAACGCGCTCCCATCGTGTTAAATCCACTTTGGGAGCGCAGTTTTATTTGGTGACCCCGTCGCGGTCTGAACGCCCACGACGGGGCAGCATCCCTCGCCGATCCAGCCCTTTACGCAAAACAGGCCGCCGCCCCTTCACAGGGTACGGTTTCAATCTGTATCGTGGCATGGGCGATGGCGAAGTCCTCGGCTAGTTCGTGCGCAAGATGCTGGATCAGCGCATCGCCGTCCGCGCCGCTCCAGACCAGATGCACCGACAGGGCGGTGCGCGTCGTTGAAAGCGGCCAGATGTGCAGGTCGTGCACATTGCTGACACCGGGCTGCGCCCCCAGCCAATCGGCAATCGCCTGACGGTCGATGGTTTCGGGCACGCCGTCCAGTTCCAGCCGCAGCGAGTCGCGCAGCAGGCCCCATGCCGTGAACGCGATCACAATGCTGACGCCAATCGCGACCACCGGATCAAGCCAATCCCATCCGGTCAGCATGATTCCGGCCGCCGCTACCACCACCGCACCCGACACCACCGCATCTGCGGCCATGTGCAAAAACGCGCCCTTGGCATTCAGATCGCCCTTTTGCGAGCGCATGAACAATAGTGCCGATCCGGTGTTGACCGCGATCCCGATCAGCGCAACCCACAGGATCGTGGCACCGGGCAGATTGACGGGCGTGCCAAAGCGATGCGCGGCCTCCCAGATCACCAGCACGACGCCGATCAGAATGGCGGTGGCGTT
>NZ_JBLXEM010000020.1:0-11718 GCF_048263065.1 Thioclava sp.
GGCAGAAGCCCAATCGAATACCGTAAAAGCCTCGGCCTTATGCCGTGAAAACAGTCCAAGTTTTTGTCCGCACCCCCCTCTCTCCTGTCGAGGCGAAAACTCTGGCCGATTCCTCACCTGTCGATACACTTCACTCTCTTTCGACGGCGCGCGGAATACTTGGTGAAATACGCATAATTGTTTGGCCTTGATGCACGCCCGCCATTCCCAGCCTTGCGTTTGCGCCCTGTTTAACTGCCGGACGCCGCATCGTTCACGATACCACATTCAAGGCCCGGTGTATGCGCCCTGATGCGCCAGCCCTCGTTTGCGCCCTAGCGCACTTTGGTCCGATACGCATCCAGCGCGGCCCCAAACACCAAGATTGCCCCAACCACCACCGGTTGAAGCGATCCATTGATCTGTTGCAGGTTCATGCCGATCGACAGGCACACGATCAGCAGCGACCCATAGACCGGCGCCGAGATACCGCCGGTGCCGCCGCGCAAAGACGCCCCCCCGATGACCGCCGCCGCAATACTGCTGAGAACAAGCGACGTGCCCAGATTCGGTTCGCCCGACCCGGTTTGCGCGGTCATCAACAGCCCGGCAATCGACGCCAGAACGCCACTGGTAACATAGGCAAGGAACAGGTGTTCCTTGACGCGACGCCCACCGACGTGGGCCACTTCGTTGCTGTCACCCAGCACATACAACACGCGACCGTGTACCGTGCGCGTCAGCGTGAAATGCAGACCATAAGCAACAAGCCCTGCGATGATCAGCGGAATGGGCAACAGCAGGATCGTCATCTGGTTGAACGCAAAGGTAAAGGCATCGGGCAGATTGAAAATAGGGAAGCCCCCTGAAATCGTCGTTGCGACCCCGGTAAAGATACTCATGGTCGCCAGGGTGACGACAAACGGATTGATCCGACCATAGGCAACCAACAGACCGTTAACCGCGCCAATGGCCGCGCCGATCAGCAGACCGATGACAACCCCGGCAAAGATGCCCAACCCGTCACCAAGCGACGGAATTAGCGCGGTCATCACCATCGAGGACGCCACCGACACCAAAGACACCGTGGCCCCGACCGACAGATCAAAACCCCGCGTGATGATCACAACCAGCTGCGCACAGGCGACGAAAAAGAACAGCGAGGACTGCTTCATTATGTTGACAATGTTGTCCCCCGACAACATCGCCGGTTGCAGCATCGCAAAGACTGCGACCACGGCAACGATCGCCAGCGGTAACAACAGATGCGGCCCCAAGGCGCGCAAATCGAGGCCGGATGTTTGGGTTTGCTCAGACATGCCCGCTTCTCCGATTTTCACGATAACTTTCGGCGGCGACAGCGATAATGATGACCAGACCGATGATGATGATATGATACTTGCTGTCGATCCGTGCTAGGCTCATCCCATTACTCAGGACGGACAGGAAAATCGCGCTAAGCGCGACCATCTGGATACGACCAACGCCACCTTTCAGGGCAACACCACCGATGACAGCCACCGAAATGCTTTCCAGCATAAGGTTGCTGCCAAGCGTCGCTTCGCCGGATCCGACGCGCGCCGTCAGGAATATCCCGACAATCCCCGCCAAAAGGGCGCTGAGGATATAGGCCAGCCAGATATATTTGCGCGTGTTCAACCCCGACAGGCGCGACGCCTTTTCATTGCCGCCAACGGCATAGAAATACCGGCCCAGCCGGGTCTGGGTCTGCATATACCACAGGATCATCAGCACGATGACCGCCGCATAGACGACATAGGGCAGTTCCATGAGTCTGCCGCGCCCGATCTCACGGGTGAACAGCTCGGGCATATCATAGATCGGCGTGCCGCCGGTCACATATCCGGCGATCCCGGCGGCCATCGTCATGGTGCCGATGGTCACCATGAACGGCGAAATTTTCATCACGCTGACGAAAAACCCGTTGGCAACGCCCACGATCAACGCGGGGATCAACCCGCCCAGACAGCCCAGAAAGACGATCATCGGCGCGCTTTCGACACCCATCGAGGTCAACCCGGCCATAGAAAGCGCAGAACTGACACTGGTCAATGCCACGATGGCCCCGACCGAAATATCAAAGCCGCCAACGATAATGACCAGCATCTGACCGGCGGAAATGATCGCCAGAAAGGATGCATTGCGCAGCACGTTGATCAGGTTGGAGGGCCGCAGGAACCGCGGTTCGTACAGGGCCAGCAGGACGCAGGTTACAATCAGGACCACCGGCAGAATCCCGATGACCTTCATAACCCTGCCGAGGCGGCTTTGTTGACTTGCAGCTATTGCCGTCATGGTGCGTGGTGTTCCTCTGCATGGCTTTTGCTTTCGTGATCGAAGAAATGCGACAGCACGGCGTTTTCCGTGACGTCCTCTCCGTCCAGTTCACCGACGATGTGCCCTTCGCGCATGACGAGGACGCGATGCGACATGTGCATCACCTCGGCCAGTTCGGAGGACGCGATCACCACCGCTTTGCCTTCTTCGGTCAAAGACTTGATCACATCATAGATTTCCAGTTTGGCCTGAATATCCACCCCGACGGTCGGTTCATCGAACAAGAACACGTCAAATTCCCGTGACAGCCCGCGCGCGATCATCAGCTTTTGCTTGTTGCCACCCGACAGTTGATCGGCCTTGGCCATCAGGCCGGGAGTGCGGATCTTCAGCTTATCGATCATCTTTTCGGCAAACCCGCGCTCGGCGCGCCGGTTCAAAAGGGTTTTGCCGCGCGAAAATACTGGATCGTCCAGCGCGGCGATGGTGCTGTTGAACGTCAGGCTTTGATGCATCGCCAGCCCCTCGGTTGAACGATCCGAAGGGAAATAACATATCCGGTTGCTCAGGGCCTTGCGTGGGTTGTGTTTCTCCAGCACGACGCCATTTGCAGTGATCCGACCGGTTGCAATGCGCTCTAACCCGAAGGCCGCGCGCAGCACTTCCGACTTGCCACAGCCTGCGAGCCCGGCAAATCCCAGTACCTCACCACGGCGCACTTCGAAACTCAGGTTTTCAGCAAGACCACTTTGCAACGTCACGTCGTCAAACGTCAGAACCGTCTCGCCCGGGGTGCGCTCGATATGTGGAAAAAAGTTCTCGAAGGACCGTCCCGTCATCAGCTGGACAAGTTCCTTTTCCGAGGTATCGCACTGGTTCACCGTTGCGATGTATTTGCCATCGCGCAGCACCGTGATCCGGTCCGCCAGCCGCGTGATTTCCGGCATCCGGTGCGAAACATAAATGATGCCCAGCCCTTCGTCGCGCAGTTGTTCGATAATATCAAAAAGCTGCGCCGCTTCTTGATCTGTCAGGGATGCGGTCGGCTCGTCAAGAATAAGAACACGGCAATCCCAAAGCAGCGCCTTGGCGATTTCGACCATTTGCTGATGCGCCCGCCGTAACGAGCTGATGCGCGCAGCGGGATCAAGGTTGAATCCAAGCCGGTTCAGCACCGATTGCACCTTTGCGCGCATCGCCGATTTTGCCAGCCGCCAACCGCCCGTCATCTCGTGCCCGAGAAACAGGTTTTCCTCGACCGTCATGTCGGGGATCAGGCTAAACTCCTGAAAAACGATGCTGACCCCTTTTTCATGCGCCATGGCGGGGGTCAGCCCGGTCAGTGCCTCGCCAAAAAGGCGATACTCACCACTGTCATAATTCTGCACGCCACAGATGATCTGGATCAGTGTCGATTTGCCCGCGCCGTTTTCACCGAACAGCACATGAACCTCGCCGGGGCGCAATTCAAATTGCATGTCCTCTAGCGCCTTGAAGGCGCCATAGGATTTATCCAGATGCGAAATCTCGACCAAGGGGTTGCCGGGCGTAGTAACTACGCCCGGACCAGTTGATGTTGCGTTCATCGACCCTTACTCGACCGAATACACCGGATCGAAATCCGTCGGCGCGAAGGCGCGCGTCAGGTCGATATCGTCGATGTTGTCCTTGGTCACGACCGTCATGGAGGGCCGCAGGTTCGACAGGTGCTCTTTGCCCTCAAGGATGCGCACGGCCATGTCCATCGCGATGCGGGCCTCCATCACCGGGGACTCGGTGACAGTGGCGGTCACCACACCCGAACGCACCAGATCGACCATGCCTTCGTTGGAGTAATATGCCGCAACGAGAGCATCTTCGTTTCCGGCTTCTTCCAGCGCTTGTGCGGCGACTTCGGCGGTCACAGCAGTGCCGTAGACGATGTTCACATCGCCATAGGCCTGCAACGCATCTTCGACCAGCCGCAGCTGGATGCTTTTGCCGGTGTCGCCGTACTTGGCCTCAAGCAGTTCGATGTTGCTGCCCTCGATTGCACGTTCGACACCTTCGGTCGATGCTTCTGCCCAACCCGAGCCTTGCGGGCCGGGAAAATGGACCATGCGCATCGGGGTGTCGCCCGTCATTTCGACAAGGAACTTCGCCCCTGCTTCGGCAGCGTCATCATAATTTGCAAAGATCCGGGCATCCGCGACATCGCTCATCGGGTTGATCACGCCAACCTGCACGATGCCTTTTTCTTTCCCTTCGGACATGCTTTTGGCAAGACCGGCTTCGGAAATCGCGGCGATTACGATCGCATCCACGCCCAACGCCAGACAGTCGTTATACTGCGATACTTGCTTGGCCGCTTCGGTGTATCCACCGGCCTCAAGGATTGTCGCCTTGACGCCCAGCTTGCGCGCCTGATCAACGATGCCATAGTTCACGCCAACCCAGTAGCTGTCCTTCATATGCGGGAACAGAACGCAGATATGCCACGGCTTTTCGGCCTTTTCCAATCCGGTGTACGGGGTGATCTCGACAGTGCCATCGGCGACATTGACCACGTCGAAAGGCCACAGCGGGCCTTCTGCAGATGCCATCGTTGCCATTGATGCAACGGCCAACGCAGACATGGACACTCTGGAAAACAGTTTCTTCATTGTGAACCTCCTAGTTCATTTATTATTATAGTTTTTAGGCATTTCTACGGGTTAGCCGCCGTGGAGCGCGCTCCATACCGACTCGGCCCTTGCCGACGCTTTTTTCCCACTATCCTGACGGATCAGGCCGGATTATTGGTGGTAAGCGGCCATTTTCGACTTGAATAGCGCACAAACGCAGCCCTCCGTCTCTTTGGCTTTTCGACTTTGACAGTCTAGCGTAGTCCGTCTGGCTCAATCGGCCCAAGTAAATTGTCAGGCTATGGCCGGCTGACCTGAAACCTACGATTTTTCAGGCAAATCTTAGGCAGCGCGGGGTCGTTTGGGGGCGTGCGACGTAATTTTTTAGGCTCCTTATTTTCCCCGCAACTTGGTTGGCGGGTCTGGCCGCGCGCTGAGTGGGTGCAAACCCCTGTCAGGACAGGGATTTGCGGATTTTTTCTAAACGCTCGTGGCGCTCGCGGCGCGCCGTCAGGGCCTGATCCATATCGACCTGCACAAAACGAACGGGCGTGTTGGGCTGCAACTGCCCGATCATATCCATATCCGCCGAGATGATCGCACCGACGGTGAAATACCCTCCGCCCGAGACCGCGTCGCGATGCAGGACGATAGGTTCCGTTCCACCAGGCACCTGAATCGAGCCATAGGAATAGCAGCCGTCGACGATGTTTGACGGGTCCGACCCGGCACCGAAAGGTTGCTCACGCTCAACGAATTCCATCGCCGTGCCGCCGCGGAAACGATACCCCATGCGATCCGCCTCGGGTGCGACTTTCCATTCATCCGCAAAAAACTGTTCTTGCGATTTTTCGGTCAACCGGTGCCAGTATAGGCCGGGCAGCACGCGCAGTTCCACTGGGTTCGGCAATACCGCCAGCAGGGATTGATCCAGCGTGCGTTCTTGTGTCTGGCCCCCTGCCTGAGCGACAGGAACAGTATCGCCAGCCGCAAGTGCGCGACCTTCAAAACCACCCAAGGCACCGATGGGATAGGTTGACCGACTGCCAAGCGCAGGGGGCGTGTCGATACCGCCCGCCATCGCAATGTAGATGCGTGCGCCGGATTTCAGAAAGCCGAATTTCAACGTCTGGCCTGCCTTGACCATGAAGGACGACCAACTGTCGCGCGGCTGGCCATCGACAAGGATAGGCATCTGCGCACCGCACACGGCGACCAATGTATCATCGTTGAACTTAAGCTCGGGGCCCATGAACACGGCTTCCAGACCGGCGGCATCCTCGGGGTTGCCGACCAGCATGTTGGCGACACGCATCGCCGCACGATCCATCGCTCCGCCTTCTGGGATTCCAAGGTGGAAATAACCCGGACGCCCCAGATCCTGAATGGTGGTCAAAAGGCCGGGTTTGGCAACTTCAAACGTCATTGAGAGCCTCCATCAGCTTGGCGTTGGTGCCTGCCATATCGCCGTTGAAATCTTCCAGATCAAAGGTGACATTGGCGATGCGTGGTTGGTATGTGCCGTCTTCGACCCCCTTGAGAATACGGTCGTATTCTTCGCGGTCGATCGGCTTCCACTTGACGATATCGCCGGGCTTGAAGAACACCATGAAGTCCTTGAGATAGCTGACCTTCTGGTCGGCATCAAAGATGGTCAACGGTGTGATACCAAACATCTGATAGCCGCCCGCGCCGCGCACGGAATAGACGCAGGAGAAACAGCCACCGTATCCGACGGTCTGCTTTGGCGTGTCGGTGCGCGGTTTAAGGTATTTCGGCACCTCGATCTGCTTGTCGCGTTCGACCAACTGATAAAGAAACGGCAAACCCGACACGAAACCGACCATCGACACGAACCAAGGGGCCGAGTGATGCGCCTCGATAAAGGCCTCGACACTGTCGTAGCCATTGATGCGCGCGGCGTAATCCAGATCGGTGCCAGAAGGATCCTGATGCCGCTCGCGAAACCGCATCACACAATCATGCGTCCACGGATCCTGATAGTAGACGGGCACTTCGACAATGCGCGTGTTCAGTCGCTTTTCCGCGTTCTCGGCCTTCTTTTCCAGCTCTTTCAGCTTGGCCATCATATCCTCGGGCGCGATCACTTCGGGGTCATAACGCACCTGAAAGGACGCGTTGGCGGGGCAAATCTCGCGGATGCCATTGATGTTGGCGTCGCGGGTGGCGTTGCTCATCGCGAGGGATTTGAAGAATGCGTCCAGCGACATTTCTTCGTCCATCTCGACAAAGATATGCTCGTCGCCGCCGTATGAATACCGTGTCTTCACGATGCTCCTCCTGTCTGGTCGTTGAGATTGCCCGCATCCAGCCACGGCTCAAGCCACTGGGTATGGATGCGACCGGCGCGCACGTCGTCCGAGCGTGCCAGCGCCTTATGCAGCGGGATGGTGGTTTTCAGGCCGTCAATCTTGATGCCGTCCAGCGCGGATTGCATTTTGTCGATAGCCTGTTCGCGGGTGTCCCCGTGAACGATCAGCTTGCCAATAAGCGAGTCATAGAATGGCGGGATCTGATAGCCTTCGTAAAGGAAGTGATCGACACGAACGCCATCGGATTCGGGCAGGTCAAGCGCACCAACCTTGCCCGGAAATGGCATGAACTTCTTATGCGGATCTTCGGCGTTCAATCGCACTTCGATGGCATAGCCGGTCAGGTGGATATCATCCTGAGCAAGCGGCAGAGGTTCACCGCTCGCGACGCGGATCATCAGGGCAACCAGATCCAGACCGGTGATCATCTCGGTGACGGGGTGTTCAACCTGAATGCGGGTGTTCATCTCGATGAAATAATAGGCGTCCGCCTGCTGATCATAGAGATACTCGACCGTCCCGGCCCCACGATATCCCACGGCTTCGGCCAGATCGACGGCTCTTTTACACATCGCCTGCCGCGTCGCTTCGGGCAGATCAAAAGCGGGCGCTTCCTCCCACACCTTCTGGCGGCGGCGCTGAAGCGAGCATTCGCGCTCAAAACAATGCACGGCGCGGGTGCCGTCACCCAGTATCTGCACCTCGATATGGCGCGGCTGGCGGATGACCTTTTCGATATAAATGCCACCGTCGCCAAACGCGGCCTGCGCCTCTTGTCGGGCCTGCGGGGTCAGCTTCAACAGGTCTTCGGCGGTCTCGGCGATGCGAATGCCGCGTCCACCGCCCCCCGCGCTGGCTTTGATCATTACCGGAAAGCCGATAGTCGCGGCCAGTCGGGCGGCCACATCCATGTCGTCCACCCTGCCGTCCGAGCCGGGAACCACCGGCACGCCCGCTGCCTCGGCGACCTGTCGGGCCGATACCTTGTCACCCATGCTTTGAATCGTGTCGGCAGATGGGCCGACAAAGATCATTCCGGCCTCGGTCACGGAGCGGGCAAAAGCCGGGCTTTCGGCAAGAAAACCATAGCCTGGATGCACCGCATCGGCACCCGCATCGCGGGCGGCCTTCACCACCGCATCAATGTCCAGATAGGATTTCGCAGCCTGCGGCGGGCCAATGCAAACCGCCTCATCCGCCATGCGCACGGCCAGCATGTCGGCATCCGCCTCGGAATGGGCCTGAATGGTATGAATCCCCAGGGATTTCGCGGCGCGCACGATGCGCACGGCGATTTCGCCCCGGTTCGCGATAAAGAGCCGTTGAATACTCATTTCACTTCAACGTCGCCAGAACGTCACCGGCCGATACGGCGGCTTCGTCCTCGGCCGAATAACCTGCGAACGTGCCTGCCTCTTCGGCCTGCACCTCGATGAAGGATTTCATTACCTCGACAAGGCCGATGGTATCACCAACGGCGACACTGTCGCCTTCGGACTTGAAAACAGCATCTTCGGGCGAGGGGCGGTGATAGAAAGTGCCAGGAACCGGGGATTGGATGTCAGCCATGTGTCGTTTCTCCTTGGAAGATCCTAGTTATCGTTGGCCAGCGCCAGTACGTCCCTGGCAGACGCGATCGAAATGTCGTTATCGTTCAGTATTTTTCGAATGGCGCTGAGGATTTGCACCGCGCCGGGCGTGTCAGAATGCACGCAGATCGATTCAAAGGCCACGTCGATAACCTTGCCACTGGCAGTTTCGACTTGACCGTCCACGCAGGCGCGCAGACATTTCCGCGCAATGGTATCGGGATCCATCGCCGCCGGTTTGCGGGTAAACACGATCATCCCGTCATCGCCATAATCGCGGTCGGAATAGAATTCGCGCACCACCGGTTGTGACAGGCGCTTTGCAACTTCGTAGGTCATGGATGCGCCCATGCAGAACAGGATCAAATCGGGGCTGGTCTGCTGGAGCGTTTCCACCAGATGGCGCGACAGTTCCTCGTTGCACGCGGCCTCCATATAAAGGGCGCCATGCGGCTTCACATGGCTTAGGGCCACATCGTGACGGCGGCCAAATTCACGCAATGCGCCGATCTGATAAAGGATATCGTTAACCAGCTCATCAGTGGCAGCATCGATGCGGCGGCGCCCGAACCCTTGCAAATCCTTATAGGCTGGATGTGCGCCCAGCCCGACACCATGCGCCTTGGCCAGTGCCGCAAGCCGGTTCATCGAGTTGGGATCCCCCGCGTGAAACCCGGTGGCAACGTTGGCGGAACTGATGATCTCCATCAGTGCGTCGTCGGGCGCATCGCCATAGGTCCAATGGCCGAACCCTTCACCCATGTCGCAATTGAGATCGACCATCTTACGCATCAAACACATCCCTCATATTCCTACGAGAAAGCTTGCGACGAGGATTGATGTTTGTAAATTTCAGAATCTTGAGGTTAATTTATCGGAAAAACCGATAATACTCGGATCCATTCTGAAGGAGCGCGTACCTTGAATTTTCGTCAGCTGAAGTATTTTGTCGCGACCGCCGAAACCGGTCAGGTCAGCCGGGCGGCCTCGGCTCTGTCTATCTCGCAATCCTCGGTGACAACTGCGATCCGCGAACTGGAAACCTCGCTGGGGGTTGAACTGTTTGTGCGCACGCATCACGGCATGGACCTGACGCATGCCGGGCGCGACTTGCTGACGTCGGCCTATGCTATCCTGTCAAAGGTGGAGGAGGCCCAAAGCCTGCGACACCGCAATTCGGAAACTTCCGGCACGATCCGCATCGCCGCAAGCTATACAGTGATCGGGTATTTCCTGCCGTCGCATCTGGACCGGTTGCGCCAGTTGCACCCCAATCTGGACATCCGTCTGTTTGAGCAAAACCGCGACAGCATCGAAGAAGGGCTTCTGGCGGATCGATTCGATATAGCGATTTTGCTGACCTCAAATATCGCCAACCCCGCACTGGACAGTGAAACACTGATGCGTTCGTCCCGGCGGCTTTGGGTGTCGAACACGCACCGCCTTGCACATCGCCGCACGGCGAGCTTCGAAGACATTGCCGAAGAAGATTACATCATGCTGACGGTGGATGAGGCCGCGAATTCTGCAATGAAATACTGGAGTTACCAGCGGGCCCAACCACGTGTCACCCTGCGCACATCGTCGGTCGAGGCCGTCCGGTCACTGGTGGCCAACGGTCACGGCGTCGCGATCTTGTCGGACATGGTATACCGGCCCTGGTCCCTGGAAGGGAAACGGATCGCCACAGTGTTGACCGAAACGCCAGTGCCGACGATGGACGTCGGATTGGCGTGGCGCAAGAACGCCGGTTTCTCGCCCCAGATGCAGTTGATATATGACTACTTCCGGCAAACCTTCAATTCGCCCTACACAACGTAAACCGCAACTGCATTGTGTTGGTTGTTATTGCCAAGTTGTTGATCGGGCATTGCCAAGTTGTTCAGCCCTGCTGGTTTGGCTATAGGGTGGCGCATGAAAATACCGAGCACAATGCCGCGCCGGATTGACTTTCGTCTTCCGCGTGAAATCATCTCCTACGCGGCCTGGGCTTACCATCGGTTCGCGATGAGCACGGCGGATGTTGAGGATTTGCTTGCCAGGCGTGGCGTGATTGTAAGCCGCGAAACTACCCGTTTCTGGGTCAATCGTTTTGGGGCTCATTTTGCCAGTTGCATCCGCCGCGACCGGCCACAGCCTAACAACAAGTGGCACCTCGATGAGGTTGTGATCTCGATCAACGGCGGGAAGCATTGGCTCTGGCGCGCATTAGATGCCAACGGCGACGTGCTCGATATTTTGGTTCAGACACGCCGAAATGCCAAAGCTGCAAGGCGCTTTCTAGCGAGGCTTATCACGCAACTTGGTAAGCCGAGGGTCGTCATAACTGACAAGCTACGCAGCTACATCAAGCCGATTGCGCATCAGGCACCGGACGCCGATCACCGCGCTCACAAGGGCCTTAACAACAGAATTGAAGGCAGTCACAGGCCGACGCAACGACGAGAAAAGATCATGGGCCGGTTCAAGTCGCCCAGACAGGCGCAACGCTTCCTGGCCGCACATGACCAGATCAACAACATCTTCCGCCCTCGCCGCTACCGCATCTCAGCAACTTCATACCGTCATGCAAGAGCAGATGCTTTCTGCCTCTGGGCCGACTATGCCGCCAAGATGGTGGCTTGAAATCGGTCAAGGCGACCTTTTAAAAACACGCCACAACAACTTGGCAATGCCATCGCTATCGCTATCATGGGCTTTCGACGCAGTTCGAAGGAGTGATGGCTCAAGACGTTCTGCAACGGAGACCTGATGCGGCAACAATCGGGACAAACGGCGTGTATGCAGTTGATTACATCAAGCTGTCCGTTAAGTTTCGCGTCTTGCATTGATTTGGCGTTGATGATGTAACCGCCCTCCGACGGCATCGATGTGCCAAGGTGGGTCTGCGATGATCCACAAAGGAGGACGGTCATG